>NZ_JAQKGN010000010.1:0-170592 GCF_027956555.1 Agrobacterium sp. ST15.16.055
GAAACCGAATTTCTCCACCGTCTCGACCGCCACCCGGTCCACATGCTGCTTGAATTCCAGCGGGGTCACCAGAAGGATGTCAGCCAGCGCCTGTTTCACATTGCCGAGCGGCATGGGGATGATGACGAGGCAGACCAGCGCCAGCACGGCAGGGTCGATATAGGGTGCAAGCCATGCCTGCGCCGTTCCCGTGAGCCCGTAACCCACGGCGAAGGCGACGAAGAGCGCCATGCTTAGAAGCGCGCTCATCAGCCAGCTTTTGGCATCCAGCGCCACGAATGCGGATTTCAGCCGGCGGTTCTGCCGTTTGACGAACCATGCCATGGCAAGTGAGACGGCGAAGCTGACGAAGGTGACGACGATGGCGTAGTCGAACTCGATCGATCTGCCGCCATCCATCAGGCTGTCGACGGCGTTGATGAGGGCGTAGATCGCCGCCCCCATCAGGAGCGTGCCGTTAAGCCCGAGCACCATCGGCTCCAGATGCCAGAAGCCCATGGTGAAACGCTCCACCAGCCGGCCGCCGGGTTTGGGCGCGGCGGAAGCGGCGATCAGCCGCGCGACAAGCAGCGCCAGCACCGTCATGAAAGCATCGGTCAGCGCATAAACGCCGTCGAAAACAACCGCGAAAGAGCCGGAAAACAGGCCCGCGCCAATGCCGAACAGCGCCAGCAGAACCGTGACGGCAATGGAGAATTTCAGCAGGGATTGTTCTGTCATGACGTGTATTCGACCTTCAAAGGCGGACGCCGCCTTATAGAGGCTTTCGCTTTTCTGCGAGTGGCGAAAAATCTCTAACTCTTTGTTTTGTTGCATTTCCGGACGGAAAACCGGGGTCCACTTTTCCTGGAAATGCTCTATAAACACCACATACGGCACTCACAAGACAGGACAAACTCCATGGATTTCGGCATTTCCGGCAAACGCGCCCTCGTTCTCGCCTCCTCTCGCGGCCTTGGGCTGGGCATTGCGACCGCGCTGGCGAAAGAAGGCGCAAACGTCCTTCTGGTTGGCCGAAGCGGTGAAAAGCTGGCGGAAAATTGCAAGGCGATCAATGCGCTCGGCAAGGGCAAGGCCGACTGGGTGTGGGGCGATCTTGCCGAGGATAATTTCGTCGAAGCCATGGTTCAGGCCGTCAACGACAAGCTCGGCGGCATCGATATTCTCGTCAACAATACCGGTGGTCCAACGCCCGGCCTCGCACAGGACATGACGGTCGACAAGCTCGACACTTTTTTCCAGTCCATGGTGCTGCGGGTCATCACGCTGACCAATGCGCTGTTGCCGCAGATGAAAGAACAGGGGTTCGGCCGCATCCTCACCGTCGCCTCGTCAGGCGTGTTCGAACCGATCCCCAATCTCGCCCTTTCCAACACGCTGCGCGGCGCGCTCGTCGGCTGGAGCAAGACTCTGTCCTCAGAAGTCGCCTCCTTCGGCATCACCTCCAACCTGCTGCTGCCCGGCCGCATCCACACCGACCGCATCGACGAGCTGGATGGCGCCAATGCCAAGCGTCTCGGCAAAAGCATCGAGGAAATCCGCGAGGCTTCCGTCAAGGGCATTCCCGCCGGCCGTCTCGGCACGGTGGAAGAATTCGCCGCCGCCGGCGCTTTCCTGTGCTCGGCACCGGCAAGCTATATTACCGGCACGATGCTGCGGGTGGATGGCGGCGCGGCGAAGTCGAACTGAACGCCGGCAGCCTCAAGCGGCATTACGGAGCCGTTCCATAAACGACGTAACGGTTCCGTCCGGTATTCTTCGCCTCATAAAGTGCTGTATCGGCGTGGCGCAGCACATCGCTGGCGCTTTCACCGGGACTGGCATAGGCAATGCCGGCCGAACAGCTGTAGCGAAATTCGGGCCTGTCAGGCAGCGGCGCGGCATCGGCCAGAGACAACTGAAGCTGGCGCATCAGCGTTTCGGCGCTGTGCATGCGCGCGCCGCTGAGCACCAGCAGAAACTCTTCGCCGCCGATTCTCCCGAGAAGGTCGTCACGGCCGGCAGTTGAAGACAGCCGCGCCGCGAAATCCTTCAGCACGAGATCGCCATAGGCATGGCCGAAGCGGTCGTTGACGCTCTTGAAATGGTCGATATCCATGATGATGACGGCGAGCGCCTGCGCCTTGTTCGGGCCCAGCAGATGGTTGAGAGTGTCCATGGCGTAACGGCGGTTGCCGAGGCCGGTCAGCTCATCGCTCAAGGCGGATTTCAGCGCCCGGTCCCGCTCCTGGCGCAGATCGCGCAATTCGACGCCGAGTTCGGATACATCGGTTATGACGCAAAGCATCCAGCCGCCCGGCAACGTCGTTTCGGTCGTCAGCATCCACCGGCCGTCCTTGAGGCTGGTTTCGATGGTGCGAAAAGGCAGTTTGCCACGCCGCGTCTTTGCCGAGCGCAGCCACAATTCGAAATCCGACGTCTCTATGGCCGTGCCGGTTGCGGTCTGGTAACCGCTGCGCATCAGGTCCACCCAGCTCGGAAACACATTCGGGCCGACGCCGAGCGCGGTGCGGAAGGCACTGTTGGCAAAACGCATCTCGTCATGCCCGTCAAACAGCGCATAGCCCTGCTGCGATGCTTCCATGAGGCTCATGAGCTGTTGGATGAAAACGTCCATATCACCTTGAATGAGACCGATATGCCCGGGTAGCGCGTCATTCACGGCGTGTTGGCTGATCTGGTGAGACATCGAATTTCCAAGACTACGACAAGACGGAACCATACGGACGGCAATGGTACGACACCAATTTTTTTGATAAAATATTCATATTCCAAAATAACGTCGTATCGACTGAAGTACATTTTACGCTCCAGCCCTACCTAACAGCAAAATCCTAAAAGTATTTCCGAAAACTACACCGTTCTTTCATTCCGGCATAAACATCCTGTTCACCATGCGCCGTAGCTGTCCGCATGTGAGAGCTCATGCGACGAGGCGCATGGCTCAAAAACAATAGGCGGCGCTTGCCATTCCGTCGGCCTTGTGCAATCAACCGCCCTCCTCTGACATCGGGGTGCCAAAGGCATCCCTTATCCTCACGCCGGGCCGCCCAAGGGCCGGGTGGGTTCTTCTATCGGCAACAAGGATATGGCGATGACGCAAAAGCGGGCTCTCGGCCTCGATTTCGGCACGACCAACACGGTCATGGCTCTTTCCGACACGGGCGGCGCCAGCCGTTCCATGCGCTTCACCAGCAGCGCGGGCACGGATGACAGCATGCGCACGGCGCTCTCCTTCATGAAGGATGCCGGCCTCGGTGCGGCCGCCCTGCATGTGGAAGCCGGCCATGCCGCCATCCGGCAATTCATCGACAATGCCGGCGATTGCCGTTTCCTGCAGTCGATCAAGACATTTGCGGCCTCGCCGCTGTTTCAGGGTACGCTGATCTTCGCCAAGCGCCAGAGCTTCGAAGACCTGATGGACGTGTTCCTGCGCAAGCTGAAGACCTATGCGGGCGAGGAATGGCCGGGAGACGTCTCCACAGTCATCGCCGGCCGGCCGGTGCGTTTCGCCGGCAGCAATCCGGATGAGGCGCTGGCGCTCGCCCGTTACAACGAGGCGCTCACCCGCGCCGGTTTCCCGGAAATCCACTATGTCTACGAACCAGTGGCGGCCGCCTATTATTTCGCCCAGAGCCTGAAGAAGGATGCCAATGTGCTGGTGGCGGATTTCGGCGGCGGCACGACGGACTATTCGCTAATCCGCTTCGAAACCCATGCCGGCAAGCTTTCCGCCACCCCCATCGGCCATTCCGGCGTTGGCGTCGCGGGCGATCATTTCGACTTCCGCATGATCGACAATCTGGTCTCGCCTGAGATCGGCAAGGGCAGCAAGTTCAAGAGCTTCGACAAGGTGCTGGATGTGCCCTCCGGCTATTACGTGAATTTCGGCCGCTGGAACCAGCTGTCGATCTTCAAGACCTCGAAGGAATTCACAGACCTCAAATCGCTGGTGCGCTCGGCGCTGGAGCCGGAAAAGCTCGAACTCTTCATCGATCTCGTCGAACATGACGAGGGTTACCCGCTCTATCAGGCGATTTCCGCCACCAAGATGGCGCTCTCCTCGGCGGAAGAAGCGGAATTCAACTTCGCACCATTGGGCAAGGCCGGGCGCAAGATGGTGAAGCGCAGCGATTTCAACAATTGGATCGCCGAAGACCTCGCCAAGATAGAAGAAGCGCTCGACGAGGTTCTGGAAAAAACAAAAGTCGCGCCCGAAGCCATCGACAAGGTGTTCCTGACCGGCGGCACCTCCTTCGTGCCGGCCGTGCGCGAGCTTTTCACCCGCCGTTTCGACGCCGACCGGATCGAAAGCGGCGGCGAGCTGCTCTCGATTGCGCATGGTCTCGCCATGATCGGCGAAAGCGACGATATTCAGCGCTGGACAGTGTGATTTGCGGGTTCCCCGGGCGGGGAACATGGGGTAATTTCCGCCCATGATCGCCGCTCACGACCTCTCCCCGGCCGAACTCGCCGCCCTACTGCATTTCCATGCGGATGCGGGCGTGGACTGGCTGCTGGAAGAGACCCCGGTCGATCGTTTCGCCGAATTCGCCGAGGCCCGCCCGGCCCGATCCGCGCCTGCGCGGGAGGTGCCCGAGGCCTCACGCCAGATGGAAAGGCCGGCGGAACGCCGTGCCGATGCGCCTCAGCGGCAGGCGGCGACGCGCAGCACGCCGGTGGCCCCCGCCATCCAGCAGAATGTCGCCATGCCGGACGAACAGGCCGTGGCGGCCGCGCGTTTTGCGGCGGAAAGCGCGCGCTCACTCGGCGAGCTGAAAACCGCGCTTGAGGGTTTCAACGGCTGCAACCTCAAGAACAGCGCGCGCAATACGATTTTCACCGAGGGCGATCCCGCCTCCGCCATCATGGTCATCGGCCCCATGCCGGACGCCGATGACGACCGCGAGGGCACGCCCTTTGCCGGCAAGACGGGGTTGCTGCTCGAGCGCATGCTGGCAGCCATCGGGCTTGAGCGCAGCGCCATCATGCTCGGCAACGTCGTGCCGTGGCGGCCACCGGGCAACCGCCCGCCGACTCAGGCCGAAATGGATATCTGCCGCCCCTTCATCGAGCGTCAGATCGCGCTTGCCGAGCCGAAACACCTGTTGCTTCTCGGCAACTTCACCGCTCGTTTCTTCTTTGGCGGCACCGGCACGATCCATACGATGCGCGGACAGTGGCGTGATGTCGCAGCCGGACACCTGATTGTGCCGGCGCTCGCAAGCCTGCATCCGCAGGAACTGTTGAACGCGCCGGCCAGCAAGTCCCTGGCATGGCAGGATTTATTGGCTTTTCAGGCAAAGATTACTGAAGGCTGACTGCCTCATTCCTGGTCAATGTAAATGAATTATGAAAAAAGCCATGCGCATTACGCATAACAGCGGCGCATTTGGTCCGCTTGCCGAATCCATGCTGCGCTGCGATATATCGGACGTGTCTTGGGAGGAATTCGGTTAAAGGAACCAAGGCAATGACCACTCGCTTCCGTCCGGTACATTCCGGCTTTGAAACGCTCCGCCTGGCGGGCCTCGGCCCTCGCTCCAGTCAGGGTTACCATCGTTTCGGCGCAGCCGCTAACGAACAGATGACCGCACGCGCTGCCATGCAGCAGGTCCGCGTGACGCGTCCCTCGGCAGTCTTTGCGGATTTCCGCGAGCGCTGAGATGCTCTCAGGCCAGTTTAACACTGGCCCATAGATATGATTGCGCGCTGGCGTCTTTCTTCGGGAAGGCGCCTTTTGCTTTTTTGGGTGCTTTCGACGGGACGACGAGAGATGCGTCATGCCGCATGTTCTTACGCCACCAACGCCGACTTAACATACCACGGGAGCTGCAACATCACCCCTGCGGCGTCGAGGCCTTGCGGGCCGCGCGTCTCGCCAAACCCAGTTGATGCTCGCGGAAGATGATGAAGATGCCGGCGAGAATCACGATCGCCGTGCCGATAAGCATCGTCAGCGTGGGAATATCTCCGAACAGAATGTAGGAAACAGCGATCCCGAAAACGATGGAGCTGTATTCGAAGGGCGCGATGACAGAGACTTCCGCGTGGCGATAACTTTCCGTCAGGAAGATTTGCGCGACGCCGCCGCAGATGCCGCTGGTGATCAACAGCACGGCCTGTGTCATCGTCAGCGAGTTCCAGCCCAATGGCACGCTGATCAGCGATAACAACGTGGCGGTCAGCGAAAAATAGAGGACGATGGTCGGGGTCTTTTCCGTTTCCACCAGCTGCCGCACCTGGATCATCGCCAGTCCGCCGAGTGCTGCGCCGCACAGCACGGCAATGGCGCCCAGCCCCTCGCCCGCGGCAAAGCCGCCCTCCCGCAGAAGCGTCATCTTCGGCCACAGAATGACCAGCACGCCCATCATGCCAACGAAGACAGCACTCCAGCGATAGATGCGCACCTTCTCACGCAGGATGAAGGCGGCGAAAACGACGGCAAGCAGCGGTGAGGCATAACCGATGGCGATGAATTCCGGCAGCGGCAGCATGGTCAGCCCGTAAAAGCCGCAGACCATGGAAAGAATGCCGAGAAAACCGCGTTTGAAATGGCCGAGAAGATTGTTGGTGTGCAGCGCGCTTGCCAGCGCGTGCAGCCAGGCGAGATAAACGACAATGGGCAGAATGGCGAAGGCGGAGCGGAAGAAGGTGATCTGGCCGGCCGGCACATCACCTGCGGCCTTGATACAGGTCTGCATGACAAGAAAGAAGCCGACCGAAATCAGCTTCATGCTAATCCCGCGAAAGGGATTCATCGGTTCGGCGTTCATTGGCAGTTACTCATATCGGCTGCGCAAACACGCCATCGGGAGATTTTTCATGCGGGAAGGATGACGCAGGGGAATTGGATTTGTTCAAGGCTAGAGCATTCCCACGGCGCTTTACAACAAAAAATGTGATTTACCCGTGAATTCGGTTGATCTGGAGAGGGATTGTTTCCGCGGCTGCGGAAATGATCACAAACCAAAAGCGACACGCGCTAAAATTTGAAGAAAATAAAATATAATTTCAGCAATCGTTCAACATTTGCTGCGATGGTCCTGAAGTCCGGCGGCGGGAGGATCGTCTGCGGGGCCGACGAAGCCTTCCATGGCGGGACAGAATGTCCTCCGATGCGCACATGAACGTGACCAATACTCCACCTATTTTACATCCGGGCCTTATGACGACATGATGCCGGGAAGACCACGCCAAGTTATTCAGGGATAGTCATGCGAACAGACACGGGCCAGATCGTTCACCTGGCAGATTACCGCCCCACCGATTTCGTTCTGGAGCGGGTGGATCTCACCTTCGAACTCGACCCCAAGAATACCAAGGTCGAAGCCCGTCTGATCTTTCACCGGCGCGAAGGTGCTGAGCGGCAGGCACCGCTGGTTCTCGATGGCGACGAGTTGACGCTTTCCGGCCTGCTGCTCGACCAGGTGGAACTTCCCGCCGGTCAATATGAGGCGACGCCCGATAGCCTGACCATCCGCGACCTGCCGGCCGAATCTCCCTTCGAGATCTGCGTCACCAATTACATCAACCCGCAGGTGAATACGCAGCTGATGGGGCTTTATCGCACCAATGGCGTTTATTGCACCCAATGCGAGGCGGAAGGTTTCCGCCGCATCACCTATTTCCCTGACCGCCCGGATGTTCTGGCGCCCTATACGGTGACGATCATCGCGGCGAAGGAAGGCAATCCGCTACTGCTTTCGAACGGCAATTTCCTCGGCGGCGGCAATTACGACGAAGGCCGTCATTTCGCGGCCTGGTTCGATCCGCATCCGAAGCCTAGCTATCTCTTTGCGCTGGTTGCCGGTGATCTCGGCGTGGTGGAAGACACCTTTACCACCATGTCCGGTCGCGACGTTGCGTTGAAGATTTATGTCGAGCACGGCAAGGAGCCGCGCGCGGCCTATGCCATGGATGCGCTGAAACGTTCGATGACATGGGACGAAGAGCGCTTCGGACGCGAATACGACCTCGATATCTTCATGATCGTCGCCGTATCCGATTTCAACATGGGCGCGATGGAGAACAAGGGTCTCAACGTCTTCAACGACAAATTCGTGCTGGCCGACCCGGAAACTGCCTCCGATGCGGACTACGCCAATATCGAGCGTATCATCGCGCATGAATATTTCCACAACTGGACGGGCAATCGCATCACCTGCCGCGACTGGTTCCAGCTCTGCCTGAAGGAAGGCCTGACTGTTTATCGCGATCAGGAATTTTCCGCCGACATGCGCTCGCGTCCGGTCAAGCGTATCGCCGATGTACGTCACCTGAAATCGGAGCAGTTCCCGGAGGATTCCGGTCCGCTGGCGCATCCGCCGCGCCCGGATACCTATCGCGAAATCAACAATTTCTACACGACGACCGTTTATGAGAAGGGTGCCGAAGTCACCCGCATGATCGCCACCATTCTTGGCGCTGAAGACTTCAAGAAGGGCATGGACCTCTATTTCGAGCGCCATGATGGCGAAGCGGCAACCGTCGAGGATTTCGTCAAGAGTTTTGCCGATGCCAGCGGTCGCGATCTCTCGCAGTTTTCACTATGGTACACCGAGGCCGGCACGCCGCTGGTCTCCGTGTCGTCCGCTTACGATGCCGGCAAGGCCACTTTCAGCCTGACGCTGGAACAGACCGTGGCACCAACGCCCGGCCAGTCGGTGAAGCACCCGCGCCACATTCCGCTCTCGCTGGCGCTGATCCTTGATAACGGCCAGATCGCCGAACCGCAGGCCGTCGAAGGCGGCGAGTATCGCGATGGCGTGCTGCATC
Organism: Agrobacterium sp. ST15.16.055; assembly: GCF_027956555.1. Classification (NCBI taxonomy): domain Bacteria; kingdom Pseudomonadati; phylum Pseudomonadota; class Alphaproteobacteria; order Hyphomicrobiales; family Rhizobiaceae; genus Agrobacterium; species Agrobacterium sp. ST15.16.055. Next base: position 8,779 of record NZ_JAQKGN010000010.1, read on the forward strand.
TGACTGAGCGCAACCAGACCTTCTCCTTCTCCGGCATTTCCTCGCGGCCGGTGCTGTCGATCAACCGCAGTTTTTCGGCACCGATCAATCTGGATTTCGAACAGAATGCCGATGATCTGGTGCAGATCGCCCGGCATGAAACCGACATGTTCGCTCGTTTCCAGGCGCTGACCGATCTTGCCCTGCCGGCGCTGATTGCCGCCACCAAGGCGGTGCAGAACGGTGAAGAGATACAGACGGATGCGGCGCTCTCTACCACGCTCATCGAAATCATCGGTGACGATACGCTTGAGCCGGCGTTCCGGGCGCAGGCGCTTGCCCTGCCGAGCGAAACGGATATCGCCCGCGAACTCGGCGGCAACACCGATCCCGACGCCATCCACAAGGCGCGCAATGCCACAATCAAGGCCATTGCCACGACCGGCCTCGAGACGCTGCGACGGCTTGCCGATAGTGCTGCCAATGCCGAGGCCTACAGCCCCGACGCCGACAGCGCCGGACGCCGTTCGTTGCGAAACGGCGCCCTGAGTTTCCTCGCCTATGCCGAGGGAACACCGGAGCGGGCGGCGAAGGCCTATGCCGACGCCACCAACATGACCGATCTCGCACATGCGCTCAGCGTCCTGACCCAGCGTTTCCCTGATAGCGCCGAGACGAAGGAAGCACTCGTCGCCTTCGAAACGCGCTTTGCCGACAATGCGCTCGTTCTTGACAAGTGGTTCTCGCTGCAGGCCGCCATCCCCGGCGACGGGGCGCTTGACCGCATCAAGACGCTGATGAAATCGAAACATTTCATCGCCACCAATCCGAACCGGGTGCGTTCGCTGGTCGGCACTCTCGCCTTCTCAAACCCCACCGGTTTCCACCGTGCGGATGGCGCGGCCTATCGCTTCCTTGCCGAGCAAATCGTCGCCATCGACAAACGCAATCCACAGCTTGCCGCGCGCATCCTCACCTCCATGCGTTCCTGGCGGTCGCTGGAGGCAAGCCGTGCCGAACACGCGAAAGCCGCGCTTTCGACCATTGCCGAGGCAAAGGGCCTCTCGACGGATGTAAGCGATATTGTCGGGCGCATCCTGAAGGGCTGAACCTCCGCCGAGGCTGCACGGCCACCCTGATCGACGCCATGACGCCGTCTTGATTTCCATCAAGGCGGCGTCATGCATTGGGCGGCATTATGCTGCACAAGGGGCCGAAGCAGGCCCGGGATCAGAAAGGAATGGCAGATGACGGACATGTCGAAGGCGAGCGCCTCGTTTCAGCGCTTCATGACCGATGCCCCGGCCCACAAGGCGGCATGGTTTCAGGCCGTGCAGGGTCTGGGTGCGGCCTCGACGCTGGATGTGAAGACGCAGAGCCTGATCTACATCGGCATTCTGGCCGCACTGCGCCTGGAAAGCGGCATCGGTTTTCATGTGGTGGAAGCCAAGGCGCGCGGTGCAAGCCGCGACGATATCATCAGCGCAGTGCTGACCGGCCTGCCCGCCGCCGGCAATAGCGTGATCGGTGCGCTTGGGCCTGCACTGGATGCTTTCGACGGCGTTTGAGCACATCCCTGCACCGCCGGAATTGAGGTTCCGGCTCACTGATTTTGCTGACAAAACCCGCTTTTTCCTGAGCAGCATCAAACCGTCCCGAAAAAATACGGAGTCGGTTCAAGGGGTTAAAATTCTTTTAACTTTTGCCTCTGGACACGGCGAATCGCATTTGATTCATTAGGGATATTCGAGCGGCGGCGCTTCGAATCAGTGGGGATATCTAAAAGGCGGGACAATGACGAACGTGCGGCGGGCGACTGCGGGCGATGAGCGGCCGTATGCCAAATTTTCTGATCTGGCGGCCTGGGGCGAAAGGCTTTCCAGCGACCTGATGGGTTTGATGAATGGCACCGACCGACCGCCGGCGCAGGTCGAGACCCTGCTGAAACGTCTGATCCCCATTCTCATCCTCGCCTTCCTCGTCGTCGTTGCCGCCTCGCGCATGATGGGCATCGTTGCCGAATATAGCCGCATGGAAGAAGCCGCCCGCCATTCCACCGCGCTGACGGCGCTGACTGCCAAAGCGGCCCTTCTCAACAACGACACCGTCTTCACCACGCAGGATCGGACCCGCGCCGAGGCGAACCTTGTCGCCGCTTTGCCATCGGGCAGCCTTGCCGATGGCACCATGGTGCTGCTCTCCGGCAGCAATGGCCGCATCTTCGCAGGCGCCGGTAAGGATGCCTTGCTTTACGTCGGCACCTCGCTGCCCGCCCTGCTTCCCGAGATTGCCATCGTGCAGCGTTTCCCCGGCGCACCCGGCACCATCGAGACCAATATCGATGGCCAGCAGCATTATGCGACGATGATCCCCTTCGGCGACGATGGCGCGATGGTGATCGCGGCGCGTTCGCTGCAGCCGATCCGGTCCTTCTGGCGCAGCGAAATCGCCATGAACGTGACGTTGTTCGCCGGCATCTCCTCCATCCTGCTTGTCGTGCTCTACGCCTATTACATGCAGGTGAAACGCGCCCGCGACGCCGACGACATCTTCGCCGAATCGAACCTGCGGGTGGAAACGGCGCTGTCGCGCGGCCGCTGCGGCCTGTGGGATTTCGATCTTGCCAGCCGGCGCATGTTCTGGTCGGGCTCACTCTACGAAATTCTCGGGCGGCCGCCGAAGGCCGCACCGCTCTCCTTCTCCGACGCTGCCCGCATGATGCATTCCGAAGACGGCAATCTTTATGAGCTTGCCCGCGCCGTCGGCTGCGGCAACCTGCGCCAGATCGATCAGATTTTCCGCATGCGCCATGCCAAGGGCCATTACGTCTGGCTGCGTGCCCGCGCCCAGGTCATCCGCACCAATAACGGCCCGCGCGTCATCGGCATCGCCATGGACGTCACCGAACAGCATCGCCTCGCGCAACGCTACGCCGAGGCCGACCAACGCCTTGCCGACGCCATCGAATCCACCTCGGAAGCCTTCGTGCTGTGGGACAAGAATGATCGCCTGGTGATGTGCAACACCCATTACCAGAAGGCCTATGGCCTGCCGGACAGCGTGCTGGTTGCGGGCACCGAAAAAAGCACCGTCTATGCTGCAGCCGCTCGCCCTGTCGTTGAGCGTCGCGTTGCCGATCCGGACCAATCCGGCCTGTCGCGCACCACGGAAGTGCAGCTTGCCGATGACCGCTGGCTGCAGATCAACGAACGCCGCACCCGAGATGGCGGCCTCGTTTCGGTCGGCACCGATATTACCCTTTTAAAGCGCCATCAGGAACGGCTGCGCGATTCCGAGCGCCGGCTGATGGCGACCATTGGTGATCTCTCCGCCTCGCAGCACAAGCTGGAGCGGCAGAAGACGGAACTTTCGGACGCCAACGCCAATTACCTCGCCGAAAAAGAGCGCGCCCAGGCGGCAAACCGGGCGAAATCGGAGTTCCTGGCCAATATGAGCCATGAGCTGCGCACGCCGCTCAACGCTATCCTCGGCTTTTCCGAAATCCTGCTGAACGAGATGTTCGGGCCGGTCGGCTCGCCGAAATATTCCGAATATGCCCGCGATATCCACGATAGCGGCAAACACCTCTTGAACGTCATCAACGACATTCTCGACATGTCGAAGATTGAAGCCGGCCATATGCGCATCAACCGCGAGACCATCGATCTCGCGCCGCTGATCGAGGAAACGCTGCGTCTCACCGCCATTCAGGCCGAGCAGAAGAACATCACAGTGCAGCAGAAGGTCTGCGCTGGCCTCACCATGCAGGGCGACCGCCGCGCCATGAAGCAGATCATGCTCAACCTGCTCTCCAACGCCGTGAAATTCACCGGCGAGGGCGGCCGTATCGCGCTGCGCACCCATGTGCACGAAGCCGCGATGATCCTCACCATCGCCGACACCGGCATCGGCATCCCCGCCCAGGCGCTCGACAAGATCGGCCAACCCTTCGAACAGGTGCAAAGCCAATACGCCAAAAGCCAGGGCGGCTCGGGGCTTGGTCTTGCGATTTCCCGCTCGCTCGTCAAGCTGCATGGCGGAACGATGAAAATTCGCTCGTGTGAGGGTCGCGGGACGGTGGTGACGATTATTATTCCACATGCGGCGGGGCGGTGTGGGATGGTGCATTGATACGATTGGGCGTGGAGTTACGTCCGCTGCGTGAGCTTAACCACGGTAGTATACGTATACGTTCGACCATCACTTATTTCTTGCCGCTTTCAGAAGTGCATATCTAAATATTAGCATCAACCAGATAAAAACAAGTAATGCTCCAACGATGGGCACGAAGAAAAATAGTCCAAACGCAAAACGAGATACCTCTAAAGCGAAAGCAACCGGGTATTGCGTTAAGACGTCGTCAACAGAACAAAGAACTTTATCGAGATCAATACTACATCCGTAAACATATGCCACACCATCCGCCAATACGGTTAAAAGCACCGGTGAAAAAATTACCAGCAATATCCCGAGCAGTATATTGAAATAAAATTTCATCGGACTTTTCACGGTTACAATTCAGATCATCACCCACAATTCTTCACCACCGCCACAAACGCCTTCCGCACCGCCTTCGCCAACCGCTTCACCTCTCCCTCCAGCGTTGAGATATCTGGGCAATCCCCCGCTCGGCACACGAGATCGATCAGACCCGCCGGCGCCTCTTTCGGATTGAACGCCCCATCGATGCACAGCCGCACGATCTGGGATATCTCGGTATAAAGCCCCATCGCCGCCATACAGTCATCGAGAGCCTGCGGCTCCATGACGGGTGCTGCGAGCGCCTGCAGCGCTTCGGCCGTGTTGCGCCCCGGTTCATGCGCGGCAAGTCCTTTCACCGGCCCCACCAGCGCCAGATATTGCGCGATGAATTCGAGGTCGATCAGGCCGCCATTGATGAGCTTGAAGTCCCAATTGTTTTCCGGCGGTTTTTCCTGCTCGATGAGGCTGCGCATTTCCAGCACATCGGCCGAGACCTTGGCCACGTCGCGCTTTTGCGAAAGGATGGAGGCGATGATGCGGCGCGCGTCCTCCATCAGCGAGGCTTCGCCGCAGATGAGCCGCGCGCGCGACAGCGCCATATGTTCCCAGGTCCAGGCTTCCTCGCGCTGGTATTTCTCGAAGGCGGAAATGCGGGTCGCCACCGGCCCCTTGTTACCGGAGGGACGAAGCCGCATGTCCACCTCGTAAAGCACGCCCTCCGCCGTCGGTGCGGAAAGCGCGGCAATCAGCCTTTGCGTGACGCGGGTGAAATAACGCACGACATCCAGCGGTTTTGCGCCGGTGGATTCATGGGCGGTGTCGTCATAATCGTAAAGCAGGATGAGATCGACATCCGAACCGGCGGTCAGTTCGAAGGAGCCGAGCTTGCCCATGCCCATGACGGCGACGCGGCCGCCGGGATAGGACCCATGCGCCGCTTCCATCTCCGAAAGAACCGCATTCAACGCCGCCTCGATGACAAGATCGGCAAGATGAGTGAAAGCACGGGCAGCGACTTCACCGCGGATTGCGCCGGTCAGCAGCCGAACCCCAATCAGGAAGCGCTGTTCGGCGGCGAAGATGCGTAGCCGGTCGAGAATATCCTCGTAATGGCGGGCATTGGAGAGGAAATTGCCCATGCGGTGGGCGAGATAATCGCGGGTCGGCACGTCGCTCATCAGAGCCGGGTCGAGCATGCCATCGAAGACATGCGGGCGGGCCGCGATGATTTCGGCAAGACGCGGGGCCGAGGACATGATCGTCACCAGCAGCGACAGGAGCGCAGGGTTGTTGCCGAGCAACGAGAAGAGCTGAATGCCCGCCGGCAGGCCGGAGAGGAAATTATCGAAGCGCAGCAGCGCCTCGTCGGCCCGCTTGCTTTCACCGAAGGCGCGCAGCAGGTCAGGCGTCAGTTCCGTCAGCCGCTCGCGCGCCTCGACGGATTGCGTCGCCCGGTAACGGCCATTGTGCCAGGTGCGGATGACACGGGAGATATCCTCCGGCCGCTGAAAACCGAGCGTGGAAAGTGTCTTCAGCGTATCGGGATCGTCCTTCTGGCCGGTGAAGACCAGATTGCCGGCTTCTCCGGAAAGCTTCGTTTCCTGTTCGAACAGCGCCGAATAACGCCGCTCCACCAGCCGCAACACCTCTTCCAGCCTTTCCGAAAAGGCCTTTGTATCTTCGAAACCGAGCATGAAGGCGATGCGCTTCAATTCCGTTTCAGTGTCGGGCAGCACATGGGTCTGTTCGTCGCGCACCATCTGGATGCGGTGTTCCACTTCGCGCAGGAACCAATAGGCTTCCGTCAGGCTGTCGCGTGTCTCGGCGTCGATCCATTTCGCCTCGGTCAGCGCCGCCAGCGCCTCTTCCGTCGCGCGCACGCGCAGCGGCGGCATGCGGCCGCCGGCGATGAGCTGCTGCGTCTGGGCGAAGAACTCGATCTCACGGATGCCGCCGCGCCCAAGCTTGACATTGTGGCCCTTCACCGCAATGGCGCCATGGCCCTTATGGGCGTGGATCTGCCGCTTGATGGAGTGAATATCGGCAATCGCCGCATAATCGAGATATTTGCGGAAGATGAAGGGCGTCAGTTCGCGCAGGAAATTCTCACCCGCCTTGATGTCGCCGGCCACCGGCCGCGCCTTGATATAGGCGGCGCGTTCCCAGTTCTGGCCCCTGCCCTCGTAATAAAGCAGCGCCGCTTCCACCGGAATGGCGAGCGGCGTGGAGCCGGGGTCGGGACGCAGCCGCAGATCGGTGCGGAACACGTAACCATCGGCCGTGCGCTCCTGCATGATGCGCACGAGGCGGCGCATCATGCGGCCGAAATTCTCCGTCGCATCATAGGGGTCGTCCATGATGCCCGCAGACGGTTCGAAGAACACCACGGCGTCGATATCGGAGGAATAGTTGAGCTCGCGCGCGCCGAGCTTACCCATGCCGAGCACGATGAGGCCGGACCCTTCGCTGGGTGCTGCGACATTCTTCAGTTTCAACTTGCCGCTTTCATGGGCTGAGAGCAGCAGGTGATCAATCGCGGCGGAGAGCGATGCATCCGCCATGTCGCTCAGCCAGCGCGTCGTATCGCGGGCGGTGAAGATGCGGGCGAGATCGGCAAGTGCTGCGATGAAAGAGAGCCGCCGCTTCGCTACCCGCAGGCGCGACATCACCTCGTTTTCGCTCGGCGCCCCACCTTCTTCGCCCGGCTTCCAGCAATCGCGCGCATCACGGACAAGCTCGGCCAGCAGCGGCTCGAGCGGTTTCGACATCGCCAGCGACAAAAGCCCCTCATCCGCCGACGCCATGTCACGCAGATAGGGGGACAGCGTGAAAGCCGCGGCGATAAATTCCTTCAGCGGGCTTTCTCCGGCCAGCAGCGCGGCGACCGCAGGCTCGCTTTTGCCGATATCCTTCAGCGTCGAAAGAACGGATTTCAGTTCCGTCTGGGTATAGGGGCGGATCACGCCCGGCAGAACCTCGCTCAGCCGCCTTTCGACGGTTTCCCGTTTCGTCACTGTGTCTCTCCCTCTTCCGCCCGTCCTGCCAGAGCCTGCCGGCGCGCCTCTCTGGCGTTGTAACAAATGCCGAGTGCTTTGCGATCAAAAAACCGCTGAGGGAGATGCTTTCCCGGATCCGAGATCGGTGCAAGCGTACCAACCCATCGCATCCACCCTCCAAGGCAGGGCGAACGGCGGCTGGCTGCCAGGGGGCGAGCGTGACCCCCGCTTACAGTTTGGTCAGCGGAAACACCATCGACACGGTCAGCCCCGGGCAGGCCGCATTCGCGGCGTCCGTGTCCGACAGCTTCAGCGATCCGCCATGCAGTTCCATCACCGCTTCCACCAGCGACAGGCCGAGCCCGGTCCCGGGTTTCGAGCGGCTTTCATCCAGCCTGACGAAGCGTTTCAGCACCTCGCCGCGTTTGTCAGCGGGAATGCCGGGGCCGTTATCGGCGACGGAGAGCACAATGGCCTCCTGCTCTCTTGCCAGACGCACGACGAGTTTTTTATCGCCCTCGCCCTCGCAGGCATATTTCATGGCGTTGTCGATGAGGTTGGAGAGCGCCTGGCCGATCAGTTCGCGGTTGCCCTTGACGACAAGGCCCTGCTCGATTTCGGTTTCCAGAGCCAGCCCCGCATCCTCGGCCACCGGCTCGTAGAGTTCGGCACTGTCTTCGGCAATCGCCGAGACGTCCACATCGGTCATTTCGGCGGCGATCGAACCTGCCTCGACGCGGGAGATCATCAAGAGCGCATTGAAGGTGCGGATTAGCTGATCGGATTCGGCGATGATGCCTTCAAGCGCTGCGCGCCGTTTCGTCTCGTCATCGTCGTCGAGCGCTGCGGCCGCCTTGTTGCGCAGCCGCGTTAGCGGCGTCTTCAGGTCGTGTGCGATATTGTCGGAGACCTGCCGCAGACCCTCATTCAGCTTTTCGATACGGCCGAGCATGGCGTTGAGCGAACCGGACAGGCGGTCGAATTCATCTCCGGAGCGGCCCTGCGGCAGGCGCTGGGAAAGGTCACCGGCCATGATCTTCTTGGTCGCCGCCGACATGCGGTCGATGCGTTTCAGCGCATTGCGGCCGATGCCGAACCAGATGAGCAAGGCACCACCGCTCATGATCGCCAGCGCCACCATCAGCGCATTGCGCACCAGCGCCCGGAACTTCGTCGGCTCGCCGAGATCGCGGCCGATCAGGATGCGCAGACCGTTGTCCAGCGTGAAGACATTAGCGGTGGCCAGATGCTGAACGCTGTTGCCGCTTTCGGAATAACGCTCGTAACGGAAAGGGAAACCTGTCCAGCCTTCCTTGTCGAAGACGCCGGGCTGCACGGAGGCGACGTTGCCGGCCAGGATTTCACCATTCGGGCCGGCAATGATGTAAAGGCTCGCACCCGGCTGGCGGGCGCGTCGCTCCATCATCCGCAGCAGCGGGTTGATGCCGCCACGATTATAGATGCGCTGCACATCCGAGACTTCCTGCAACACGGCGTCGCGCGTCTGCTGGTTCAGCAACCGCTCGGAAAGGGCGGTGACATAGAAGACGAGGAAGGCGGCGCAGAGTGCGAACAGCAGGATATAGAGCGCCGAAAGGCGCACCGCCGTCGATCTGAACAATATTCTGAGGCGGGCCATTTTCGCCAATCAGCCCTCGTCCTTCATCATGTAGCCGGCGCCGCGAATGGTCTTCAAGAGCGGCTTTTCGAAGTCCTTCTCGATCTTCGAGCGCAGGCGGGACACATGCACGTCGATGACATTGGTCTGCGGGTCGAAATGATAGTCCCAGACATTTTCGAGAAGCATGGTGCGGGTCACCACCTGGCCGGCATTCTTCATCAGATATTCGAGCAGGCGGAATTCGCGCGGCTGCAGCAGGATTTCCTTGCCGTTGCGGCGAACATCGTGCGACAGGCGGTCGAGTTCGAGATCGCCGACGCGGTAGATCATGTCCTGCTCGGGCTTGCCCTTGCGGCGACCCAGCACCTCGATACGGGCGAGCAGTTCGGAAAAGGCATAGGGCTTCGGCAGGTAATCGTCGCCGCCGGCGCGCAGTCCGGTGACGCGGTCATCCACCTGCCCCAGCGCGGAAAGGATCAGAACCGGCGTCTCGATGCCGCGGCGGCGCAGCTCGCTTATGACGGAAAGTCCGTCGCGGCGCGGCAACATGCGGTCGATCACCATCACGTCGTAAGCGTTCTCGCAGCCCATGAACAGGCCGCTCTCACCGTCGCTGGCATGATCGGCGACGATCCCGGCTTCGCGGAACGCCTTGGTCATATAGGCCGCAGCCTCTAGGTCGTCTTCAATGACAAGAATCTTCATGTGCGGGACAATAGCGCCCTCGCCCTTTTCCGCACAACCGGAAACAGATGCGGGAGTAACTTCCTGAACTTTGTTTTCCATGAGGTTTCCTCCGAAGACTTAAGGCCTATGGCGTTATCTCGCTTCAAGATGGGCGACTACCTGTGGAGCGAGTGGTCGCCGCTTGTTTCTTCTCCCCGCCGGGGAGAAGTCCGCGGCAGCGGGATGAGGGGCAAGGGTCAAGATAAAACGAGGGCTAGCCCCCTCATCCGACCCTTCGGGCCACCTTCTCCCCCCTCGGGGAGAAGAAACGGGCTGCAACGCCCTGCCATACTCAACCGCCCCATCTGAAGAGCGGAATACGATGCCGGCTCCCGAAAGAACCGGCATCGCCTGTCAATCTATCAACCCTGGTCGATATCCAGAGCGATGAAGCGGCTGCCATCGTCCGTCTGGATCTGGAACAGGGCCTTGGAACGACCGTCCTTCTTGGCCTGCTCGAGGATCTTCTCGACATCGGCGGCGGAGGCGACCTGCTGGTTGTTGACCGAGGTGATCCTCTCACCCGTCTTCAGACCACGGGCAGCGGCATCGCTGTCGGGATCGACATCGGTAATGGCGAGGCCATTTCCGTCATCGGAAGGCGAAACCGTCAGGCCGAGGCTGGAGAGCACCTTCTCGCTGGAGGACTGGCTGCCCTTGTCGTCGTTCTGGCCTGGTGTCGCCTTGGAGGCCTCGTCGCTGGTGAGATCGCCGAGCGTCACCGTCACGGACTGCGACTTGCCACCACGCCACAGCGAGATTTCCACCTTGCTATTGGGCGCCATGCCGCCGATGCGGCGCGACAGATCGCGGGCATCCTTGACGGGATCGCCATTGACGGCGGTGATGATGTCACCCTGCTTGATACCGGCCTTGTCGCCCGGCGAGCCGGACTGCGGCGAAACGACCAGCGCGCCCTTGGCTTCGGCAAGGCCGAGCGATTCGGCGATATCCTTGCTGACGGGCTGGATTTGCACACCGAGCCAGCCGCGTTCGACCTTGCCGTCCTTTTGCAGGTCGGCGATCACATCCTTGGCGACCGAGGACGGGATGGCGAAGGCGATACCGACATTGCCGCCGGAGGGCGAGAAGATGGCGGTGTTGATGCCGACCACTTCACCGTTAAGGTTGAAGGCGGGACCACCCGAGTTACCGCGGTTCACGGCAGCGTCGATCTGGAGATAGTCGTCATAGGGGCCGGAGCCGATATCACGGCCGCGGGCCGAAATGATGCCTGACGTCACCGTCCCGCCGAGGCCGAAGGGGTTACCGACGGCGACGACCCAGTCACCAACGCGGATTTTGGTGTCATCGGCAAATTTCACATAGGTGAACTTGCGGTTCACATCGACCTTGAGCAGCGCCAGATCGGTGCGCGGATCGCGGCCGACAAGCTTGGCGTCGAGTTCGGTGCCGTCATTCATGACGACCGTATAGGCGGAACCGTCATCGACGACGTGGTTGTTGGTGACGACATAACCGTCTTCGGAAATGAAGAAACCGGAGCCTTGCGCGACCGGGCGCAGCGGACCTTTGCCGTCACGATGGCGGTTCGGCCCACGGTCGGAGCGATCCTGGTTGGGGCCGCCGAATTCCTTGAAGAAACGCTTCAGCGGATGGTCATCCGGCAGCTGGTCGAGGCCGCGGCCGCCGAAATTGAAGGAGAAGTTGCTGGAATCGTCGGAAGCAGGCTGCACGTTCGACTGCACGCGAACGGAGACGACGGCGGGCGAGACGGCATCGACCACATTGGCGAAGCTCGGAACCTGCGGCGCGGTTACTTCGACAGGGGCAGCAAACGAGTGAAGGATCGGAGCGGCGAGGCCGGTCGAGAGCATCAGCGCCGCAAGGCCGCCAACGGTCGTGGCCTTCAGGGCCGTCTTCAGCGAGGAATTGCCGTTTTGCGAATGAGACATGGTGTACCTTCTTTCTTCATTCAGACTGGAACCCGTGTGACCGGGGAAGCGGTGGATGATGAAGATATAGGAGGCAACACCTTACGGCGAAGTGTCTGATGAATGAAAAATCCGTAATGTTGAAAAAGAACCGGAAGAAAAAAGGAAACCGATTATTTTTCAATGAGATTACGAATTCGCTCTTCTTCGTCCGCACTCAGTTTTTGTGGCTGTTCCTGGGTGGCGCGGCGACGCGAAAACACGAAGACGGCGAAAATCCCGGCAAGGGTGAGGCCGATGGGCGCGCCCCACAAAAGCACGGTTCGAAGGCTGAGGCGGGGTTTCAGGAGCACGAATTCGCCGTAACGCGACACGACATAATCGATGACGGCCTTGTCGCTGTCACCCTGAACCAGCCGGTCGCGCACGAGGACGCGCAGGTCACGCGCCAGCTCGGCATTGCTGTCATCGATGGACTGGTTCTGGCAAACCATGCAGCGGAGCTGAGACGTGAGGTTGCGGGCGCGTTGCTCCAGCACGGGGTCTTTCAGCACTTCGTCGGGGTTGAAGGCGAAGGCCGGCCATGACGTAACCATGAGGACGAGAAGGAGCGTGAGGCCCGCCACAACCTCCCTCATTCCGCCGCCTCCGGCATTGCAGCCCGTACAGGTTTTGCCTTGCGGGTCGGCGCGCCTACGCGCAATCGCCTGTCGGAGAGCGAGATCAAACCGCCCGCCATCATGAACAGCGTGCCGCCCCAGATGCAGAGGATGAAGGGTTTCCACCAGATTCGCACCACCATGCCGCCATCGGCCATGGGGTCGCCAAGCGAGACATAAAGCTGGCTGAGGCCGAAGGTCAGAATGCCGGCTTCCGTCGTCGGCATGCGTCGCGCGGTATAGAGCCGCTTGGACGACCAGACATCGGCCACCTCCACCCCCGCCTTGCGCACGGTGAAATGGCCGCGATCCTCGGTGAAGTTCGGGCCGACGGCGTGGCGGATACCATCGAAGGTCAGGCTGTAGCCGCCCGCTTCCGCCTTCATGCCCTGTTTCATTTCCAGAACCGTTTCGGTCTCATAGGTGGTGACGATGACGATGCCGAGCACGGTGATGCCGAGGCCCATATGCGCCAATGCCGTGCCGAAGGCCGAACGCGGCAGGCCCTTCAGGCGGCGAAACGCGATACCGAAGGCGAGCTTGCCGAAATTGGCGCGATACCAGAGGTCGGCGAAAGCGCCGAAGATCAGCCAGAAACCGGCGGCGATGCCGAGGGCGGCCAGCACCGGACCGCCATTTTCGATATACCACAGCGTCAGCCCGGCAAGAGCGGCAAGCGCCGCGGCCACATAAAGCCGCTGGAAGGCTCCGAGAAGATCGCCGCGCTTCCAGGCCAGCATCGGGCCGAAGGGTGTGACGATCAGGATCGGGATCATCAGGAGGCCGAAGGTGAGGTTGAAGAAGGGTGCGCCGACCGAGATTTTTTCGCCCGTCAGCGTTTCCAGAATGAGCGGATAGAGCGTGCCGATCAGTACGGTCGCGGTGGAGACCGTCAGGATCAGGTTGTTGAGAACGAGCGATCCCTCACGCGAGATCGGCGCGAACAGGCCGCCTGCCTTGAGCGACGGCGCACGCCACGCAAACAGCGCGAAGGCGCCACCGATAAAGATCGTCAGAATGCCGAGAATGAAGATACCGCGGCTCGGATCGGTGGCGAAAGCATGCACCGAGGTCAAAACGCCGGAGCGCACGAGGAAGGTACCAAGCAGCGACAGCGAAAAGGTCATGATCGCCAGAAGCACGGTCCAGATCTTCAGCGCCTCGCGCTTTTCCATGACCAGCGCTGAATGTAAGAGCGCCGTTCCGGCAAGCCAGGGCATGAAGGAGGCGTTTTCCACCGGATCCCAGAACCACCAGCCGCCCCAGCCGAGTTCATAATAGGCCCAGTAGGAGCCCATGGAGATGCCGGCGGTCAGGAAGGTCCATGCGGCGAGCGTCCACGGCCGTACCCAGCGCGCCCAGGCGGCGTCGATGCGTCCTTCCAGAAGTGCCGCAACGGCAAAGGAGAAACAGACGGAAAAGCCGACATAACCGAGATAAAGCAGCGGCGGATGGATGGCGAGGCCGAAATCCTGAAGAATGGGATTGAGGTCCTGCCCCTCCGCGGGCACCGGCTCCAGCCGCAGGAACGGGTTGGAGGTGAGCAGGATGAACAGCAAGAAAGCGACGGAAATCCATGCCTGTACGGCAAGAACATTGGCTTTGAGCGTTTCCGGCAGGTTGCGGCCGAAGGCGGCGACGAGCGCGCTGAAAAACACCAGAATGAGCAGCCACAGCAGCATCGAGCCTTCGTGGTTGCCCCACACGCCGGTCAGCTTGTAGAGCATCGGCATCAGCGAATGGGAGTTTTCCCAGACATTGCGCACGGAAAAATCCGAGACGGCATAGGCTCTCGTCAGTGCCGCAAAAGACAGGCCGACCAGAAGGAACATCAGAACAGAGCCGATGGACGCGATATCCATCAGCGCCCGGTCGTTGCGGCGCGCGCCGATGACCGGCAGCGTCGAGACGATCAGCCCCACACCGAGCGCCAGAACCAGAACATAATGGCCGATCTCATTGATCATCTGGTCGCTCCGGTCTTGTCGGAAGAAGGTGCGTTGCCCGCGGGCGTTGCGGCGGCGGGTGCCGCTCCCTCGGCGCCCTGCTGCCACAGGCCCTTGTCCTTCAGCCTGTCGGCCACTTCCTTCGGCATGTAGTTCTCGTCGTGCTTGGCAAGGACGCTATCGGCCACGAAACCATGGGTCGCGGCATCGAACATGCCTTCGGTCACGACGCCCTGCCCTTCGCGGAAAAGATCGGGCAGGATGCCGGTATAGCTGACCGGCACGGTTGCCTCGCCATCGGTCACCGTGAAGCTGACCGTCCGGCCCTCGCCGCGCTTGATCGAGCCTTCCGCCACCAGCCCGCCGAGGCGGATGCGGGTGCCGGGGTTGACCGGCGTCTTCTCCAGATCGGCCGGCATGTAGAAATAGGCAATGGACTGGCCGAAGGCGAACATGACCAGCAGCACGGCTGCAACAATGAAGCTCATCCCGCCGCCGATAATCGCCAGACGTTTCTTTTTGCGGGTCATTGCGTCACTCCCTGCGGCGCGGCATCCTGCTGCCCGTTCATGCGGATCGGTCCGGCGGAAACGCCCAGTTCCTTCGCCAGCGCCAGAAGCTGCCTGCCCTCTTTGCCCTCCGGCGGGAAAGCCTGCAGGCCGGCCCGCAAGGCTTCACCGGCCTTGGCCTCGTTTTTCAGCACGGAATAGGCGCGCATGAGGCGCATCCACCCTTCGAAATCATCAGGGTTATCCTTCAGCTTGGCATCGAGGCTCGCCACCATGCCCTCGATCATCGCCTGCCGGTCGGCTGGCGCCATCTCTTTGGCAGCCGCAACATCGGCGGCAGTTGGCCCTGTTCCGGCTTTTCCGCCAGTGCGGGCGATATGTTCCTGCACCAATGGCAGCCACGGAGCACCGGCGGGTGCGGCGGCGGCAAGGGCCGCAAAGGCCGACTGCGCCTCCTCAGACTTGCCCGATTGTTCGAGCGCCAACGCCAGATAAAAACGGGTGCGCGGATTACCGGGGCTCAGCCGGTCAGCCTCGGCAAAAGCGTCGCGCGCGGCCTCGATAACGACACCGTCATTGCCGGCCACCAGCGTTTCGCCAAGGCCTGTCAGCCGTTCAGCACTCGGCCCCTGGATGCGCAGCGCGTTGCGGTAGGCAAGCTCGGCATCGCCAAGGCGCTGCATCTTGAAATAGATCGGCGCCAGAATATCCCAGCCAGCGCCATCCTCAGGGTTCTGCGCCAGATGCCGTTCCGCGCGGGCCACCAGCATGTTCATATCGTTGCCGGGATTTTCAAGACGCGCCTCGAGCGGCATGTCCGGCGTATCCGGACTGCCGTTCCAGATGTAAAGACAGAGGCCGAGCGCCGGCAGAAGAAGGGTGATGAAGCTTGTGGCGAGATGGTGTCGACGCGACCGGCTTTCTTTCGCCGGCGTTTCCTCGGCTTCGGCGGCGGCGAGAAGCCGGCGGCCGATTTCGGCGCGGGCATAATCCGCCTCGGTGTCGCCGATGAGGCCGGCGGCGCGTTCGCGGTCCAGTTCGGCCAGCTGGTCGCGATAAACGGCGACCTCACCGTCGCGGCGCGTCTGCGGCGCCTCGGTCTTCCGCATCAGCGGGTACATCAGGACGATGGCGACAGCCGCCGTCAATATCGCAACGACAATCCAGAACATAAGGCTCAATTACTCGAATGCGCGGCGCATGGAAACACGAAGCGCGGGGATGACGCGAATTTGAGACATCACGCCGCACCGCAGACCCTCTCCCGGCTGCACCGCCATGCCTCTTCCTGTCATCGCAAAAGGCCCGTGACCTTGATTTACGTCAAAGTATTTTACGCAAAGTCATTACGTGAGAGGCGACCAGCTTCCGTCGGCATTACGGCATGCTGCGCCGCGCACTTTGGTTTCACGTCCGTCGACCGTCAGGGTGTGCGAATATTGCCGGCAATTCTGGTTGCCGACCTGATAGGGCGCATTGGCGACCACCTGTCCCTTGGCGTCATCGCCGGCCCAGGAAACCGGCGTGCCGACGGGCGCCGCTTCCAGCGCCTTATATTCGGCTTCCAGCGCCTTGGTCTGGTCACCCCTGTCGAGCTCAACGCCGCTTCGCCCGATGATGCCGCCTTGCAGGTTGGCCAGGAACGGCGTCGAGGGCTGCGACGAGCGGCCGAACAGGCCGCCGCCCGCCGGGCGGGTGCCCGTGGTGGTGCAGGCGCTTAGCATCGATACGCACAGGATCGAGACAAGCGCCGGGCGTGACACCAGCGAGCGCATCGTCACGGAGCGACAGCCATCATACACGTCAACCAAACCCTGTCCTCTTTCCTACCGCATTGCACCTAATATATCGCCATTGAATTTCTTGCCTTTTTTCTTGCCTCACGCAAGCTCTTTCGAAAGGCCCGGCAAAATCAGATCGGCTTTCAGCCCACCGATGCCGCTGCGCGACAACGAAAAGCGGCCATGGTACTCTGACACCACCTCGGAAACGATCGACAATCCAAGGCCCGTGCCCGGCCGGCTCTCGTCCAGCCGCCGCCCGCGCTTCATCGCTTCGCTTATCTGTTCCGGCTCAAGCCCCGGTCCGTCATCCTCCACCGTCAGTTCCACCCAGGCGCGACGGGCGATTTCCGCATCGGGGGACGGGTGCGTGCCAGCGGCGAGCGTGATGACCACACGCGCCTGGGCAAACCGCGCGGCATTTTCGAGGAGATTGCCGACGACCTCTTCCAGATCCTGCTGTTCCATACCGAGCACGGCGCCGGCCTCGTCAATGTTCAGAATGAACTGCTTGTCCGGGTTCAGACGGCGCATCACCCGCACCAGCCGTTCCAGCGCCGGCTCCGCTTCGACGCGGGCAAGGATCGAGCCGCGCTGGGCCGCGATGCGGGCGCGGGAGAGATAGGATTGTACCTGCGCCTGCATGGCATCTGCCTGCGCCCGCACCAGATCGCCATGCTGCGGCTCCAGCGTGCGGGCCTCGTTCAGAAGAACGGCGATCGGCGTCTTCAGCGAATGCGCCAGATTGCCGACCTGCATGCGGGCGCGCTCCACGAGGCGGCGATTGCTGTCGATCAGCGCATTGACCTCATTGGCCAGCGGCTGGATTTCACGCGGGAATTCGCCTTCGAGGCTTTCCGCCTCCCCGCCCCTGATCTTGCCGAGCGCCACGCGGGCCTGATCGAGCGGCCGCAGACTGTAGAGAATGGCAAGGCCGTTGACGACGAGACTGCCGACACCGAAAACGGCGAGCGCCAGATAAAGGCTGTTGGAGAAATCGCGCACATCGTCTTCCACGACGTTCAGATTGCCGGAGACACGGAAACGCGCCGCGCGCCCTTCGCCATCCAGCACGACTTCGGTTTCCGCCACGCGCACCTGATTGCCCGCCTCGTCGGTCACGGCATAAAAGCGCTCATAGCGGTTGTCGAAGGGCGCATCGAGAATGCTCGGCACCGGCAAAGTGGAGACGCCGAGCGACGATGACACCAGTGGCGCGGTCTGAAAATTGCCGAGCGGCTCAACAACCCAGTACCAGCCGGTATCGGGTTGCGAAAAGCGCAGATCGCCGAGCTGCGGGCTGCCGGCCAGCGTGTTCTCGTTGGAAATCGTCACGGAATTGATGACGTTGTAAAGCTGCGCCCGCAGAAGATCGGTGAAGCTGCGCTCCACTCCCTGCCGGTAAAGCGTCGAGATCACGACGGCGATCACCACCAGCGCCAGCACCGACCAGAGCGAGGCGAGCAGCAGAACGCGGGCGGTGAGGGAATTACTTCGCATCTGCCGGCGCTTGCATCCGGTAACCGAGACCACGGATCGTCTCGATCAGATCAACCCCGATCTTCTTGCGCAAACGTCCGACAAACACCTCGATCGTGTTGGAATCGCGGTCGAAATCCTGATCGTACATGTGCTCTACCAGCTCCGTGCGCGAGACGACCTCGCCCATGTGGTGCATGAGATAGGACAGGAGCCGGAACTCGTGCGAGGTGAGCTTCAGCGTCGTGCCGTTGACGGTCGCCTTGGAGGATTTGGTGTCGAGCCGGACAGGGCCGCAGACGAGTTCGGAGGAGGCGTGGCCGGCGGCGCGACGGATGAGCGCGCGCACGCGGGCAAGCACTTCTTCGACATGGAAAGGCTTGGTGACGTAATCGTCGGCGCCGGCATCGATGCCGGCGACCTTGTCGCTCCAGCGGTCGCGGGCGGTGAGGATGAGCACCGGCATGGCCTTGCCGGCCGCACGCCATTTTTCAACGACGGTGATGCCGTCGAGCTGCGGCAGACCGATATCGAGAACGATGGCGTCATAGGGCTCGGTATCGCCGAGGTAATGGCCTTCCTCGCCGTCGAATGCCTGATCGACAACATAACCGGCTTCTTTCAGCGCATCGGTCAGCTGACGATTGAGATTGGCATCGTCCTCAACAACGAGAATACGCATTGTCCGCCCTTTCCTTCCGTCCCGGCCCACGCGGGTGGCCGGTCATGCTACATGTGTCGGGTTGTTTTCCGATATTTCGGCGATGCGGGCAAGCTACATCGGCACGCGCATCGTTACCTTACGCGGGCGTTCGCCATTGCCCTGGACGAGAACGGTGACGACACAGGACTGACCGTCACCGGAAGGATAGACCGAAAGCAGCTGACCACCGGTTTCGCGCACCACGCGGGCGACGGCTGCGCCGCAATCGCTCGCCGCCAGAATGTAATGGCCCTGCAGATCAGCCTCGGGCGCCGTGAAACCGGAAAGCCCGGCTGCAAGCGTCGCGATGATGAGAGGTGATGCCATTCTACAAACTTCCAAAAACCGGGTGCGTCTCGAACCTTATTGTGAGCGAATATGTAGCGCAAAGCGTCTGAATGGCAAATGAATGCCGCCCCCGCCGCATGGGCGCATGGCGGGAACGGCGGCGTCGTGGGCGCTGTCAGCGAATGGCGCTGGTTGCCGAAAGACGGCCGTAAAGTGCGACCAGACCGCCGATTCCGCCCGCAACCGTCACCAGCCCGTCCGCAAGTTCGCCTTGCAGACCGGCGGGCAGATCGAGGCCGGCAATGCTGAAAAGCGGTGCGAAAACCGCGACCAGGGCGCCCCAGATCGTGCGCGATTGATACCATGCTTTGGTGCTGTCCATCGTCTCATCCTTTGTGTTGTTTTTCAGGCATATGTCAGATCGGGAGGGTGGCCTGCGCCACCAAGCCCGAGGGCACCGCGCGACCGAGCATTCGGACACGCACGGAAATGTGATCCCGCAATGCCGGGAAATCTGTGAGTTCGTCTGCGGCGGCGTAAAACCAGAAGGGTTGCGAAACCTCCGCCACCCTCCGCACGGTCTCGCCGTCCAGCACCTCGATGCGATAGAGCTCGAAGGGTTCGTCCAGCGGGATGTCGCTCGCATCCCAGCCGTCGGCCTCCACCCGGCCCCGGCGTTTCCACCCGATGAAAACGCCGTCCCTGCGCCGTTCGGCGGCAAGATGCACCGGCGCGAGCGGTGTCAGCGCCCGCAAGCCGCCCTCGAAGGCAGAAGGACCGCTTGGCGCGCCCGCCATTCCGGCAGCTTCCGCAATCCAGTTCAGGCGTCGTCCGCGCTCGCTCGCGGCAAGACCGAGAGGCCGCACCGCCGCATCCAGAACCACCACCGGCGCACCTTTCGGCGCGCCTGCGGCGAGCGCATCTTCCGTGCCGGCCAGTCCCCGCAGAAGAGCGGAGAGCCGCCAGCGTGCGGGTGCTATTTCCTCGGCCTTTGCAAAGGCGACGATTTCCCACACGCCGTTCGCCGCCTTGATGGCGAGACGGTTGTCGCCATTCAGCACCGAAAGCTCCCCGGCCGACGATACCTCGCCGAAGGGCAGATCGACGAAGACGGTGTTTTTCCGGTCGAAGCGGCCGGAAGGGCCCGATGTCAACGGCATCGCCAGCGCGCCGATCATCGCCGGCCGGTCCAGCAGCACGCGCTGCCGGTAACCTTCCCTGCCCGGCGACGCGGAAATGATGATTGGGCGCCAGGGCTTGGCAAGCGCCGCAATCCGCGCCGAATCCTCCGGCGCAGTGCCGTCATGGTAGGGCAGATCGAGAAACAGCACCTCCGGGGCGAAACCTTCCGCTCCGCTTACGCCGCTGCTGCGCCGTTCCTCCGCGCCGCCGGCAAAGACCGGAAAGACAGCGGAAAAAGCCCGCGCCTCCACCTGCCGCACCGCGCCGTCCTCGATCCGGCTGACCAGAAACCGCCCTGCCGGCGCCTGTGGAAAAGCCCCTTCCGGCAGACGAATACAATCACCCGGTTCAAGCGCGATATCGCCAGGCGGCAGAGCAAAGCGCAGGCTGCGCCGAGCCTGCCGGTTGTCGCGCAACAACGCCTCGACAGCGGCTTCCGCCGTTTCCGCAGGCAGGGCAGCGTTGAGATCGAGCCGCATCACCCGGCTGCCGGCATTGTCGATGCGGCGGGACCTTACACTTGCCTGCTCGTAATCCAGCGCCGGGTTGAAAGACGTCAGCACGGCTTCAGCCGCGAAATCGCTGTCATGGCCGCGATTTTCCGACCAGAGCGGCTCGTCCTCGAGATCGGCCAGCACGGCAATATCCCGCACCGGCAAGACCGCCGTATTGCGGGAGCGGAAGCGCAGGGTTCCGCCATCTTCCGTCACATCCACCTGAAACGCCGCCATCAGCGGCTCCAGGAGGTTGCGGGCCGAGGTCACGTCGCCCTGCACATAACCTCCCAGATCGCCGCTGACGGCCGAAACGTCGAAGTCGGAAAAGCCGTGATCGGCGAGGATGGCGGCGATGGTATCGGAAAGCGTTGCCGTGCCCAGCCTTCCGTTCAGCCAGTGGCCGGTGCGCCAGTTCCCACCATCGCTCCAGGCCGCACCATTCTGCGGAAAGGCGGGAAAGGGCCTTGCATCCCAGGTCCACAGATAGACCCTGCCTGCATCGACCATCGCCGCATCGCCCTTTCCCCAATGGTCGAGATGCGCCTCCAGAAACCGTCGCTGCTGGCTGTCGGCGCGATTGCGGCGGGAAAAATAGGGAAAGGCGTTTTCCGCCGATTTCGGATCGGGAAAGACATTGGGGCGCGTCGCGCTCTTGTCCACCGCCGGGCAGCCGAGTTCGGTGAACCAGATGGGCTTAGAGCGCGGCGCCCATGCCGTCGGCGTGGTTTTCTCCACACCCCGCACCCGGTCGTAGTGGAGGTTTCCCCACCAGTTGCGCAGGTCCTTGTAACGGAACACCCACGGCTTGCCCTTCAGCCCGTCGGTAATCGTCGTGCGCCGCCGCGCAGCGCGGTCCGCATCGCTGGCATAATACCAGTCGAACCCCTCTCCCGCCGTAATAGTGCGGCGCAAGGCGCTCACATCGTCCGGGCCGGTCATGCCGTCCGGATTGCCGTTTGCGGAATCCCCGTCGCGCCAGTCGGAAAGCGGCATGTAATTGTCGATGCCGATGGCGTCGATATTCGGGCTCGCCCAGAGCGGATCGAGATGGAAGAATACGTCGCCCGAACCGTCCGCCGGCTGGTGGCCGAAATATTCGCTCCAGTCCGCCGCATAGGTCAGCTTCACCGCTGGCCCCAATATCGCCCACACATCGCCCGCCAGCCGTACCAATTCCGCCACGAAGGGAAAGGCGTCGTTCTCGTCTCTCAGCGCCGTCAGCCCACGCAGCTCCGAGCCGATCAGGAAGGCATCCACCCCACCCGCCCGGGCCGCCAGCGCCGCATAGTGCAGCACCATGCGACGGTAGCCTTCATCGCGGTTGCAGAAGGCGGAAACCTGCGCCCTTGCACCCGCGCTTCGATCCGCAGAGCCGGCTCTGCCGGGTGCGGGAAAGCAGGAGATGCGCCCGCGCCAGGCATAGGCGTCCTGCTCGCTTTTGCCATAGGGGTCCGGCAGCCCATTGCCGATGGGAACATCCATCATCACGAAGGGGTAAAGGCACACCCGAAGGCCGCGCGCCCTGAGATCGGCTATCGCCTGCAACACGCTTTCGTCGTTCGGCGTGCCGCCATAGGCCGGGCCGCCGCCATGATGGCTGACAGGATGCGCCTCATCGCGCGACAGGCCGGCGACGGACCATGGCGTGGTTTCCCCATCCCGACCGACCACTTCCACGCCCGGCAGAATGCGGCATTCCCCCGCCCGCATATCCGTGCCGAACCAGCTCACCACCAGCGCCACGCTCTCAAGATTGGGGCAGAGCGCCTGCAATTCGTCGATTGCCGCCTGCCAGTCGGTCGAAGCGGTCAGGCCGTTACGGTTCATGATGCGGCTTTGGCCGATGCCCGTGCGTTCGCAAACCTGCGCGGTGGCGTATCCATGCTCGGTGGCGCCAGGAATGACGGTGATGGCGCGGATGGATTTTTCCAGCCGCCCGACAGGCCGCACCACTTCGAACTGCATCAGCGGAATGCGGTTGCCGAAGCCGTCGAGCGGCAGGCGTTCGAAGACCACATAGGCCAGTCCGCGAAAGGCCGGCGCATTGCCCGCCCCCTGCTTCGCCTCGATCAACGGATCGGGCATTTGTGTCTCGCTGCCGGGATAAAAACGCATCTCGATGGCGCTCAGGTCCAACTCCCGCCCATCGGCCCAGACACGCCGCACCATGGCCACCTCACCTTCGCAAAGGCCGATGGCGACGTTGGCAAAATAACTGAAGGTTTCGACCTTCGGGCCACGGTTGCCCTTGCCGCCACGGCGCTCCACCTCGACGCTTTCTTCAAAACGCGTCGCCCAGATCAGCGTGCCGCCGATCCTTGCTGCGCCATAAAGCCGGTTGATCGCCGCGCCCTCATCCGCCCCCAGAATGCGCGCGGTCGAGAGCCGCGCGCCCGTTACCGTCCGCCCGTTGGAAAGCAGCGTGCGGTCGATGGCATTGCCCGCCAGCGCCCCGGCCGCCCGGCCGATTACTGCGCCCAAAGGACCGAAAATGCCGCCGAGTGCCGCGCCCGCCGCCTGAAAAACGATTGTCGCCATGCTTGCCTCGAAAAATCAGGGATCGGGAAAACGGAAAACGCCGGCGATGCGCCGCCGCCAGCCCGGCACCAGCGCCGAACGCACGACCGCCGCCTGTTCATAGGCATGGATGAAATGCTGCGGCCCGGCCAGAATGCCGAGATGTTTGGCCGCCGCATCGGCCCGCCAGCGAAACAGGAGCAGGTCTCCCGGCCTTGCCTCTTCCATGCCCGACACCGCCGGAAAATGGCGTCTTGCCGCCGCCATCAGCCGGTCCTCGCCGCCGCGTTCGGCCCAATCGGGCGCATAGGGCGGCGGCAATTCCGGTTCGAGGCCGTAAAGGTCTCGCCAGACGCCGCGAATGAGGCCGAGGCAATCGCAACCGACACCCTTCAACGAAGCCTGATGCCGATAGGGCGTGCCGATCCAGCCTTCGGCGAGCGCCAGCACTCTTTCGCCGGTATCGCTCATGAAAACAGCGCCCCGCCGTCATGGCTCTCGCCGCCTGCGGCATAGGAATAGGCAAAATCCGACCCCGGAAGATGCGGAAAACCACGAAAATTCAGATGGTTGGCGAATTTTGCCCGGCAGGTGGAAAAACTCTTGTCGCAGCCGGCGGTGACGGAAAACGTGTCTCCCGGCGAAGGCGTCTGTTCCGGCGGCAGCCAGAAGGACAGAAGCACCCCGCCGTCTCGTCGCTCTTGCCCGTCGAGATCAAACCCCTTGCCGGCGAGCGGGCCGGTCAGAAAATGCAGCTTCCCCCGGCTGAAGAAATCATCGGCAAAGGCATCTAGCCCGGAGACGATCAGGCCGCCCGAGGCGTCCACCGCCGCCACGCGGCCGTGCCCGGTAAAGCGCGCCAGATCGACGCCGCAACGCCCGTCGCCAAGGGCGGCGTCGCAGCGCCGCCCATAGACCCTGCCCTGCGGCTGGCTGAGGCGGTGGGCGAGGCTGCGCAGCTCGGCGCGAAACGCCCCGCCGGCCCGCGTCACCTCGCCAATCTCGCGCCTGTTCAGCAGCACATGCTGCTCGGGCGCCTGCCAGTTGACGAGGAAAAGCTCCACCCTCGCGCCATCGAAACGTCCGGCGGCCAGATCGCCCTCGGCAATCGCCTCGCTCGAAAAACCACCCGCCACCTCCCCGACGCCTGCGCCGAGCCCCGTTTCGCCCTCGCTATCGCTGGAAGAAAAGCCACTGGCGGCAAGGTAGGAGGTACCGGCAAACGAAATCGCCTCGTCATGATCGGTAAAACCAATCACCGCACCATCTTTCAGTGTCACCTTCCAGCAATGGCATGTCGTCGTCGCATCGGCCTTGAGATGCTCCGCAAGCGCGGCGGGAATGGTTTTCATGGCAGGATTTCCATCAGTGGAATGGAGGGAATGCGGCCCGCCTCGAAAGCGGTCAGATTCACGTCGATACGGTCGATCCCGAAGCGGACCGGCACGTCGAATTCGAAACCGGCGCGGATCGCGGCGCCGGCGTGCGGAACCCGCCCCGCCCGGAACACGATCATGCCGGTTACATGATCGACCGCCACATCGGCCGCTTCGACCTTCACCCCCTCGACCGAAACCATGACCGAGCCTTCGACCGGCTTCTCGATCCGCCGGGAGAACGCGCCGCCCGCATCGGCATAGATCTTCCGCAAGTGAAAATCTGCTGTCGTCCCGTCACCGGTGCCGATCTTCTGATCGGTCGCGGCGGGCGTCTTCCCCGGCGGACAGGATTTGAAATCCACAGGGTCGCGAAAACGAAAGCCATATAGTTCGCCGCGCCGCGCCTCGAAAAAGGCAAGCACCTCATAAAGATCGGCGACGGAGCGGATACCGGACCCGGCGTCATAGCTGCGTCTGGCGTTCCTCCAGCGCTGGTTGCGGCTTTCGCGGCCATTGGAGAGGTTAACGATATCCGTTCGGCGCACCGGCCCGCCGCTGACGCCGAGCGCAAGCCGCAGCGGAAACCGCACTTCATGAAATGCCGCCATGTCGTTGTTCCTGGATTCTTTTCTGTGGTCTGGGAAAAGAGCGCGTCACAATCCGCGCTGGCCGCGCCCGACGCTACGCGCCAGCATGGCGGCGATCTGGCCTTCGCTTTTCCGAAAGCTCGCAGCATCCGTCGCCGTCACGTTAAAAACGATCTGCGCCCCGCCGCCGCCCGACGGCGCGGCAACGCCGAGAGCGCCATCCGAACCGCGCTTCAGCGGCAGGATCGCTTCCGCCCCCGCCTCGCCCATCAGGCCAAGCCCGCCGCCCATCGGAAAAAAGGCGGGGCTGGAAACGACGCCGCCATCGGCAAAGGGCGTGATGCCGCGTCCCGGCACACCGCCATCGGCAAAGGCGAACAGCGAACCGCCGCCGCTCAACAGCCCGCTGACGGCATTGCCAATCATGCCCTCAAGCGGTTTCAGACCGGCAGAGAGCGCAATGCCGGACAACCGCTGCCCCAACCCGCGCAAGACGTCATCCAGCCCTTTGCCGCCCGCCGTCGCCGCCTGCAGGGCCGAGGACAGGGCCGCCCCGAACCGCTCGGACCGGCGTTCGAGATCGCCCATCGCCTCCGACAACGCCTCCGCCTCTTGCCGGTTTTCCGCCATCGATCCTTCGCCCACCATCGCGCTTGCCTTTCTGATTCAAATCGGAACCATAAATTTTTGAAATGCTTGATCGTTTTAGGGAATTAACTCACCGATCCGGAAACCGCCGCATCATCGCTTCCATCGCCGGACGGTCGGGGCCGCGGGGAACGGCGTTGCCGCCCGTCATCGCGAAGAATTCCCGCGGGGTCAGCCGCCAGAAGGTTTCTGAGGACAGCCGCAGCAGGCAGAAGCCGGCATGGACAACCGCCTCCCAGGGGAACGGGCGCGGCGTCGCTTCGCCTGCTGCGGCGCTCAAGGGCCCGGTGGCGTCTCACCTTTCAGGCCGCCGAAAGTCGCGGTCAGAAGATCGGCGACAATGGCGGCATGGCCGGCAATGCCGCCTTCCACCGTGGCGGCGGCCACATCGTCGTCGGAAAAGACATTGCCCGCACCTCGCAGGCCCGCGCCTATCACTCTAATCATGTCGGCCGCCTTCATGCGGCCGCTCGCGAAACGTTCGGCGAGCGCGGTGAGGTCCTCTGCTGCAAAGGCGGTTTCGAGTTCGGCGAGAGCCCCGAGCGTCAGGCAAAGAATGCGCCTTTCGCCGTCGATCAGCGCTTCGATCTCGCCGCGATGGCGGTTCGCCCGCCCGTAACGCAAACGCTCAGCCATCACAACGCTCCGAAATTGAGAAGACCGGCCGATTCCAGCGCGATCTCGAATTGCACCTCGCCATCGTGGCGGCCGGAATATTCGAGCGCCACGATCTGAAACGGGCCGGCAATGGTGCCGAAATCGGGAATGACGATCTGCCAGCCCGGAATGGTGCCGGCGAAAAATGCGCCGCGCACCAGTGCATCGCTAGCCGCATCCTTGAAGATGCCCGACGCCGTCAGAGCGGCTCTCTGCACGCCAGCACCCGCCAGCAACTCGCGCCAGCGACCGGCGCTTTCCCCATCGGTAATGTCCACCGCCTGGGCGTTGAAGGCCAGCCGCTTGGTTCTGAGCCCGGCAACAGTGACATATGTTCCGGTATTGTTGAATTTCAGCAGAAAATCCTTGCCCTTCTGCGCCACCATCATGTTTCCTTCCGTTTCGATTGCGGTTGCAGGGTGTTGCGGGCCTGCGACCAAAAATGTTTCTTCCTCTCGCATTCAGCGATCTTGCCATGTCCGACGCTGCCACCCTGACGTCCCGCGCGCGCCTTATCGGCGTGCTTGCGCTCGGGCAGATCGTGAGTTGGGGCACCGGTTTCGATATGCTGGCCGTTCTTGCGCCGCGCATTGGCGGCGAACTGGCGATCGGCAATGAGGTCGTTTTTGCCGGCCTCACCATCATGATGCTGATCAGCGCGCTTTGCGGCCCGCTGCTGGGAAGAATGCTCGTCCGCCGCGGCGCGGACCCCGTGCTGACGGCCGGTTCCGTGCTGTTCGCCGTCGGTTTTGCCGTGCTTGCCGTTTCGAGCGATATCGCAAGTTATCTTTTCGGCTGGGCCGTCATGGGTCTGGCCGCGACCTGCGGGTTGACGACGGCTGCCCATACGGCGGTGGTGGAGCGCGTGGGCGCGGAAAGCGGCCGGTTGCTGACGCTTCTGATGCTGTTCACCGGGCTTTCGGGGGCGGTTTTTCTGCCCCTCACCGCGTTTGTTGAACAGCATCTCGCTTGGCGCGGCACACTTCTGCTTTATGCCTGCCTGCAGATATTCGTGCTTCTGCCCCTCTATCTCTTTGTCCTTCCCGCCCGTCCGCCCCACAAGGAATCGCATCGGCAGACATCCGACGCTCCTTCGTCTTCGCCGGTCGATACACGCCGGGCTTTTCTGCTTCTGGCGGCCATGACGACAATCTGCGCCTTTACGACCTTCGGCCTGTCGCCGCTCTTGCCGCTGCTGCTGGTTCAGGCGGGCGCAACGCAATCGCTTGCGGTGCAGCTGGCATCGGCGCGCAGCCTGCTGGCAATTACGGCGCGCGGGCTGGATTTCCTGCTGGGAAAACGCGGCGGTCCCTTTCTTACCGCCATGATCGGCCTCTGTCTTCTGCTCCTGTCGCTGCTGCTGTTGCTGGCCTTTGCCCCGGCCATACCGGCCTTCATCGGCTTCATCGTGTTTTTCGGTTTCGGCGCCGGCTTGCTCACCGTCAGCCGGGCCGTTTTGCCGCTGGCGGTGTTTTCCCCGGGGGAATACGGTCTTCAGGCGGCGCGCATCTCGCTGCCGCAGAACCTCGCCATCGCCGTTGCACCCGTTATTTTCACGCTGGCGCTGGAGCGCGGCGGGGTGGCGGCCATGCTTGGCATCGCCGCCGTGCTGATCGCCATTTCGTTCGTGCTGCTTGTCCTTCTGTGGAAAACCGTACGCAGGCAAAGCGCCTGAAACGGCGCTACTCCGTCACCGCCCTGAAACGTATCTCCGCGATGAAGTTCCGGGACTTCGCCTCGCGCCTCGAGCGGCTGGAAAGAAGCCGCAGGTTGACGAGAGAGACGCCGGCAATCGGCAGCGCGGCATCATCGAGCAGGATCGTCACCCGGTCGACGATTTCGCCTGCACCCCTGCGGCCATTGGCGTCGCTCCATATATGCAGCGACAAGAAATGCTCCTCGGCCCTTTCCGTCGCCGTCGAATAGTCACGGCTTTCGAGATCATCGATAACGATGCACGGCAGAACCGCGCGCGGCAGAAGCCGGTCGACGACACCGCCGGGGATGAGCGCCGTCAGCGCCGCATCGCCCGTCAGTCGCGCGAAGATCGCCTGAAGAAGCAGGTTTGCGGCGCTCATCGGCTTTCCTCCTCACAGCGGCAGACGATGAAGCGGCGTGTTTCATCCGGGTCAATGACCGCCCGGATCGCCAGAATGCGGCGGCCCTTGCGAAAGCGCATGCCGGGGTCGATGTCGCCACGGTAAGCCAGCCAGACGCGGTGGGTGATCGTCACGCCCTCGGCCGAGGCCCTTTCATGCGACGCCTCGGAAAGGGGTTCGATCGCAGCCCAGAGCGACCGCAGGAAATTCCAGCTTTCGGCAGCACCGCCCTGCCCGTCCGGCGTTTCGGTCCGCACCTCCAGTTCCAGCCGCGCGGTCAGCCTGCCGGGATCGAGAAAAACAAGGTTCATGTCTCAAAGCCCCAGACGGCAGAAGGGCGCCACCAGCCGCTCGTAGCCGGCGGGAACAGCGGCGGGCTGGTTTTCCGGGGCGACCGCGCCGCGAAGTGCGAACATCTGCGCCACATGTATCAGCATGGCGCGTTTCAGCGTATCGGGCACATCCGTTCCCGCCTCGCCGTAACCGGCGATGAAATCGATCTCGATGCCGTTCATCGCCCGTCCAGGGGCTGGCGGATCGCGCAGCCACAGCCTTGCGGGACGCGCCGCGCCATCGAGCAATTTTTCCCCGGCGGTAATGTCCGCCGGGCGCCCCTCGCCGTCAAAAACCAGTATGGTTTCGATGGCTTGCACCGGTGTCCTGCCAATCAGAATCACACCGTTCTCAGGCCACCGGTCGAGATAAAGCCGCCAGGTCTGGCGGATCAGGCAAAGTCCGGTCGTGCGTTCCAGATGCTCGCGGGCGGTGCGGATGAGCGCGGCAAGAAGCGCGTCCTCATCGCCGCTGTCGAGACGCAGATGCGCCTTCGCCTCGGCAAGCGTCAGCGGCTCCGCCTGCGGCGGATGAATGAGGGCATAGGTCATGGGGTCTCCGGGGTGACGGCAATAAAGGCTGGATGAGCGAGTGGGCGCAACGAATTTCTTCTCCCTGTGGGGGAGAAGAAAGGAGCGGCACCGTCGAGGTTCAATTCACCCCGAATTTCACCAGCTTGATCGCCTCGAAATTCTGCACGCCGCCGCCCACGCGTTTGGTGGTGTAGAACAACACGTAAGGTTTGGCCGAATAGGGATCGCGCAGGATGCGCACCCCGGTGCGGTCAACGACGAGATAGCCGGCGCGGAAATCGCCAAAGGCGATGGCAAAGCTGTTGGCCGCCACGTTCGGCATGTCCTCCGCTTCCGTCACCGGAAAGCCCATCAGCGAGGCCGGCTGGCCGGCGGCGGCCGGCGGATGCCAGAGATAGGCGCCGCTGGTATCCTTGAACCGGCGCAGCGCCCCTTGCGTCTTGCGGTTCATCAGGAAGGTGCCGTTCTGGCGGTGGCCGGCTTTGAGCGCATAGACGGCGTCGAGCAGCACATCCATCGGCCCGGCGGAGGCGAAACCGGCCGAAACGCCGGTCGCGACATACCCGATATTGCCCCAGCTCCAGCCATCATTGGCGACAGCGGTGTAGGAGAGGAAACCCTTGGGCTTGTTCACGCCATCGCCGGCGATGAAGGCGGCGGCCTCCTGTTCGGCAAAAGCAATGTCAACTTCGGAGGCGATCCAGGCTTCGATATCGACTGCCGCGTCATCCAGCAACCCTAGAGTCGCGGCCGGCATGGCGTAGAGCTCCATGGTCGGAAAGGACAGTTCGGCAAGCTGCGGCGTTGCCGTCTGCGGGCGTGCCGCCGTCTCGGAAACCCAGCCGGTCGTCATGCCGCCGGGCGAGAAGGGTTTCTTCAAAACGGCGGCCGAAACCTGCCGCACGGTCGCCAGCGCCCGGATCGGCGAAATCGCCGTCATGCGCCGGCCGATCTCGCCATCCGTCTCGTTCGGCAGCAGAAAACCGCCATCGGCCCCAGTCGAACCGGCAAAGGCCTTGGCCTCCAGATCGCGCAGCGCGCCCTCCTCGCCGCGACGGATATAGGCCTCGAAAGCGGCCTTGTGTTCCTCGGCATCGTGGGAAAGCGCATCCTTGCGGCCAAGCGCGGGGCGCGCTTTCTTGAGCGCCAGGTCGTCCATGATTTTGCGGTTGTCGTCGAGCGCCCTGTCGATGCGGTCGAGCTTGTCGCGGGTCACGACATCAGAGCCCATCTTGCGCTCGATATCGGCAAGCCGCTGGTCGTTGGTTTCGCGGAAGACCTCGAAAGCCTCCATGAACTCGTCGAAGGCGGCCGTCACCGTATCGGGTACGGCCTTCACCTGCGGCGCGGCGGTCATCGGGGCTGGTTTCGTCATCTGTTCCGTCATCTGGTTTTCCTTGTTCGTTGATATCTTTGCGGTCAGCGTTTGAAGGTTGTGTCGAACAGCGAGCGGGCGGCGCGGCGCATGCTGCGCACCAGTTCGGTCTCGCGGTCGCGGAAGAAGCGGGCATGCTTGACGTCGGAAACCCGCGCCGAGGGAAGCATCGGAAAGGTCACGACCGAGATTTCCCACAGATCGGCTTCCAGAATGCGCCGGACACCCTGGTTCGCCGCCTTGCCGGAACGTACGGTGCGAAAGCCGATGGACAGCCCATCCAGCGCCCCGGTCTTCATCAGCGAATGCACCTCGCGGGAGCGGGCAACGCCGGGGGCAAGAACGCCCTCGACATAAAGGCCGCGCTCGTCTTCGCGGATGGTGCGCCAGGCGCCGATAGGCTCGGCCGGATCGTGCTGGTAGAGCATGCGGATGCCGGCTGCGCCCCGCTCCTCGATGGAGCGGCGGAAAGCGCCGCGCTCGATGACATCCTGACCTAGATCGACCTCGCCGAAGACGCTGGCATAACCGGAAAAGGTGCCGTCGACGGTTATGCCGCGCAGCTCCAGACTGGCGAATTTGCGCGTGGCGGGACGCGGCCCGCGATAGACGTGCATGGGTAACTCCTGCGATGTGAAGGGGAATGTCAGCCGCGTGGACGGGCGCTGTAACGATCGGCGATGCGCACCAGCAGGCCCAGCCCCCACCACGCGCCCATGCTGGCGGCGGCGGAACCCGCCACCATGATTTCCCGGCCCGAAAGCGCGCCGGCGATATCGAGCTGCTGCACGATCCACAAGCCGATAGGCCCGCCGAAGATCATGCCGCAGGAAACGCCGGTGATGAACCGGCTCGCAGCCTCGCGTTTGCTTTTCGGCAGGAGATAAACGAGCGATACACCCGCGCCCGCCACGGCGCCGGTGATGCGGGCGGCCCAGATGCCGGCCTCATTGGCGAATTCAGACATGGGTAATCATTCCGTTCTAGGATGTTGTCATCGGGCGGACGCGCCGCGTCGCACGCAGGCGTGTTTTGCGCGCCTGCGCCGGGTGATTTTGCGAATCTTTGGAGAAGCTTGGGCGGAACACCTCACAAAGAGAGTCCGGTTCTTCAGAAAATGATTGAACAGGAAACCGGGGTTTCGATCCCGCCGGACGGCGATCAATAACCGACGGCTTCGCGCTTTTCCTCGTCGCTCAGGAACGAGGCCGCGCCGATGCGGGACCAGAGCGCATCCCGCTCGCCGGCAAGCCCGGCAATCTTGTCGAGATCGGGTTCGAGCCTCAACCCCGGACCGAAGACCGGAGAAAGCCAGCCGCAGAGCCGTGCCGCCGTGCGATAAACCAGCGGCAGCACGGTGAGGCGATAAAAGGCGCGGTTCGCCTCATGGTAATTGGCATAGGTATTGTCGCCGGGAATGCCGATCAGCATCGGCGGCACGCCGAGCGAAAGCGCGATATCGCGCGCCGCCCCGTTGCGGGCCTCCAGAAAATCCATGTCGCGCGGCGAAAGACCCATGGCCTTCCAGTCAAGCCCGCCCTCCAGCAGCAGCGGACGGCCGGCATTCATCGCGCCCTGATAGCCTTCCTCCAGTTCACGCTTCAGCCGCTCATATTGCTCGGTGGAGAGATTGCCGCCCTCCTTCGGCTGATAGACCAGCGCCCCGGAAGGCCGG
Organism: Agrobacterium sp. ST15.16.055; assembly: GCF_027956555.1. Classification (NCBI taxonomy): domain Bacteria; kingdom Pseudomonadati; phylum Pseudomonadota; class Alphaproteobacteria; order Hyphomicrobiales; family Rhizobiaceae; genus Agrobacterium; species Agrobacterium sp. ST15.16.055. The sequence goes on from NZ_JAQKGN010000010.1 coordinate 41,325, forward strand.
GCGGAATTGTCGAGCAGGCGTTTGTTCCACTGGCTGGCGGCATTGTGGAGATCGAGCGCCGCACCCGCGGAGGCGAGCGGCGCAAAACCCGCCCGATCATCGAGCGGATGGAAAAGTTTCACATGCAGAAGCCCCAGCCCGTCGCGCTCGGCGGCGATGTGGCGGGAGGCGCGGCCTTCGGCGCGGTAGTCATAGGCTACCGGCCAACCATCCGGCCCTTCGACGATGCTGACCCGGTCGGGCCGCAGAAGATGCAGCTCTCGCAGCCGCCCGCCCACCGTCAACGGCTCGATATAGGCGTTTCCGGCGAGCATGAGGTGGCCATAAAGCGCCTCAAAAAAATCCGGCCCGCCCATATGGGCGCTCGGTTTTAGAAGCAACGCCAAAAGCGGGTGACCGGTCAGTTCCTCATCGCCATCATAAAGCAGCCAGCTGACCGAGGCCGACGCCTCCGCCACCATGCGGGCGGCCCGGTGCGCGACCGGGTTTTTCATGAAGCCTTCGCGGGCAAGCGCGGCATAGGACCGGCCCGACCAGAAGGCCTGCCCGCCCTGCACGGCAACCGCCATGAAGCCATCGGCCATTTTCCGGCTTTCAGGCGCGGCTCTGCCATCCGCCGGGCGCAGCCACGGCAGGGAGAAGGGAAATCGCATGGAGTTGTCCTTGTTTTGATGGCGCGCGGCGTCGAGTCCTGCGGCGTCGCCCGCGTGGGGTTTTCACCGACAGGCTAGACCCTGACATTTCTGACGAAGTCCTGAAAGCTCTCTTTCGTCATGCTCGGGCCTGTCCCGAGCATCTGCAACGTCTCGATTTTATTGGACGTGATCAGATCCTTGGGACAAGCCCAAGGATGACGTCGCGCGTGAGGCACCCCGTCCGCACAGCGGCAATATCTCGCGCCAACTTCGGCGAAACCGGACGTTTACCGGATCGGCGCTTTCACCGCCGTGTCGCTGTCGAAATCGGCCGCGACACGGGTCTCGCGCAGCGGCTTTACCGTGCGGGTCGAAAGATCATAAGCGGGGTCGGCCTTATAGGCCGCCAGCGCCGCCTCGTTTTCAAACTCGCCATAGACGATGAAATCGACCGAATTGCCCCATTGGTCCTTCTTCACGTTCTCGCCGATTTCCAGCTTCAGCGAATGCGGTATCGCGGTCAGGCCGGAAAGCCCCCTGCGCACGGCGTCGCGGTTTTCCTCGGGAACGGTGAAAAAGACGATATGGCGGATCACGGTGTCACCTGTCATGCAGAATTCGAAGGCAGCTTTTTCGGCGCCGGGTAACGGGTTATCATCTGGCCCGCCCGGGTTCAATCCGCGCCGCGACAAGCGCGTGATGAAATGCGCGCCCGTAACCGCCCACCAGCCGCGCCCTGTCGCTGCCATTGATGATGGCGCGGGCGCCGTCCCAATCCTCGCGCCTGTCGCCGAAGAAATCGGAAAGCCTGCGGCCGGTAAAACCGCCGCCCGCCATGCCGTGGATCAGGATCGCGGTGGCCACCTCCGCCTCCATGGCCCGTTCCGGCCGCTCCAGGAGATCGACGCCGGTCAGCACCGACATGGCCTTGTAATTGCGCCGATGCGTCAGCTGCACGAAGCCGCGCCCCAGCCAGCTTTTACCCTCCTCGTCCGGCCGCCAATAGGGCTTGCGCACCATGGGCAGCCTGCCCGCCGCAAAGGCGCGGTCGAGCCTGACGATTGCTTCGGCGTCGCTTGCCGCCAATGTTTCGCGCACCGGCTGCATGGTCGCCGCCGTCTCGTGAAAGGCGGTCGCCAGCATATAGGCGAGCCAGCGCGGGTCACCGCGCGGCAGCGCCTTTTCGAAACCGGCAAGCACCGTTTTCGTGCCGGCAAGCTGGGCGGTGCGCAGGCGGCCTCCAAAAATGGAAATTCGCACCGACGCGAAGAATCGCGCCTCATCATAGGCCATGGAAGGCTCCTGAAAATGACAGGCGACATGACGCCCGGTTTTTTCCCACATGACTGCCGTCAGAACTAAATCGATTTGAAAAAACCTTAATCGATTTTAATCCGAAGGCTGGGGGATTGAGGTAAAAAATTCCTTGAATTTCGGAACCTTAGCGGGCTTACTCCATTCACCGCGCAGTTCAGCTGCGTTAACCATTCAAGGAGGAATGCCACCATGACAGCGACAATCCCCCAGACCGTTTATGACCGCCTCGAAAACGAGTGGCGCCAGATGCGCGAAACCGGCTCCCAGCCGAAACCGGCGCAATCTCCGAAGAAATAAGACCCCCCAGACGCCCGATTTCGGGCGTTGACGGTGCCTCAATTTTCTTCTCCCCGGCGGGGAGAAGATGGCCCGAAGGGTCAGATGAGGGGGCAACATCTCCAGATATCTCTACTGTCTCCGCATATATTGACCGTGGCCCCCTCATCCGGCGCTGCGCGCCACCTTCTCCCCGACGGGGAGAAGAAACCGGGGCATCCGCTTGACCGGCCATTGGCTCTCATTCGCTGGAGCCAATAATCACCGAGCTCACATCCCCCGCACCTTCGGTTCACTCACCACCATCGTCGTCAGCGCCGTGATCGCCCAGACGAGCGCATCCAGCCTGTCCGGCGAGCGCCCTGACGAAAGACCATCCGGCCCGAAATCCGTCATCTGGTCTTCCAGCTTTTCGAACCGTGCGGCGTGGCTCACCCTGCCCTGCTCGTAAAGCGCCGCAACCGGCTCGGCGCGGGTGAATTTGCCGCGACTTGCCCGCACCAGCGTCAGCGGCAGGTTGGCATCGATGCTCTGCAGCATCGCCCGCACCATCTCGCCGCCCTGATTGACCTCCGCCACCACCCGGTCCGCCTCGTGGCGACGAAAAGCGGCAACCACGGCGCGGGCCCAGCCGGCCGGCGTTTCGCCTTCCACCGAACAATCCCCAAGCACGTTAAGACGCCCGGACATGCCGAGCCCCGCCACGACGATGCCGCAGCAGGAATGTTCACCGATGCCGGCGGGCGGGTCTACCGCCACGACGATGCGCGTGAGCGGCTCATGCGCTGCCTCGATGATCGCTTCCAGATCGGCGTGTTTCCACAGCGCGCCCTCCCGTTCGTCGATCAACTCGCCGCCGATTTCCTGGCGGCCGAGCCGCGTGCCGCCGTAACGCTCCTGCATGGCCTTGAGAAAACCGGGCGAGAGATTGCGCGCATTCATGGCCGTCGGCATCCGCGCCACCCGTGTCGAGGGATCGGCGAGAAGCGCCTTCAGCAAAGGAATGGGCCGTGGCGTGGTGGTCACCAGTTGCCGGGGCGTTTCACCCAGACGCAGGCCGAATTGCAGCATGTCCCAGGTTTCCTGCGGATATTTCCATTTGCCCAACTCATCCGCCCAGGCCATGTGGAATTGCGGACCACGCAAGCTTTCCGGGTCTTCCGAGGAAAACACCTGCGCCATCGCGCCATTCGGCCACAGCAGCCGCCGGCGCGATACCTCGAAGGCGGGGCGATGGCGGCGGGCAATGCGGCAGATGCCGGAAATGCCGTCGATCATCACCTCGCGGGCGTCGCCCAGCGTCTCGGCAACAAGCGCGATGCGCAAATCCGACTGCTTGCCGGCAGAGGCGACACGATGCACCCATTCCGCCCCGGCCCGCGTCTTGCCGGAACCGCGCCCGCCGATCAGCAGCCATGTTCGCCAGTCGCCTTCAGGCGGCTGCTGTGGCAGGTTGCCGATGAAACGCCAGTCGCGCAGAAGGTTGAAGACCTGCGCTGGCAGATGGGTTCCGGTCGACATATCTATCATCTGTCAGCTTCAGCGGAGGGGCTGCGGGCGGGATCTGCTTCCATCTTCGCGCGGCATTTCTGTTCAGCCAGTTCGTCGATGCGGTTGAGGAAATGCGCTACCGCCGCCTCATAATCCTGCGTATCGTTTTCATCCTCGCGCATAAGCGCCTGCCGTTCTTCCGCCAGCACCCGTTGCAGAGCGTCGATCCGCTCCAGTGTGCGGACGATGAGCGACAGCTGATCCGTTGCAACTTTCACATCGGCTCGGGCCTGCTTTCCCTCCGTGTCGTCGGCGTCAGGCAAAAGGCCCGCCTCGCCCGATTGCCGAAGATTGCGATACAGGCAGACCTGATCCCGCATCTCCTCCGTCAGCTCGTTCAGCAACTGCCGCAGACTGCCGTTGCGCGCCGCATCTTCGGCGACCAGCCTGTCCGCCCGCGATTTGGTCTCAGGCGCAGCCTCATCCGCATAAGCAGGTCTGTCCGGCCAGGCTCCGTAGAGCGCGGGGTCGCAATTATGAGCGTTTGTCATCGGATTGGCCTGAGAGGGAAATGGAGATGAACATGGGCATGCGATGCGGTTCATTTGCGGGTGGTGCCTCCGCACAGCCCTCATTTCTGTGACAAGCACAGGACTGAGGGAAGAGAGCAGAGCCTTGTACTCGAAAATCCAGCGCTCTGATATTTCTGAACCAATCGCGACCCAGCCGCAAATCTCCGACTGTAGCCAAACACTACCAAATCACCGTCACGCTGTAAAGGATTATTTTCCTATTCTTGTGATTTTTATCCTTCCCGCAGGATTTGCACCGTCGTCCGTCACATATTACACTCAGCACCACACGGTGAGTACAAGGGGCGATAGAAGTTGGTAAAACAATGGGTTGAGCGGTTGTTCGCAGGTCTTTCGGCAACCGGCATCGTCTTTGGCACTATTCTGTTCTGCGCTTCGCTTACTCCCTCGCTCCTGCCGCGCACCTGGCTGATGCAGGGCGTGCTGTGCGGTTTCTCCTTTGCCATCGGCTATCTGATCGGCGTCGCCCTGCACGCACTCTGGACCTATCTGGAACTGCCCGAACCCTCGCGCCACAATGTCCGTGGCATTCGTTTTCTCATCGCGCTTGCCGCCGCCATCACGGCCATCACGTTTTTATGGCAGGCGAAGGACTGGCAGAATTCCATCCGCGTTTTGATGGAGCTCGATCCGCTGCCGAGCGCCCACCCGACGAAGACGGGCGGCCTTGCGGTGCTGGTCGCCGCCATTCTCATCGGCGCCGGTCGGCTGTTCCAGCTTATCCGCCGGTTCTTTGCGGCGCGCAGCCGCCATTTCCTGCCGCGCCGCCTTGCCAATGTTCTCGGCATCGCAGCGGCGATCATCCTCTCATGGATGCTGCTCAATGGGCTGATCTTCGATATCGGCCTCAGATTTGCCGATTCCTCGCTGAAACAGGTGGATGCGCTGATCGAACCGGATGTGCCGCGCCCGTCAGACGCGCTCAAGACAGGCAGCAGCGCCTCGCTGATGACATGGGAATCGCTTGGCCGTCGCGGGCGTGAATTCGTCGCCGAAGGCCCGGCGGCTACCGAGATATCCGCCTTCACCCATCGTCCGGCAAAAGAGCCGCTCCGGGTCTATGCGGGCCTCAACTCGGCGTCGACGCCGGAAGAAAGAGCAGCCTTGGCGCTGGAGGAGCTGAAACGGGTCGGCGGTTTCGAACGCAAGGTGCTTCTGGTGGTCATTCCCACCGGCACCGGCTGGATCGACCCGGAAGCGCTCGATACGGTCGAATATCTGCATGATGGCGATATCGCCAGCGTCGCCGTGCAATATTCCTATCTCTCCAGCTGGATCGCGCTGCTGACCGAACCGGATTACGGCGTCGAGACGGCGCGCGCTTTGTTCGAGGCCGTCTACGGCTACTGGACGACGTTGCCGAAGGAAACGCGACCGAAGCTCTACCTGCATGGCCTGAGCCTCGGTTCTCTCAATTCACAGAAATCCTCCGATCTCTACGATGTGCTCTCCGATCCCTTCCAGGGCGCATTGTGGAGCGGGCCGCCCTTTTCCAGCCCCACCTGGCGCATGGCCACCAATGGCCGGGTGAAAGGCACGCCGGAATGGCTGCCGCGCTTCCGCGATTCCTCGGTCATCCGCTTCGCCAACCAATATACGACAGCCCATATGCCCGGTGTGGACTGGGGCCCGATGCGGATCGTCTATCTGCAATATGCCAGCGACCCTATCACCTTCTTCGAGGCCGCCTCGCTTTACCGGCGGCCGCAATGGATGGCGCATCACGGTCCTGACGTTTCCACCTCGTTCCGCTGGTTTCCGGTGGTCACCCTGCTGCAACTCGGTCTCGATGTGGCCGCCGCGACCACGGCGCCGATGGGTTATGGCCATGTCTATGCGCCGGAACATTATATCGACGCGTGGATGGAGGTGACCCAGCCGCAGGGCTGGAATGCGGAGGATATCCAGCGGCTGAAGATGCTCTTCAAGGCCCGCCGCGGCTCCACCGATCCGGCGTGAGCGCGGCGGGCTTGCCTGGAGCCTCAACCCTTCAGCCGGTCCAGATTGTCGATGATATAGGTCTCGAGTGAACGCGGCGCATGGCCTGTCAGCGTTTCGACATCGCCGGTCACCAGTGCTGTCCAGCCTTCGCGCACGGGATAAAAGATCGAAGCGAGGAACGAGGCGTAGTCCTGCGGCACGCCCGCACCGGTGAGAATGCCGATGAAAACCTCATCCGAAACGGCGGCGTAGGACACCGGCTTGCCGATCGCCTGCGATATCAGCGCGGCCGCTTCGCCGTAACCCAGGGCTTTCGGACCCGTCAGGTTGAAAGCCTTGCCGTTAACGGCGTCAGAAGTCAGGGCGGCGGCAGCGCTGTCGGCGATATCGCGCACATCGATGAAACTCGACTTGCCCTCACCGGCCGGCACGGCGATCTGGCCGTGGTCGATGCCGGCTTTCCAGTAGCTGTGGAAATTATCGGCAAACCAGTTGGGGCGCAGGATGACGTAAGGCGTGCCCGAAGCGATGATCTTCAACTCGATCTGGCGATAGGGAATGGAATCGTCGGCATCGACGCCAAGGACGCTCAGGAACACGATCTTCACCTTGCGGCGCGCCGCCTCCTCGACCACGGGCGTCAGCGCGTCGATAGCGTCCAGACGCCCACCGGAAAGAAGCAGGAACAGTCTGTCAACGCCGTCGAAGGCGTCCGCATAAGTCGAGGCGTCGGTATAATCGAAGCGCACCCCTTCCGCGCCGTCCGCCGCCTTGCCGCTGCGCGAGGCGGCCTTCACGCTTTCGCCCCTGGAAAGCAGCGCTTTCACCAGCGGCGTGCCGATGGTGCCGGTGGAACCGATTACGAGTATCTTGCCTGTCATCTCAAATCTCCGTAGTATCTAATGGAAACCATGTTTCGAAAACACAGGTACTGCGTTTGCGAAATCATGAAAAGAGAGCACTTTTTGGTTATCTGGTATCCTCGCGGAAACCGGAATGGCCCTGAAACGATGGAACAAACCCATGGAACGTATCTATGACGTCTATGAAGACCGCTGCCCCACCCGCATGGTGCTGGACAGGATTGCCGACAAATGGGCGCTGCTGATCCTTGACCGGCTGCGGGTGGAAGCGGTGCGCTTCAACCTGCTGCGGCGGGAGATAAAGGGCATTTCGCAAAAGGTCCTGTCGCAGACGCTCAAGAAGCTCGAGCGCGACGGGCTGATTTCGAGGCAGGTGTTTCCGACCGTGCCGGTGACGGTCGAATATTCGCTGACGCCGCTGGGGCGGACGCTGACCGACACGGTGGCGGCGCTTGCCCACTGGGCGGAGGGGAATATCGACGCTGTGATGGCGGCGCAGAGGGCATACGATGAACGGGCGGTGGTTTAAATCGAGGCGCGGCATACCCATGCGCCCCTCATTCCCGTGCCTTTCACAGGAATCCAGCCAGCCCAAGTCCTTGGGCTGAAAGGACTTTTCTCGCCGCGCAGACGCGCGTCGGCTGGATCCCTGTGACAAGCAATGGGATGAGGAGGAAGAGAGCGTCCGCAATAACAGTCAGCGCTGCACCCACCGCACTCCCCAAAATCCCTACCGCGAAATCCGCGTCGACAGAATGATCGACGACAGCGTGCGCTCCACGCCGTCAAGCGCGCCGATGCGGTCGATCAATTGGTCTAGATCGAGGATCGAAGGTGCGGCCAGAATGGCGATGAGGTCAAAAGTGCCGCTCACCGAATGCAGCGTCGTCACCTCCTTGATGGCGGCAAGGGCCGCCGTGACGCCGGGCAAGGCCTTGGGTGCGATGGTGATCAGCACATGGGCGCGCACCAGCCCGGAAAGATAGCTTTCCGAAAGCCTGAGGCCATAACCCGCAATCACCCCGTCCGCTTCCAGTCGCTCGATACGGGCCTGTACCGTGGTGCGCGAAAGGCCGAGTTTGCGCGCCAGCTCCGCCACCGGCATGCGGGCATTTTCGGAAAGCAGGGCGAGCAGCGCCCGATCCTTGTCGGTAATTGTCATAATGACCAATCCTGTCGTCTTATTGTCTAACATTAACCTGCTATCCGCACATAGTGAAGCTGCGAATCGTCAATAAAAACTGGCATTCTGTCATTGAAGCGTATCTGCGCTGACACATTTGCATTCACTGCGGGGAACAAAAACATGAAAAACATTGTCGTCATCGGCGCGGGCAATATCGGTTCGGCAATCGCCTGGATGCTGGCCGCATCAGGCGATTATCGCATCACCGTCGCCGATCGTTCAGCCGATCAGCTGGCCAATGTGCCGGCGCATGAACGGGTCGACACCGAGATCGTCGACATCACCGACCGTCCCGCTCTGGAAGCACTGCTGAAAGGCAAATTCGCCGTGCTTTCCGCCGCCCCCTTCCACTTGACGGCGGGTATTGCCGAAGCGGCCGTTGCCGTCGGCACGCATTATCTCGATCTTACTGAAGACGTGGAATCCACCCGCAGGGTCAAGGCGCTGGCGGAAACCGCCGAAACGGCGCTCATTCCGCAATGCGGCCTTGCCCCCGGCTTCATCTCCATCGTCGCTGCCGATCTCGCCGCCAAGTTCGACAAGCTGGACAGCGTGCGCATGCGCGTCGGCGCTCTGCCGCAATATCCGTCCAATGCGCTCAATTACAATCTCACCTGGAGCACGGACGGGCTGATCAACGAATATATCGAGCCCTGCGAAGCGATCGTCGAAGGCCGCCTCACCGCCGTTCCGGCGCTGGAAGAACGTGAGGAATTTTCGCTGGACGGCGTTACCTACGAGGCCTTCAACACCTCGGGTGGGCTTGGCACGCTCTGCGCCACGCTGGAAGGCAAGGTGCGGACGATGAATTACCGCACCATCCGTTATCCCGGCCATGTGGCGATCATGAAGGCGCTTCTGAACGACCTCAACCTGCGCAATCGCCGCGATGTGCTGAAGGACCTGTTCGAAAACGCCCTGCCCGGCACCATGCAGGATGTGGTCATCGTCTTCGTCACCGTCTGCGGCACCCGCAACGGCCGCTTCCTGCAGGAAACCTATGCCAACAAGGTCTATGCCGGCCCGGTTTCCGGCCGGATGATGAGCGCCATCCAGATCACCACAGCCGCCGGTATCTGCACGGTTCTCGATCTGCTCGCCGAAGGCGCGCTGCCGCAGAAGGGCTTCGTGCGACAGGAGGAAGTGGCGCTGCCGAAATTCCTCGAAAACCGGTTCGGCCACTATTACGGCGCGCATGAGCCACTGGCGCGGGTTGGGTGACTTGAGGGCACAGCATTGCCGCCGGTTTCTTCTCCCCGCCGGGGAGAAGGTGGCCCGAAGGGTCGGATGAGGGGGCGACGCCAGCGATGGATCGCACCCTTGCCCCCTCATCCCGCTGCCGCGACCTTCTCCCCCTCGGGGAGAAGGCGAAACAGGCACTCGCTCGCGCCGGCGTTGCGGATCAGCGCTACGCTTACGTCCCGCAAAAAGTCCTGAACACCCGTTCATGGCTCATCGGCGGCTGCATATAGACGAAGTTATCCGGCCGCTCCTCGAAAGGCGTGGCGATCGCTCTCAGCATGGCGTGGAAGGGCTCGAAATCATCCTCTTCCACCGCCGCCTCGATCAGTTCCTCGATCCGATGGTTGCGCGGGATGACGGCCGGATTGGCGGCCAGCATCGCCGCTGACCTTTCGGAATCGGAAATCCCCTCGCGACCGGCTCTTTCCCGCCAGCGCTCCAGAAATTCGTCCGCCCCCGCAATATCGACGAACATGCCGCGAAACGGCTCGGCGTCACCATTGGCAGCATGGGAAAGACGCCGGAAGGTCAGCGTATAATCCGCTTCCGATGCCTGCATCAGCGCCAGCAGCGCCTGCACCAGATCCATGTCGCCCTCTTCCTCCACCGTCAGGCCAAGCTTTCCGCGCATGCCGGCAAGCCAGCGTTGGGGAAAGGCCGCGGCGAAATCGGCGAGAACGGCATTGGCGCGTTCGGCGGCTTTTTCCACCTGCGGATCGAGCAGCGGCAACAGGCATTCCGCCAGCCTGGCAATGTTCCATTGGGCGATGCCGGGCTGATTGTTGAAGGCATAACGGCCCTGCGCATCGATGGAGGAAAAGACCTTGTTGGGGTGATATTCATCGAGGAAAGCGCAGGGGCCGAAATCGATGGTTTCGCCGGAAAGCGCCATATTGTCGGTGTTCATGACACCATGGATAAAGCCCACCATCATCCAGCGGGCGATGAGGTCGCATTGCCGTTGCGCAATGCCCTGCAGCAAGGCGAGATAGGGATTATCCGCCTGTTTCGCCTCGGGATAATGCCGATCGATGACGTAATCCGCGAGGTTTCTGACCGCTTCGTTGTCCTCGCGCGCGGCGAAAAACTGGAAGGTACCAACGCGGATATGGCTTGCCGCAACGCGGGTGAAGACGCCGCCCGGCAGGCCGACCTCACGCTGCACCCTCTCGCCGGAGAGGACAGCCGCCAGCGCCCGCGTGGCGGGAATGCCGAGCGCAAACATCGCCTCCGACACGATATATTCCCGCAGGACGGGGCCGAGCGCCGCGCGACCGTCGCCCCGGCGCGAAAACGGCGTCGGGCCGGAGCCTTTCAGCTGGATATCGCGGCGTTTTCCGTTCCTGTCGATCACTTCACCCAGCAGAATGGCGCGGCCATCGCCCAGCTGCGGCACGAAACCGCCGAACTGGTGGCCGGCATAGGCCATGGCCAGCGGCTCGGCCCCCTGCGGCACGACATTGCCGGAAAAGATCGCCGCCAGCCTTTCATCGTCAAGGCCGGCCACATCGAGAAGGAGTTCATCGGCCAGCTCGCGATTGAAGGCGATGAGACGCGGCGCCTTCACCGGCGTCGGCAACACGGCGGCGCTGAAGCGCTCCGGCAGGCGGGCATAGGAATTGTCGAATTTCATCACGGGTAAACTCCCTGCTTTGCCCCTATATGGGGCCGGAAGACGGCGGATGCGAGCGATAAATGCGACAGCTTCTGGATTGCTTCATTCAATTTTGCGCAATGAACTTTACTGCGCCATCATCGTTCCTATGCTTGATCCGCAGAATGCCGAAGGAAAGGAAAAGCAATGACCGTCGTTGAAGCCGCAGCCGAACCGGAAAGCGCCATCCGCACCATTCATACCGACTTGCCCGTCAACGCCACCTTCCATGTCTGGTTAAAAGCGAAAAAAGACGCCGAGCCGGGTGCCGTCTCCTTTTCCAATCAGAATGGAAAATTCGCTGAGGTTTCAAGCGTCAACACGGAAGAGTTCGGTTTTCGAATCTATCAGGTTTTCGGCGGCGGCCATGTGGAGATCAGTTACGATACGGTCTCGACCGCCGTTTCCGTCATCTACTGGTTCACCGCGTCGGATGTGCTCGAAACCGGAATCACGGTCGTCCATACCAAGCCGGACAATGCCGCACCCGAACTTCCCGGCAGCTATCATTTCCGCCCACCCTTCGGATGGATGAACGACCCGAACGGTTTCGGTCGTTTCGAGGGGCGGCCGCATCTCTTCTATCAGCATTATTCGCATGGGCTGCGCTGGAACACCATGCATTGGGGCCACGCCGTCTCGTCGGATTATCTGCGCTGGCGGCACCTGCCTATTTTCCTTTTCCCTTCGGAAGATCTGACGACAAGACCTGACAAGCGGGGCGGCGCCTATTCCGGCTCCACCATTCCGCTGGTTGAAGGAACGGGCATCCGCGTCTTCTTCACCGAGCAGGTGCAGGACCGCATTCCCGAACAGCAGATTCAGCTCACCGCCACCTCCGCCGATCTCATCATGGCCGGGCAGGCCGAGGTCATTCTGGGCCACCGCCCGGACGGACAGGGACTGACGCCGGATTTCCGTGACCCCTATGTTTTCCGCGGCCCCGATGGCTTATGGAAAATGGTCCTCGGCAGCCAGAGCGATGGCGGCGGCGTCATTCTGCTTTACGAGACGCAGGACCCCACCGCTGCATCGGGCTGGACCTATGTGGGCAAGCTGTGGGTGGAAACGCGATATAAAACCACGGCCATCGAATGCCCCTGCCTGCTGCCGCTCGATGGACCCGCCAATGCCCGCTCCACCCGCTGGGTGCTGGTCTATGGGCTGATGCATTCGGAGGACCCGGAGACCGGCCGCAAGAACCTCACCATGGCCGATGTCGGCTGGTTCGACGGCAAGGTCTTCACAAAGGAAACCGGGCAGGAGCTGGATTTCGGCACCGACAATTACGCCTTCCAAGCCTTTCTGGATGGCGACAGCATCATCGGCATCGGCTGGCTGGCCAACTGGGCGGATGCCAATCCGGAAATCGACTTCCCCACCTCCATGACCCTGCCGCGTCGGATTCATTATGTGAACGGCGAGCTTCTGACCCCGCCCATCGGTGCGGCGGAAAGCCTGCGCAGCCATATCCTTGACCGCACGCGGCTTGCCTCCGGCGAACGCGTCACCTTTATCAACGGGGCGGTGGAAATATTGTTCGAGCTTGCCTCGCCCGGCGCGCCCTTCGAACTGATGCTCGATCATCCGACGGTCACTCTGGGCGTCGTGTCGGATGAAACAGGGCTGTGGATCCGCCATGAGGACGGCCGTGACGGTGCCTCACCACATTATATCGCCAAGGGAGCCAAGGCATCCCGCATCCGCATCTTCCTCGATTACGGCTCCATCGAAGTCTTCGCCAATCGCGGCCGATATGTGGGCACCAAACGCATCGAAGGGTTCGAACCGGTGCGTTCGGCGCTATTGAAGGCCGCCCCCGGCGCGGTGGTGCATGCCACCAGCTGGGCGCTGAAACCCTGAGGAACCTTTTTGCGGATTGGGCGGTTGATAGACCGACAGCGCCCATTCCACGGATAAGGAGAAACGGCATGACCAAAATCCGCGACACCAGCGATCCGATCCTGTTTCCGACAGAAGCCAATGAAAACAAGGCCGAGAAAAAACGCGCCGGCAAGGGCATCGTCGTCATCATCGGCGCAATCGCGATCATGGCCTTCGTCGTTTACCTGGCGGCGATCACCATCGCCGCCACCCAGTCCTGACGGCGGCGGAAGAGCCGCCTTTCGCTTTGCCGCATTTCGGACGGAAAACCGGATCCCACTTTTTCTGAAAGTGCTTCAGCGCCTTTCGCCCCGCAATCCGCTGGCGGTCATGATCGCCAGCACCGATACGATAACACCCAGCCCATAGAGATAAACCATCGGCATCGTCACATCCGCCCGCTCGATCTGCCCCACCAGATCGGTGGCGGCGGCGACGGTGCCGCTGGCGCCCGCACCGGCGGCGGCGCCCAGCGTCGCGACAGTTGGCAAGAGCGCACCTGTCATCTTGCGCTCCTCCTCAGGAGCTGCTTCCATGGCGGCCTGACTGATGCCGGCCCAGGACATGCCGAAAGCCGATCCGATCAGGATTTGCCCGACGAGCATTTCTCCCCAGTTGCCGGTCGCCAGCCCGAGCCCCAGCAGCGCACAGCCCGGCACCATCTGGTAGGGACCGTAATGCAGGCAAATCTCCCGCAGACGGGCAGAACGCAGGCTGCCGATCAGCATTGCCACAAAGCTCCAGGCAAGCGGCATCGTCACCACGATGAAACCGGCAAAGGTCGGCTCATGCCGCCAGAGATTGATGGCGACATAAGCGAGATAGACGCTGCCCAGCGCATGGGCATAGGACATCAGGAACAACACCCAGAAACCGCTGCCGAGCACCGTCTTCAGCCGGAACGAATTCTTCGGGAAAAGCCCGATCGAGGGCCGGATGCCCGCCCGCAGGGAGGCCCACAGCAGCGCTGCCCCCGCCAGCAGGGAGAGCGCCCGCAGGCTCGCATCCTCGAAGGCGGAAGGGGCGGAAAAGGCCAATGCGCCGACGAGGCAGAGAACCAGCGGCACAAGCGGTCTGCGCGTCGCCGCCACCGGCCGCTCAGCGGAAACGGCAATCGCGGTATAGGCCAGAAGCAGCAGGATCAGCGGCGCCGACAGCAGGAAGGTGGCGCGCCAGGAAATATGCTCGGTGGCGAAACCGCCGGTCAGCGGACCGATGAAGGAGGCGACCGCCCAGATCGCCGCTTCGATCGCGAAGACCTTCGGCAACAGGCCGGAGCGGAAACCGGCGGGAATGAGGCTGTAACACACGGCCACGATCAGCCCGTCGGCCAGTCCCTGCAAGGCTCTGCCAATAACGACCCACAAAAAGTCGCCGGCGATTGCCGAAAGGACCGAACCGAAGGAAAATATCAGGCAGCAGAGAAGCAGGACGGCGCGCGCGCCGAAACGTTCGCGGAACAGCACGGCGGTGACGCCGCCTGCGACGGAACCGACGAAATAAAGACTATAGGCCCAGCTGTAGAAAGCAGCGCCGCCGATTTCGTTGACGGCCACGGGCAAGGCCGTCACCACCGCGAACTGGTTGAAAGCGTGCAGGCCGATACCCGAGGAGATGACGGTCAGAAGCGAGAGGTTAGCCCCGCTCAGCAATTCGCCCCAGCCGTTTTTCTCCACCATTTCCATACTCGACAAAGCCGTATCCTTTCCATTTTTTCGGGCACGGCGGGCAAACTAGAACCTCAAGCACCATTGAGGTCAAGACGACTTTTTCACGACATTTGTTTTGAAGGTATCCCGCACGGCAGGAACCCTCCGCGCGCCCGCTCGTTTGCCGAAGAACCGACAGAAAGGACACCGTCATGGACCGCAAGAAAATCCTGCCCCTTAACGAAGACGCCATGGACGAGGATTTGCTCGATCTCGACATCGACTCCCTGCCCGCCAAGGGAGAGATTCCGCAATCCATCGAACAGGAAATCGAGGAAGAAGAGGCGGAGACCGAGGACGACCCCTATCAGGAAAGCGACGAGGCCCTGCCCGACGATGCCGAGGAACGGGTGATCAACCGCAACCCTTCGCGGGAAGGCGGAGCTTTCGACGAGGTTTAGGGAAGATTCAGGGCGCGACGGGACGAAAGGCGCGTGAGCATATGGCGTAGATGATCCTGCCCGCCGAAAAAGACTGCAAGAATACGCACGATTTTTTCGCCCTCATCGACATCGAAATAAAAGACAGCCTGATTTTTCGTTACCCGGCGAAGGCCGGGTAATATTTCGGGCAACAATGTCCCCTGAAAAGGCGCTTTGTGAAGCGCTTCCATGTCCGCTTCAATCGACCCCACGCGTCGCGCGGCGCGCGTGAAAGCCGCTGGCAAGGCATCGCCGAGGTAGAGATAGGACTGGATAAGATGATCGAGAATGAGGTCGAGGTCCTGATCCGTCTGCGTCGAACGCAGGACCTTAAAGGCCATGGCTGGCCTTCCGGGCTGCTATCATCGCTGCCGTTCTTTGCTTGCCGTCTTCCACGGAGACGAAGTCACCCTGCCCTCGCTCAACCAGCAAATCACGAAGCGCGGCAAGTTCGGCGTCCCGCAGCTCCGTTTCCTGCCGAAGCAGTTCCAGCCCACGCTGCACGACGGCACTGAGGCTGGCATAACGCCCTTCCTCCACCAGCCTGCGGGCGAAGCTATCCTGTTGATCGGAGATGGAAACTGACGCCTTGACGGACACTGTGGCACTCCCGGTTCAAAAGAGATACTACTCAGTAGCATATTTCGCCCATTGTTCCAATGGGTGTTCTCAGGCGGGATCGATCATGCTGATGACACGACCGGCGATTTCGTCGATCGTCGCATCGTCAAGGGTTTCGATATATTTCGCTTTCTTCTGGGCGGCACGGGCAACAATGTCCATGCTTCTCACCTGGTTGCATAGTGCGACACCGGTTGTCTTATGGCCCGATATGTTCACGGCAAGCCCCGCCCTGCGCGTGAATAGCCCGCCCGTGGTCACGGGAACGACAAGGCACAGTCCAACCGCGTTGATTTCTCTGGGCGTGATGACGATACAACGATGTTCGTCCCTGATTTCGCTGCCGATCACAGGATTGAGGTCGACCAGATAAACGTCGCCACGTTTTGGAACCTGACTGCGGACCATCAAAGAGCTTCTTTGCCGACTGGCGGCGCTTCGTCCCATTCCCGCGCGCCGGCATTGAGAGCGGCGACTTCATCGGCCCCCTCCAGCAATTCGGCAAGCGTGAAGCGTTTCTTTTCCTGCCGAACAGGGCTTGCGACCAGCGCGCCGTTATCGACCTCCAGCGTCAATTGCTCACCGATTTCCAGTCCCAGCATTTTCAAAAGAGCGGGCGGGATGGTCATCACCGCCGCACCGCCCTGACGTCTTATTCTCGTCGTTACGGTCATCAGTCTGCGCTCCATTTTGTGCAATATATGTAGCACATTTTCAAGCCTGCGCAAACGGAGGTCGTGCCTCAACCCGCCCGTTCCGGCGAATAACCGGCTTCGCGGATCGCCGCTTCCGCGGTTGCGGCGTCACCCGCCACGGTCAGCTTGTGGGCATGGAGGTCGATGCTGACGGATGCGCCGGGAAGAGCCTCCGTCAGAGCGCCGCGCAGCGTCTTTTCGCAATGGCCGCAGGTCATGTCCGGAATGAGGAAGGTGGTTGCACTCATGGTTTTCTCCTTCTGGCCGGTAGCGATATTGTCGCGCCGGTTGTCATTAAAGTTCAGTGAGTTCTGGCTGGCTTGTCGTCTGTCTTGTCGGCACCCGCGAGATCATCGAGGATGGGGCAATCGGGCCGGTGGTCGCCGCCGCAGCAATGGGCGAGATGAGAGAGCGTCTTCACCATGCTCTTCATCTCGGCGATCTTCTGCTCGAGATCGGCGATGTGGACGAGCGCAATCTCCTTCACCGCCGAACTCTCACGGCTTTTGTCCTGCCAGAGTTTCAGCAGCGTCTCGGTTTCTTCCAGCGAGAAACCGAGCGTGCGCGCCCTCTTGATGAAGCGCAGATTGTGCACGTCCTGCTCGCCATAGACCCGGTAATTATTGCCGGTGCGGGCGGCAGGCGTGATGAGGCCGATCTGCTCGTAATAACGGATCATCTTGGCGGAAACGCCCGATGCTTCCGATGCCTGCCCGATATTCATGACGTCACCTCCCGATGGACCACCTTCGCCCGTTTCAATCTCAGCGCATTGGCGAGAACGAAGACGCTGGAGAGCGCCATCGCACCCGCGCCGATCATCGGCGACAGGGTGATGCCGAAGGCCGGATAGAGCACGCCCGCCGCAACCGGTATCAGCGCCACGTTATAACCGAAGGCCCAGAACAGGTTTTCCTTGATGTTGCGCATGGTCGCCCGGCTCATTTCGATGGCGTTGACTGCGCCCAGAAGATCGCCGCCAACCAGCACCACATCGGCGCTTTCGATGGCGACATCCGTGCCCGTGCCGACGGCAATGCCAATATCGGCTTCGGCGAGCGCCGGCGCATCGTTAATGCCGTCCCCCACGAAGGCCAGCACCTTGCCGCCTGCCCGCATCTCATGGATCGCCTTCACCTTGCCCTCGGGCAGTACTTCCGCCACCACGCGGGAAATGCCGACCTGCCGGGCTATGGCGTTTGCCGTGCGTTCATTGTCGCCCGTCACCATCGCCACTTCTATGCCCATCGCCTGCAATGCTTTGATCGCAGCGATACTCGAGGGTTTCAGCGGATCGGCGACGGCAATCGCAGCCGCCAGCCTGTTGTCAATGGCGGCATAAAGCGGCGTCTTGCCTTCATCTCCCAGCCTTGCGGCGACCTCAGCGAAAATATCGACGGAATGGCCGAGTTTGGCCATATAACGATCCGCACCGACTTCCAGCCTGCGGCCATTGACGGTGGCGGCGATGCCGTAACCCGTCACGCTCTCGAAGTTTTCGACGGTTGTGGGTTCGAGTCCCTCCGGGGTCGTCACATTCTTTTCTTCCGCAGCCCGGACGATGGCTTCGGCAATCGGATGTTCCGAGCGGTCCTCGACGGCGGCGACCAGCCTCAGCACCTCGTTGTCGGCAAATCCTTCGGCAACCACAAGATCGGTCAGTTCCGGGCGGCCCTTAGTGACAGTGCCGGTCTTGTCGACCACGACGATTTCAGCCGAACGTAGCTCCTGCAACGCCTGCCCCTTGCGAAACAGCACGCCCAGCTCCGCCGCCCGACCGGTGCCGACCATGATGGATGTCGGCGTGGCGAGACCCATGGCGCAGGGGCAGGCGATGATGAGCACCGCGACCGCATTGACCAGCGCGAATGTATAGGCGGGTTCGGGGCCGAAGATCGCCCAGACGATGAAGGTCAGAACAGCGATTGCTATGACAACGGGCACGAAAAGCGCGGTGACGCGGTCCACCAACAGCTGGATCGGCAGCTTGGATCCTTGCGCCTCCTCCACCATGCGGATGATCTGCGACAGCATGGTATCCGCGCCCACCTTGGTCGCCTTGAACTTGAAGGCGCCTGTCTTGTTGATAGTGCCGCCGACGACCGTTGCGCCGATCTTCTTTTCCACCGGCACGGGTTCGCCCGATATCATGGACTCATCGACATAGGACGAGCCTTCGACGACTTCGCCATCCACCGCCAGCCTCTCGCCGGGCCGGATGACGACGATATCGCCCATCACCAGATCGTCAGGGGAAATATCGATGGTGGCGCCGTCGCGCTCTACGCGGGCAGTCTTCGCCTGCAGGCTCATCAGCTTGCGGATGGCGTCTCCCGTGCGGCCGCTGGCGCGGGCTTCGAGAAGCCGTCCGGTCAGGATCAGCGTCACGATGACGGTTGCCGCTTCATAATAGACGAACTGCGCCTCCGCCGGCAGCAGATCGGGCGCGAAAGTCGCCACGACGGAATAGGCGTAAGCCGCCGTGACGCCCAGCGCCACAAGCGAATTCATTTCCGGCGCACCGCGCAGCAGGGCCGGAAAACCGGTCTTGAGAAAGCGCAGGCCCGGCCCGAAAATCACCGCCGTCGCCAACACGAAATAGATGTAATAGAGGTTCTGCGTCTCGATGATGCCCATCAGCCAGTGATGCATCGGCTCATAGAGATGGCCGCCCATTTCCAGCACGAAAAGCGGCGCGGTCAGGATCGCGGCAATCGTCAGGTCGCGTTTCAGCGCGCCCTCTTCGCCCGCATGCTGCATATGGTCGTGGCCGCCAGTCGCGCCCGCCGCCATCTGGCCGTGGCCCTGATGATGTCCGTGGTGCTGGCCGTGACCTTGATGGGCGGAATTGTCGCGCGGTCCCGGCGTCTTCAGCGCAAAACCGGCGAGCTTTGCCGTTTCCACCAGCGTATCCCGTTCACGTCTGCCGCCAATCGTTTCCACGGAGGCCTTGCCGGAGGCCGCATCGACCTTGACGACGATTGTGGTGGCGACCGCTTCCAGAACGGCCTTCAGCCGCCCGGCCTCAGCCTCGCCCCGCAAGCCTTCCACCGCGAATTCGTGACGCTCCGGCGCGATGTCGTAACCGACCTTCTTGATGGCGGCATCAAGCGTTCTGGCCGAAAAACCTTCGGCCGGCTCGACGGTGAGCTTCTTCGTGGCGAAGTTCACGGAACTCGACATGACACCCGGCACCTTGGCCGCGGCCGTTTCCACCCGACGCACGCAGGAAGCGCAGGTCATGCCCTCCACAGGAATGGAAACCGGTTCATGTCGATGGGCGTGTTTGACTGTCTCGTTCATGGGAAATCCCCTTTCGAGACCCTATGTAGAGATTCCCATGATGGGAAGGTCAAGGGAAGCGGAAACTTTTTGTCGAACACACAATCGTGAGTGCGGCCGGGCTTGTTGTCGTCGCCCGCGCGGCAAAGGAGAATACGAAGGGGCAGCAATACACTCGTTGAATTTGATGCTCATTTGAGCTACATACAGCTTTTTATAAAAGGAGGTCGATCATGACCGCAAATGCTTATGTGAGAGCGCGCATCGATCAGGCGCTCAAGGATGACGCGACTGCCGTGCTCGACAGTCTGGGGCTGACTGTTTCCGATGTCATGCGAATGATGCTGACGCGCATTGCCCGAGAAAAAGCACTGCCGATAGAACTGACGCAACCGAACGCTGAAACGCTCGCCGCGATTGAAGAAGCGCGCGCCATCGCGGCTGCCAGGCGCAATCGTTTCGGCACGGCGGAAGCCCTGTTTGACGCCCTTGATGGTAACAAACGGTGACGGATAAAAAAGGTCACGGAAAAGACGCGGCATCGAAACGAACGGTGTTGCCGCGTAGTTCGGATTTCACCAGGCAATTTATCAAGGACTGGCAACGGCTGAACAATTCCGGGCGCTATGACATGGTGAAACTGAAGGAGATCATGCTCCTTCTCATCGCCGGCGAAGCGCCATTACCGGCGCAGTTTCGTGACCATGAACTGAACGGAGAATGGCACGATCATCGCGAATGCCATGTCGGCGGGGACTTTCTGTTGATCTATAAACTTGATGAGAAGCAGAACCTTCTCATCTTCACCCGCGCAGGAACGCACGCCGAGCTTTTCAGGTAAACGCGCAATCCGAAAGATATTGAGGTCGATCTCGCTATCGGTGCACGGCCAGCCGGGGAATATCGCGCAGGAAGGCATCGCGCACGGCGGGGCCGAGTGGCTCGTTTGACGGTTTGTCGGAAACGCGCAGTCTCGCAAAGACGATGTGCTGGCCTTCGCGCTCCGCCCAGCCGACGAACCAGCCGAAGGGACGGTTGCGGTCGGGATCGCCCTTTTCGTCGCGCATGTAGCCGGTTCCGGTCTTGCCGTGCACGGCCCAGCTTTCCGGCCCATCGAAGACCGGCACGATTGCCCTGGTCTTCGCCTGCGCATCGCGCGAAACCGGCAGATTGCCGGCCAGAAGGCGGCGCAGGAAGCCGACCTGTTCCACCGGCGAGACCGTCAGCGACGATCCGAGCCAGGAATGGGTCAGGCCGTTATTCTTGCCCGGCTCACCGGAGACATCGGCATTGCCGTAACCGAGACGCTTCACATAGGCGGCGAATTTTTCCGGACCGAGGCGGCGGGTGATCTCACGCGAATACCACAGGACCGAATCCTGTTCCCATATGGAGGGATCGACCGTCTTGCGGTCGGAGGCGCGCGCCTCCGTGCCGGGTTTCCAGTCCCAGGCGGGCGTCTTTTCATCCTGAAGGATGCCGGCGTCGTAACCGATCAGCGCCAGCGGCACCTTGAAGGTGGAGGCCGGCGCAACGCGCTGGTCACAGGCGCCCTGCTGGTTGATGATGGCACCGGTCTCGATGGACGTGACCAGCGTGCATTCGAAGGCCTGTGGCTGTTGCTGGGCATCAGCGGAAAACGGCAGGAGCCCCGGAAGGGCAAGGCATGAAAGAACGATGGCGGGCAGCCGGTAGCGCATGCGTTTCGATGTCCCTCGTCCGCTTCTGCGGATCATTTGCCGGAATGGCCGGAAGCTGTCTTTGTTTTCAGACAAGTCGTACCCCGAAACCGTGACACGCTTTCGGATGACATGCCTTTAGGAGACGGATGGGGCAGGAATAGGACCAAACAAAAATTGACGTTTTCCGTCAGGTCCGTTCCTTTTCGCCCGCCCTCTCGCCGACCGTCTCACCCACTGTCAGGGGCCAGTCGACCACATAATCCTCGAAGTCGTCAACATCCACATCGGCCTCGCTGACGGTGCGGCCGCGGGCGGAAATGCCGGCCTGATGCACCGTTTGCGTATCGCCGGAGACGAGATAATGCCACCAGTAGAGATCCTTGCCGTCGCGCACCAGCGCATAGGCACAGGTTGGCGGCAGCCAGCCGATCTCATGCACCTTCTTCAGGTCTAGCTGAATACAGTCCGGCACCGTGGCGCGGCGGTTTTCGTAATCGGAGCATCGACAGCTCTCGCCGTCGAGCAGCACGCAGCGGACCGAGGTGAACACGACTTCGCCGGTGTCCCAGTCTTCCAGCTTGTTCAGACAGCACAGGCCGCAGCCGTCGCACAGGCTTTCCCATTCCTCGCCGGTCATCTCCGTGAGTGATTTGGTTTTCCAGAACGGCGCGTCATTCATCGTTAACATTTCCGTTTCATTTTGATCTCTTGGACGGGAGTGTTTAACCGGTCCCTAATCCTTTATATCGTATCGCCAAGGGCTGGTTTGTACGATATTTTAGCATATTGGCAGGCGGCTGGGGGTCATTGGCCCGCGAAAGGCCGCCGCGTCAAGCACTTCCGACACAACCATGCCACGGTTTTGCGTCGGGAATGGGTTGAAGCGCAGAATATCGATGATCGCGTTGCGTTGAACAGGAAAACATCGCCAGGTGCAGGAAGAAAAAAACGAAAAAAAAGGCCGTAAAAAACGGCACATCCTGCTCCGGATCGATAGCTTCATCGACTCCGGCCTGTGGACGGCTGCGGCAAGACTGGTGGATTTCTGGGAAGACGTCACCATCGCCTCGCGCAAGCTGCATGTGCGGGGCTGGAAGAAGCTTCTCGTCAACCTGACCTGCGACGCACTGACGTTCGGAACGGCGGGGTCCGTCGTGCTTCTGGCGCTCGCCATGCCCGCCTTCGAGGAAACCAAGAAGGACTGGCGGTATCGTGGCGACTTCGCCGTCACCTTCCTCGACCGTTACGGCAACACCATCGGCCACCGCGGCATCATCCACGAGGATTCCGTTCCGATCGACCAGATGCCGGATCATTTCATCAAGGCGGTTCTGGCGACCGAGGACCGGCGTTTCTTCGACCATTTCGGCATCGATTTCATCGGCCTTGCCCGCGCCATGAGCGAAAACGCCCGCGCCGGCGGCGTGGTGCAGGGCGGCTCGACGCTGACGCAGCAGCTCGCCAAGAACCTGTTCCTGACCAATGAGCGCTCGCTGGAGCGCAAGATCAAGGAAGCCTTCCTCGCGCTGTGGCTCGAGACCAACATGTCGAAGAAGGAAATCCTCAGCCTTTATCTCGACCGCGCCTATATGGGCGGCGGCACCTTTGGTGCTGCTGCGGCGGCGCAGTTTTATTTCGGCAAGAATCTTACCGACGTGACGCTCGCCGAATCCGCCATTCTGGCTGGCCTGTTCAAGGCCCCGGCCAAATATGCGCCGCATGTCAACCTGCCCGCCGCCCGTGCCCGCGCCAACACCGTGCTGTCCAACCTGGTGCAGAGCGGGTTGATGACCGAGGGGCAGGTGATCGGCGCGCGGCGCAACCCGGCCACCGTCATCGACCGCGCCGATGTGAAGGCGCCTGATTATTTCCTCGACTGGGCCTTTGACGAGGTGCAGCGGCTGGCCGCGGAAGGCAAGTTCAGGGACCACACCGTGGTCGTGCGTACCACAATCGATACCGGCCTGCAGCAGGCGGCCGAGCAGGCGATGGAAATGGGCCTGCGCGAATTCGGCGAAGGTTACCGCGTCAAGCAGGGCGCGATGGTGATGATCGAGAACGGCGGCGGCGTGCGCGCCATGGTCGGCGGGCGCGACTATGGCGAAAGCCAGTTCAACCGCGCCACGGCGGCGCTGCGCCAGCCGGGCTCCTCCTTCAAGGTCTACACCTACTCGGCCGCCATGGAAAAGGGCATGAAGCCGGAGACGCTAATCTCCGACGCGCCGGTGACCTGGCGCGGCTGGTCGCCGCAGAATTACGGCCGCTCCTATGCCGGCAAGGTGACGCTGCAGATGGCGCTCGCCAAATCCTACAACACCGTGCCCGTGCGTCTTGCCAAGGACGTGCTCGGCACGCAGGTCATCGTCGATACCGCCAAGGCCATGGGTGTCGCCACGCCGCTGCGCAGCGACAAGACGATTCCGCTCGGGACATCGGAAGTCACGGTGCTCGATCAGGCCACCGCCTATGCCGTTTTCCCGGCCGACGGCATGCAGTCGCGCCGCCACGGCATCGAGCAGGTGCTGGATTACGAAGGCAATGTCCTCTACGATTTCAGCCACAACGAAGCGCCCGCCAAACGGGTGCTTTCCGAAGACGCCAATTCGAAGATGAACCAGATGCTGGTGACCATTCCGGTCATGGGCACGGCCCGGCGAGGCGCGCTGGATAACGGCATCGTTTCCGGCGGCAAGACCGGCACCTCGCAGGCCTATCGCGATGCCTGGTATGTGGGTTTCACCGGCAATTACACCACGGCCGTCTGGTTCGGGAACGACGATTTCACGCCGATGAACAATATGACGGGAGGCGCGCTTCCGGCCATGACTTTCAAGCGGCTGATGGACTATGCCCATCAGGGCATGGAGCTGCGCCCCATTCCCGGCATCCAGAACCCGTTGCCGACAGGTGCGCGCCCGCAACCTTCGGCGCAAGTGGCGGCCGCAGCCGCCAGTACCCCCGCTTTGCCGGCCCTCACCCGCCCACGCTCGCTCTCGGCCGAGGCAACGCGTGTGATCCGTTCCATCGCCAGGAAGATGAAGGACGCTTCGGCCTTGAGTGTGACGACGCAGAAAGTGGCGGATGCGTCTTTGCGCGAGGGCAAGGAGGATGCGGCACGGCGGTGAGGTTCACCCCCCTCTGCCCTGCCGGGCATCTCCCCCTCAAGGGGGGAGATCGGCAGGAGGCGCTACCGCCACTTCATTCGTAAACGTTGAGATGGGCGAGACCTATCCGCGCGTCGATCTCCCCCCTTGAGGGGGAGATGCCCGGCAGGGCAGAGGGGGGTAAAGCCATGCACCCCATCGCCACCGCTTCTCCAAACCGCAACTTATCGCAACAACACTCCCCTCGCCGTCTCCACCACATGCGACGTCAACACCCCCAGCCGCTCCGCCGCGAGCCGGTTGACCTGCCAGTAAAGCGGAATATCGAGCGGCGTGCCGGGAACGACCTCCACCAGCCTGCCCGTCTTGAGGTGATCCCCCACAAGCTGCACCGGATTGAGCCCCCAGCCCATGCCGGAAAGGCTCGCCTTCACGAAACCGTCCGTCGAAGGCAGCCAGTGGGTGGGATAGGCGATTTCCTCGCCCAGCACCTTCCTGACCCAACTCGCCTGCAGCCTGTCCTTCTGGTTGAAGGTGAGCCCGGGCGCGCGGGCAAGGGCGGCGGGCGTGACACCTCCGGCGAAATGGCGGGCCATGAAATCCGGGCTGGCGGTGGCATGATAGCGCAACACGCCGAGCGGCGTTACCCGGCAACCCTGCACAGGCTTGGCATGGGCCGTGACAGCGGCGAGCACCCTGCCGCCGCGCAGCCATTCCACCGTGTGGTCCTGATCGTCCACCGCGATATTGACGAGATAATCGCTGCCGCCGGTGAATTTCGAAACCGCATCCAGAAACCATGTGCCGAGGCTGTCAGCGTTTGTGGCGATGTTGAGCGTCACGCGCTCCTGCGCTGCGCCGGCTTCCGCCAGCACCGGAAGCTGTCGGAACAATTCGCTTTCCAGCATGCCGACATGATCGATGTGACGGCAGAGCCATTCGCCCTTTTCCGTCGCCACGCAGGGGTTGCCGCGCACGATCAGCACCACACCCAGCCGCTCCTCCAGTTGCTTGATGCGCTGGGAGACGGCCGATGGCGTGACGCACAGCACCTGCGCCGCCTTTTCGAAGCTGCCGGTCTGGGCCACGAGCGCCACGGCCCGCATGGAGGGATAGTCGAGCATTACGGCACCTCATGCGGGGTTTGGAGGTGGCGTGATGGCCTTGGAAGCCATAGGCGACGGCCTCTCCTTCCCTCATTCTTGTTCCGGGGAACAGGAATGACGGTGGAGAGATGGCAACGTGGCGGAAAATCGAGACGTTGAAGAGAGAAGTGCGCCATTAGCTAAGCTTATCTGGATTGAGTTTATTTAACTGGATTAAACCATCTGGCGGAAATATCCAAGCACTCGGTCGGGAGCAACGCCCCCGGCCATTCCACAATGGACAGAGGCAGGGGCCGCGACGCGCATGGACATCCAGATTTTCTTCACCGGCCTGACGATGGGCCTCAGCCTCATCGTCGCCATCGGCGCGCAGAATGCGTTTGTGCTGAAACAAGGGCTGGCGCGTTCGCATGTGTTTGCCGTCTGCACCACCTGCGCCCTTGCCGATGCGCTGTTGATTACGGTGGGCGTGTTCGGCTTTCAGCGGATCAGCGCCATCATGCCGGCGCTCGATCCCATCATGCGTTATGCGGGGGCCGCCTTCCTCGTCTGGTATGGCGCCAAAAGCCTGCATTCGGCGCTGCGCTCTTCCGCGGCGCTTTCGGTGTCGGAGCGGCAGGAGGCGAGCCTGTGGCAGACTTTGGCCATTTGTCTCGCGCTGACCTTTCTCAATCCGCATGTCTATCTTGATACCGTCGTGCTGCTCGGCACCATTTCAACGCAGTTTCCCGGCTTCGAAAAAACCTTCGCGGCGGGCGCGGCCACCGGTTCGCTGGTGTTCTTCTTTTCACTTGGTTACGGCGCGCGCTGGCTGCGGCCAATCTTTGAAAAACCCTCCGCCTGGCGCATTCTTGAAGGCGTCATCGCCGTCACCATGTGGGCCATCGCCTTCAAGCTTGTCATGGGGGCCTAAAGCGGCGGCGTGTCGCCGGCTCCGATATCCCAATAGAGCCCGGCCATAAGGGTAAGCGCCTCGCGTACGATCTCCTTCGGCAAATGTTCGTTCGGCGCATGCTGCGAGCAGCCGGGATAGGAATGTGGCACCCAGATGGTGCGCAGTTTGAGGATATCGGCAAAGATATCGTTGGGCAGCGAACCGCCGAGATTGGGCAGAAGCGCCGGTTTTCTGCCCGTGGTGCGGGCAATGGAGCGCAGCGTGAAATCCACCCATGGATCCTGCGGATCGAGCCGGGTCGCGCGGAAAATCTCGTCGCCGGCAGGCGCGATTTTCACCATGGCAAAACCCTGCCGGTCGAGATGACGCCGCACGGCGGGCAGAACCGCCTCCGGATCGATACCGACAACGAAGCGCAATTGCAGCCGCGCCCACGCCCGAGGCGGAATGGCGTTGACCGGCGCACGCGGATTGCCGGTCTCGAAAGCCAGCACTTCCAGCGCGCACCAGCCGAACACCCGCTCGGCGGTGGAAAGGCCGGGCTCGCCCCAGTCCGGATCGATCTTCGGGCCGTCCGGCCCGCCATCGATTTCACAATCGGCAAGAGCCTCACGCACCGCTTTCGGCAATTCCTCCGGCACCAGTTCCGGCACGCGGATCTGGCCGGTCGGGCCGACGAGACTTGCGACGGCATGGGCCAGCTGCACGCCGGGATTGGAGAGCGCCCCGCCCCAATTGCCGGAATGATGGCCGCCCTCACGCGCCTCGATCACCAGATCGAAGGTGATGCCGCCGCGCGCGCCGAGAAAAACCGTCGGCCGTTCCGCATTCAGGCGCGGGCCGTCGGAGGCGATCAGAAGATCGGCTTTCAGCCGCTCGCCATGGTTCCGGCAAATCTCCCTCAGGCCGGGAGATCCCCTCTCCTCGCCCATCTCGATCAGATATTTGGCGTTGAAACCAAGCCTGCCGCGTGTCTCGAGCACGGCCTTCAACGCCGCCATATTGACGGAATGCTGCCCCTTGTTGTCGGCCGTGCCGCGCCCATACCACCTGCCATTGCTTTCAGACATCACAAAGGGCGAAAGGCCCTCGGCCCAGCCCTCGTCCTGACCGCGCACCACATCCCCGTGGCCGTATCCCAGCACGGTCGGTAGCGTGTCGCCCTCGAAACGCTCGGCGATCAGAAACGGCAAATCCGCCGCCGGATCGCGCAGGATGGTGCAGGAAAAACCCATGGCGGCGAATGCGGGCAGCATTTCCTGTTCCAGATAAAGCGTCAGTTCCTCGCCCTGCTCCTCATTCTGGCTTTCGGTCCGTCGCAAAACGCGTCGCGACAAATCCCGCTCGAAGCCGCCATCGTCAAAACAGGCGGCGGCACGGTCGATTGCGGATTGTCGCGACATGATGGAATATCCCCGGTTGTGATCATTTTCACGAAGACTAAACAAGCCGCGCCATTTTCCAAACAGGGAATCAGTGATAGTCCTCGACCTGTTCAAAAACGGGAAAACAGCGTGTTCCGAGTTCCATTCCTTGTCGGCATCGCCCTTCTGATCGCCTTTGGCGGCGGTATTGCCGCAACGCTGGCAGCCCTTGAGGCGACATCCGGCTTTGGATCGATCCGCGTCGGCTCCTGGGACGCCTTTCCCGTCGCGCAGACGATCGAGGCCGATCCTTACGCCAAATCGCACCGCGCCGACGCCGGCAAGCTGCTTTACGGAACCGCGGAAGGGCTGGCCTTCACCGCCTCCGTCGACAGCGATGGGCAACGCTTGAGCGGCGAGTGCCGCTACCGGCTGGCCGGCGCCGTGCCGCCCGCACGGTTCTGGACGATTTACACCGCCGATCAGCAGGGCAATGTGCTGGCGGAAGATGCGGGGCGGCCCTTCGCGCTGAATTCCCGCACGCTTTTGCGCAGCGCCGATGGCGGCGTCGACATCACCATCGCCGCTGACGCCCAGACCTATAACTGGCTGTCGGTGCCGCAGGGCCAGACCTTCAGGCTGGTCATGACCCTGCTCGACACGCCCGTTGCGGGCAGTTCCGGCCTGATCGACATCTCCATGCCGCAAATCCGCAAGCTGGGGTGTGGCAATGCTTAGGGTTCTGCTCGCCATCCTCACCGGTCTCGTCGGCGCAGCCGTGCTGCATGTCATCATTCTTCTGGCGATACCGCATTTCAGCAATCGCGACGCCTATACGCGCGCGGTGGCGGAAGGAAAGCCGCATCAGTTTCATCTGCTCGAAGAGACGGCGGAGAAAAAGACGCTTGGCAGCGGCGATCCCTTCATGCGGGTCGCGGTCTGCACCTTCGATATCGAGGACAAGCCGGTCAGGCTGACTGCCATCGGGGCCGTGCCCTTCTGGTCGGTCGCGGTTTACGACAAGGCCTCGAATGAGGTTTTCAGCATGAATGACCGCACGTCCGCCGGCGGGGTGATGGATATTCTGGTGGCGGATGCGGTGCAGATCGCCGCCATCCGCAAGGCGCAACCACCCGCGCTTTCGCAGGCCATTCTGGCGGAATCGGATCAGACGAAAGGGTATGTGGTGTTGCGGACCATGGTCCCGCAGCCGAGTTTCGGCGAAGAGGCGGAACGGTTCCTGAACGAGGCGAAATGCCAGCCGACGGCGTGGAAATAACGTCGGTTGTCGTGCGCCGTCAGGATTTGAGGGCAGTTTCCGCTGCGGATTTGCCCTTGCGCGCGACTTTTCCGGTCGGCTCGGTATCGCGTTTTTCATAGCGCACGCCGGTAAACAGCACGACTTTCGCCGGGCCGATCACGGTTGCCACCGCGCCGGCGGGGCGCAGGTTTCGTCGGGCGTCGCCGATTGGAATAATCTCTGCCATGCTCATCTCCTCTTCGGGACATGATTGTCAATGTTGCCCATGGGAACCGCGCAAGCCTCGTCTTGCGTCGGGAATTTCATCACCATCACATTGCGCATAGGCCAGTCCACAGACTGGTTTTCGCACGATCCAAAAATCCAAGGCGATTCTTATAAGGGGACCGTGCGCAGATTCAGGCTTCACATGCCATTTTCTCATTTATTCCGTCGATAAGAATAACATGGAATCCTAATACTGCCCATGAAATTACAAACAGACAGAGGTTAATGATCCGTTAACCTTAATTGCCGGACCCCAACTTATTCCGGCCGGAGCTGCCCGCCTTGAAAACAAAGGCGATGCGGTAAAGTTCCACGGTCCTGCGTCCGTCATCAAGGTTTTAAAATTTCCTTGTTGAAAGATGCGGATTCTCTCTTGCCACCCCCCATAGTTAACAGGGCGTCAACGCATTTGCTCTAATTTGAGTCGATATTGTGTTTGCGTTTGTTGGGTAGTGCGTTGACCGACCGGTTTCGAGAACTTGAGAGGCCAAGAGCCGTGAGGAAGAAAGATGTGGTGCTGATGGCCACCGTGACGAATTTCGAGAATGTTTCGCATCCGTCAAAAACGGACCTTCGGCAGTTCGCCGAACTTTTCATGCCGCTTTTCAACGCCTCCACCGATGAAGCCAAGCGGGAGGCGATCGCCGCGCTCTCGCAGCATCCGAGCGTGCCTTCGGCTGTCGCCTTCTTCATCGCCTGCCAGCCGATTTCGCTTGCAGCGCCATTCCTCATTTCCTCCAAATGCCTCGATGACGACACGCTGATCACCATTGCCCGCACGCAAGGGGCGGCGCATGCGCGCGCCATCGTGCGCCGCGAGGACCTTTCCCCCACCGTCATCGACGCGCTTGTCGGGCTGCGTCACGCCGAAGATCTGAAGCGGCCGGATGAACAGACGACGGCTGCCGAACCGCAGGCGGCGGAAAGCCCTGAAGAGCCGAAAGCGGAAGAAAAGACGGACAACATCGCCGCCGCCTCCGCGCTCGAAGAGGAAATGCGCCAGCGGATCAAGCAGATGGCGCATCACCTCAACCGCCCGGAAAGCGACGTTCTCGGCCTTCGCCGGCTGAGCGAGGTGCAGGAAGCGCTGCTGGTGCGTTTCGCCCGCGAGCGCAACGCCCGGCAATTCGCGGTGACGCTGGCGGATTCTCTCTCCTCCAGCTACTGGCTGTCGGAGCGCATCATGCTCGATATATCAGGCGCGCAGCTGGCAACGACGCTGACCGGCCTTGGCATGGAATTCTCCGAGGCGGCTTTCGTGCTGCAATGTTTCTATCCGCATCTTTCCGCCGCCGCAGGCGATATGAACCGTGCCGAAGCCCTGCTCGACGGTCTCGACATCGTGGAATGCGAAGAGCGGCTGGAAAGCTGGCGGCGGGCCGACAGCTATACGCATGGCCGCGAACGACCGGGCCACAACACACCGTCTGCGCAAAGAACCGGGACGCAAGGATAATCAGGTCTGGCCTTGCGCCTTCACGGATTGAAGAGGCGGGCCATCGCCGGCCAATTCTAGGCCTTCGGCCCATCAACCAGCGTCAGCAGGCTCCCGATCTCATCGGTTTCGATCTCCACCACCCACAGGTCGCTGTCGAAGCGTCGTTCCCTCTCAAGAAGAGCGGCACTTTCCTCGCCATCCGCACCCGCAAGACGCGTTTCGAAACGGCGCTCGGCGCGGATGTCCTCATCATCGGCAAAACTTTGCGGCGCGGGCCCATAGAGGTTCTCGCGGCCATCACGCAGGCGCTGGCGGATAAAGATCGCCCCCGCCTCCTCCGCCCCCTTCTTTTCGACAGCCGCAAATCCGCCGGCGGCGAAGACGCGGCGGATGAGGGCTGAGACGAACATTTCGGATTTGAGGCGCATGGGGTTGCTTTCGATGGAAACGGTGGGCGTGCTTCGCAATGTTGGTTTTAGGCGGGCGAAGGTGCGTGGGGCTTACCCCCCTCTGCCCTGCCGGGCATCTCCCCCTCAAGGGGGGAGATCGGCAGGAAGCGCTACCACCACTTCATTCGCAAATGTTGAGATGGGCAAGACTTATCCGCGAGTCGATCTCCCCCCTTGAGGGGGAGATGCCCGGCAGGGCAGAGGGGGGTAAGCCCCACGCACCTCAGCCGCTGTCAAAATCTAAAGCGCCCCGATCGACTTCAGCTTTTTCAGCACGACCTCACTCGGCTCGCCGGTTTCCGGCAGGCGATAGTGTTTCTCAAACGCCCTGATAGCATTGCGGGTTTGTTGCCCCGCCACGCCGTCCACTTTCACATCGGCATAAGCGATGTTGATCAGCCCCTGCTGTATCCTGGCGATAAGATCCCGGCTGGCAGGCTTGGACGTGCTATTAAGGGAAACGGGTTCGGCCTTTACCTGCGGCTTCTCCGCCTTGCGGATGGCGGCCGCGACCGGGTCGATTTCCACTCCACCGCCGCTGGTGTCGGAAGGCCGGTCTTTCGGGATCGCGGCAACGGTCGCGCCATCGATCTTCAGCGCCGCCAGCACCCGGGTCGTCGGCTCGCCGGTCTGTTCCATGCCGAGCGTTTCCTCGAAGAACATGATGGCGGCGGCGGTGCGTGGGCCCATGCGGCCATCCGCCTCACCTTCGTAAAGCCCGCGTTTCTTCAGTTCTGTCTGAATATCGGCAACGATCTGCTCCGGCTTCTGGCTTTCTGCGACGGATTGCGCCGGCGTTTCGGCCGTCGCTTGCTGCGCGTTTTGCGTCTCCGCCGGTCGTTCTATGCGGAAGGTGGTGACATCGCCCTGCACGCCGAGATGCTCGGCCGGGCGATAACCGGCAATGCCATTTGGGTTTTCCGCGTCACGCGTGCGCAGGAAAGGCGATGGGTGCACGCCCGGCTGATACCAGAGCGCATTGGCGGCGACAAAACCGAAGACGACCGCAAAGGCGCCTGAGCCGCCCACCAGTTTCGGACGGCGCAGGATTTCTCGCCCGATGGCAGAAACCACCAAGGAAACAAGCCCGGCGCCAATCTGGGCCGTTGTTTTCTTAGGCGGTTTTCGCTTTCGCGGGGCCATTGTCACCATCCTTTTTCATCATTGCGGCCATATCGCCGAGCTGCCGGATGCGGGGCGGAAATTCCACCATGCTTTCGGCTTCGGCGCTTTCGCCACCACCCGCCATGCCGGAACCGTCGGCAGGCAGGGTGATCGTTACGACCGTTCCCTCGCCGGGCTTGCTGGCGATGGCGAAAGTGCCGCCATGCAATGCCACAAGCCCCTTGACCAGGGACAATCCCAGACCCGTGCCCTCATAGCGACGGGTATATTCATTCTGAACCTGCATGAAGGGCTGGCCCAGCAATTCGATCTTGTCGGAAGCGATGCCGATGCCGGTGTCGCTCACCGTCAGCTTCAACATCGCGCCCTCACGCGCGGCGTCGATCGACACCACACCACCCGCATCGGTGAATTTTATGGCGTTGCCGGCAAGATTGATCAGAACCTGCCGGATGGCGCGCTGATCGGCCGAGATTTCGCCGACACCGCGCTGGATGCGGCTGGTCAAAGTCAGACCCTTTTCCTTCGCCTGCAGGCTGAGCATCGCCTCGCAGGACGAGATGGTCTCGGCAATCGGGAAGCTTTCCATCATCAGCTCGTAACGGCCGGCTTCCAGCTTGCTCATATCGAGCATGGTGTTGACGACAGAGAGAAGATGCGCACCCGACTGGCGGATGAGACCGACATATTCCCGCTGGCGGTCGTTCTCCAGCCGGCCGAAATATTCGCCGGCCAGAATATCGGAAAAACCGAGGACGGCGTTGAGCGGCGTGCGCAGCTCGTGGCTGACGGCGGCGAGAAAGCGCGATTTCGCATCATTGGCCGATTCCGCCTCGGCCGCCTTGCGGGCGACATCGCGGCGCAGGCGTACCATGTCGGTAACATCGGTCAATTGGGCGACGATACGGCGCAGGCGGCCCGTTGAACCGCGAATGGCCGTCATTTCGATGCGGCCGTGCATGAATTGCGCCTGACGCGACTTCGCGCCGGTCTCGAAGCGAAGTTCCACCGTCGCCCTGTCCTCCCCCTGCCGCAACATGTCGAAAGCCTGCATCAGTTCGATGCGGTCGGAAACATGGACGTATTCAACGAGGACATGGCCCTTGCTGGCCTGGAGGTCGTTCGGGAACGCCGCGAGATCTCGACCGGAGACGTGCTCGACGAAACCGGTCTCACCGATCATCAACACGAGGCCCGGCACCTGCGATGCCATGATAAGATCGTCGTGCACCGGCGAGACCGAATGAGAAGATGCGCCGCGTGCGGAGTGGGAAAAGGCGATTAGAAGTGCGGCGGCAGCCAGAAACAGCGCCAGCACCAGAGCAGCGCCAATCGGCAGTGCGATGGCGGGGCTGACGACAAGGCTGAAAAGGGCCGGCGTCACCACAAGACCGACGGCGCTGAAGGCGATCAGCCAGCGCAGGCGCGCAACGGTTCCGGCGCGCCTTTCGGTGTCCTCTTCCATGCGCGCAAGCCATCTGCCTGCGGCATGGTCGACCAATGCGACCGCTTTTTCTCTCATATTACGCAATACCAACACCGAATCCCTGAGGCGGTTCTAACGGCTCCGACAATAGAAGGCGGCGGCTTAAGGAATGGATAAAAAGAATGGCCTCAAAGGCCCGTCAAATGCTGCGCAGTCCCATTACGGGGCATTTCTTCGAAGCTTTCCCAATCATGGTTAATGACGGGTAAGCGACGGATTTCGCTTCATTTTTGCCATCATGTTAACTTTTGTGGCAAAGCCGTGCGCCGCTTTCGCCCGGAACGCGCGGCCTCTGTCGCAATTATGCTTAACATCGACTGTTAAAATTCGAATGAATTCTCGGCAGGCGTCCCGATACGAGGAGAATAGGTACAATTTGAATTAAATTGCGTCGCTTTTTGCAATCGGCTGTTCGCCGGTCGCCTGTAGCTTCTTCACAAGCCCGAAAAACGGGACAAAGGCCGATGACCCGAAACCGGGCGGGGCTTTAGAAAACAAAGATCATCTGGCAGGGTGTCTGACAATGTGGTTTCTGATCAAGGGAACATTCTGGTTTTCGCTGGTACTGGTGGCACTGTCCTATTTCGGCAGCAGCAACGATCCGGCCAAGGAACCTTCGGCCTTCGATATTCCCAGCGCCGTTTCGGCCGCCGGTGAAGCCTATCGTTATGTCAGCGCGATCTGCATCGAAAAGCCCGATGTCTGCGTCAAGGGCGCCGAAACTTTCCATGCGCTCGGCGAGCGGGCAAAGGAAGGGGCGAAGGTCGCCTATGAATTGCTGGACAAGCAGCTCGCTTCCGGCGACAAGCCCGCTCCCGCCGCTGAACTCGCGGCCGAGACCGAAAAACTGGCCGAAACCCCGGTCGTCAGCGTCGAATTTCCGAAGGATACCGACATGCTGAAGACCGGCACCGTCATTCCTCTGCCGCAGAAGCGCCCTGCGCCCTGATGCTGTCGCCCTGATCCCTGCCGGCCAGCGCGCCACAACCCCTTTTTGCAGCCGAAAATATCCGGCTGCCGATTGCCTGCCTGACTTGCCCACGGAAACCTGTTTTCCGTGGGCTTTTTCATGATCCATGGTTCAAAACCGGCCGCACTTCCCCTATATCCTAGCAAACACCTTGCAATGATGGATGATACGGCGCGCAAATGGCCTCTCTCGAAACGATCCTTGACGACTTCGCCTTCCTCGACGACTGGGAGGATCGCTATCGCTATGTCATCGAACTCGGCAAGGCGCTTCCCGATCTGCCGGAAGACAAGCGCGCGCCCGAGAACAAGGTGCATGGCTGCGCAAGCCAGGTCTGGCTCGTCAGCCATAGCGATGGCGCCGAAGACCCTCTCCTGACCTTCGAAGGCGATTCGGATGCACATATCGTGCGCGGCCTCGTCGCCATCGTGCTCGCCGTCTATTCCGGCAAGAGAGCCTCCGAAATCGCCGATCTCGACGCGATTGAGGTGTTCGACAGGATCGGGCTGGTGGAACATCTGTCGTCGCAGCGCGCCAACGGCCTGCGCTCCATGATCAAGCGCATCCGCGAGGAAGCCCGGCTGCTGGTGGCCTGACTTTCACCTCGTCATCGACGGGCGATAATCCGCATCGCCCCAATGGTGTTCCTTCCTGCCCGCGCGGGCCGCAGGCGGCGCATAATGGCGGGCAAGCGCCAGCAGTGCTGCGCGCAGCAGCAGTTTTGCCGACCGCGCCGGCCATTGCCTTTCGCGCTCCACCGTCTCCAGCCCCTTTTCGAAGCAGCAGATATCGATGGCGACGCCCGCCAGTTCAGGCCCCATCGCATCGGCCGCGCGGGAAAACCGCGTTCTTGCGGCCATTGCCGCCTCGGTGAGATCGAGCGCCCCTCCCGCCTCACCTTTGGTGCGGTTCGCTATTCTCGGCTCCCATGTCGCTGTTACCTTCGGATTGAGATGGCCGCGATGAAAATCGGCGGCAAGGCGTTCACCCGCCCCCAGAGCATCCGCCGGGAAAAACGCCGCACCGTCCCGTTCCTTCAGCCTTGCAAGGCTGGTCAGGGGAGAGCTGTTGAGATTGCGCCGGGCCGGCTGCTTTCCTTCGCCGACATCCACAATAACCGTCTGCATATGCCGGTGCTGGTCCTGAAAAACCTCATCCCGGTCTTTCGCCATTGCACGTTTCAGCCAGGAAGCGAGCGGCGGCGCGGCGGAAAGGGTGTTTTCCCGCTGCTCGACCAGCCCGGAAGAAATGGCAAACCGCACCGTCGCGGCCGAAAACCGCAACACAGGATGGCCTGCCCGCGCCCGGCGCAGGACGATGTCGCCACCCTCCTGCGACATCTCCACCGCGCCCGCGGCGATGCAACGCAGCAGCCGCAGGAGAGGTGGGTTCTGGGGGGAGATCGGGGCGCTTTTTTCCTCACTCATCCCGGGCGCCTTTCATCGCATTGAAGATATTGCCGGTAAGCCGCTCCAGCGCGGCGACGAACTCATCGAATGCCGGTTCGTCACGCCGGTCCTCCACCACCTGGCAGGCATGGCCCACCGTCGTCCTGTCCCGGCCGAAACAGGGTCCGATATCCGACATGGGAATGCCCAGCTGCACATGGCACACATACATGGCAATCTGGCGGATGTGGCATTCCGTGCGCCGGCTGTCGCGGCGCACCAGCGTTCGGTCGCCCGTCAATTGCACCATCTCGCCGGTGAGCTGCCGTACCAGACGGCAAAGACGGGAAATCTCCTCCCGCCCCGCCGCAGACGGCCAATGACGAAAAGGACGATCACCGACCCGCACGCAAGGCCGCGCGGCGGCAGGCAGAAACACAGTATCCGACGGCATATGCAACTCCTCTACGAATAGGAATTAATTCATACACCTGAGGAAGTACGTGGGGAAGCGTGAATTTGCAGAAGAAGAACATGCCTCTGATATGGTTCTATATTTTTTAGAAATGAGGTCTTCTATAAAGGATTTTTTTCCTCACCAAATATTCGAAGCGGCAATAAAAAAGCCGGTCTACGGACCGGCTGGATATTCATGTGATGTAAAGACAGTTTCTAAGGAAACGTGGGGAGCGGGCGAATGCGCACTGCCGCCTTCTCCCCGCCGGGGGGAAGGTCACGGCAGCAGGTTGAGGGGGTAAGGGTACAGATATGCGGAGAACTTGCCCCCTCATCCGACCCTTCGGGCCACCTTCTCCCTGACGGGGAGAAGAAACAACCCCCGCAGACCCGCGTTAAAATCAACGGCTGGCCTTGCGGCGCTGACCGAGACCCATTTCCTTGGCGAGCCGCGAGCGGGCTTCGGCATAGGCGGGCGCAACCATCGGATAGTCGACCGGCAGGTCCCACTTTTCGCGATATTCTTCCGGCGTCATGCTGTGATGCGTCGTCAGATGCCGCTTGAGCGACTTGAACGAGCCGCCGCATTCCAAACAGACGATGTGGTCATCCTGAACCGACTTGCGGACGGAGACGGCAGGCTTCTGCTTTTCGACATTGACCGCCACCGACGCCGGCGCCGATGTTCCGCTGAGCGCCGTGTGAACATCCGAAATAAGACCGGGAAGGTCAGTTACCGGAACGACGTGGTTGCTAACATAGGCAGCCACAATATCCGCCGTCAGTTCGACCAGCAGATCCTGGGCGTTACCGTATGCAGTTTCCGTCATTTAAGTATCTCCTGTTTATTGATCCCCTGACGCGGGCAAACGCCGCATCGAGCGATGTGAAGTTACCCGGTGCCCCACCTTCGCCTTGTTGAAACCAACATGAAACCTACCCCTAGATTTCGAGCGAAAACCGGAAACGAATTGGTCCGAGATTCAACGTATGGCCCGCGACATGGGCAGCAATGGCCCGGCGGGCCATAGATTAGACATTAATAAAATGCCTATGCCGACTATGAAGAGGCTAGATGCAAATTGCGACTAGCAATTTTACACTTAATTTGGATAACAGCAAAACAGCAAAAGTCAAATTCCTATTGCGGTTTTTTCAGTTCAAAACAGTCTAATCGGAATACAAAAAATTACGGGTGATAAAATACTAGACCAAGTAGCAATTGAAAATGAATACCCCCAATTATTGGGGGTATTTTCAACTTGAAATTTTCTTCATGTCATCAACTACCGATTTAACGGCAAGCGGATAACCTGCCTTATGAGCGGCCATGGCAAGAAGATGCGCCGAGACCGGCGCTGTAAGGACAAAGAAGAAGAAACCGGCAAGCGCCCGCGCCAGCGTCGATATTTCCATGGAATGAATGCCGACCGCCAGAAGCAGCAGGCCGGAACCCACCGTTCCCGCCTTGGAAGCCGCATGCATGCGGGTATAGACATCCGGCAGCCGATTGAGCCCGATTGCCGCGATCAGCGAGAAAATGGCGCCCGAGAGCAGCAGCACTGAAACGAAAATAGTCACAACCCAATTCATCATCGCCGGCCCTTTCCCTTTCCGCCTACAACACCTTTTTTCATCGTTTTTTCAACGACTTCAGATGCCCTTTCACCGTCGAGAACCGTCGTCGGCCCGCGCCGCTCGTCCAGGCCCCGGGACAATACGAAGCGGGCGAAGGCCACCGTTGCCAGAAAACCGACCAGCCCGAGCGCGATGGCGATGTCGACATAAAGATTGAAGCCGGTGCGGATGGCGATGACCGCGATGAAGCCGATGGCGATGCCCACCAGCATGTCGAGCGCAACGATACGGTCCGGCAAGGTGGGGCCGACGACGACCCGATATACTGTCAGCAAAAAGGCGGCCGACAGAACAACCGATGCAAGTATAGTTGCAAATGAAACTGTCTGTTCTGGCGTCATATTTGAAACGCCTCCATGATCTTTTTTTCAAAGCCGTTGCGGATGTCGTTTTTCGTGGCCTCGACATCGCTGCAGTCGATCGCGTGCACGTAAAGCGTTTTTCTGTCCGCCGAAACATCGACCGAAAGCGTGCCCGGCGTGAGCGTGATGAGGTTGGCGAGCAGCGTGATCTGGAAATCCGTCGTCACCGTCAGCGGATAGGCGAAAATGCCGGGCTGCACGTCGAGCTTCGGCCGCGTCACCAGCATGGCGACCTTCCATGCGGAGAGCGCCAGCTCCTTGAAGAACAGCAGCACCAGCGACAGCATACGGGCGAACCTCAGCCAGTGGTTACGTCCGGCGGGAAGCTGGTGGCGGATGATGCCAAGCGCGAGCGTCGAAACGACGAGGGCGAACAGGATGTTTGCCAGACTGACGCTGCCCGTGACAGCGAGCCATACGGCGACGAAAAGCAGTTGTACGACATAGAGGCTCATGGTTTGCCCCCTTCGGAAAAGACCGAGTTGATATAGGCCCGCGGGTCACCGAGGCCTGCGGCCGCCTGCTGGCTGAGATTGAGCAGGCTTTCCGGAAACAGGCCGAAGAATACCACCAGCAACGTCAGACCCACCAGCGGCGTAAAAGACGGCGCTGCCGAGGGTGGCGCCTGCGGCAGGGACGACTGACCTGAGGATGCCGCCACCGGACGCCAGAAACACAAAAGGAAGATTCGCCCGAAAGCGATGGTGGCGATGAAGCCGGAGGCGAGGATGGAGCCGGCGAGCCACCACGCGCCGATATCGATCGCCGATTTGACCAGCACCGCCTTCGGCCAAAAGCCGGAAAAGGGCGGCAGGCCGGAACCGGCAAAGAACAGCGCCAGCGCCAGCGCCGAAAACCACGGAGCCTGCTGGTAAAGGCCCCTGAGTGAGGTGAGGCTGAAACCTCCGCCAAGGCGGGCGGCGTGGCCGGCGGCAAGATAGAGCGCCGTCATCAGCACCATGGAGTGCAGCGCGTAAAAAATTGCGCCGGACACACCTGAGGGCGTGCCGATGGCGATACCGGCCATCATGTAACCGATGCCCGAGATGACGATATAGCCGAGCATGCGGCGGATATCGTTCTGGGCGAGCGCGCCCATGGCCCCGAGCACCATGGTCAACGCCGCCGAGATGGCGATGACGATGCTGAGTTCTTCCCGCTCGACCGGAAACAGCATGACCATGACGCGCAGGAGCGAATAGATGCCGACCTTGGTGAGCAGGCCGCCGAACAGGGCGGACACGACGATGCGCGGCGTGTGATAGGAGGCCGGCAGCCAGAAATTCACCGGAAAGGCCGCGGCTTTCATGGCGAAGGCGAGCGCGAACAGGCTCGCAAGCGTCATCAGCGGCGCTGCGTCGCGCAGCGTCGTCGCCTTCCGGGCTATATCGGCCATGTTGAGCGTGCCGAAGATGGCGTAGAGATAACCGACCGTGATCAGGAACAGCGTCGTGCCGATGAGGTTCAGAATGGCGTATTTCAGCGCGCCGTCGATCTGCTCGCGCGTCGAGCCGAGCACGATGAGACCGAAGGACGAGATCAACAGCACCTCGAACCAGACATAAAGATTGAAGATGTCGCCGGTCAGGAACGCGCCGGTGACACCGGCCATCAAAAGCATCAGGAAGGGATAAAAACCGTATCGCCTGCCGCTGGCATCGATATCCGCGCCAGCATGGATGGCGCCCGCAAGCGCCACGATGGCGGCCGCAAGCGACAGCAGCGCGCCCGTCAGGTCGGCGGTAAAGGCAATGCCGAAGGGCGGCAGCCAGCGGCCCATCACCATGGTGAACGGGCCTTCAGCGGCGACCTTCCACAAAAGCGCGGCGTCGAGCAGCACCAGCAGGAACAGCGCCGCTATGGCGACGGTCGCGTGGTGGCGGATGGCGTGGCGCATCATCATCAGCACCGCGCCTGCGCCAATGCAGAGCGCGATGGGAAGAATGATCAGCCAGTCGGTGAGCGGCACGGGCGTCGTGACGAGCGCTGCGGAAAGATCGGTGACTGCGGAAGTGGTGGAAGATGCCATGTTGTCTCAGCCTCGCCGCTCAATAACCGAGCGGCGGCATCGGCTCGCCTGCGGGTTCTGCGGTGCGCATTTCGTCCGTGTCGTCGGTCTGCAATTCCTGAAACGCACGCCAGGTCAGCACCAGAAGGAAACAGAAGAAAGAAAAGGAAATGACGATTGCCGTGAGGATGAGCGCCTGCGGCAGCGGATTGGCCGCACCCGGGGGCAGCGTGTCCATGCCGGGCGGAATGATCGGCGGCACTTCGCGCGTCAGCCTGCCCGCAGTGAACAGCAGGAGGTTCACTGCATTGCCGAGAATGGCGACGCCGAGCAGCATGCGGATGCTGTGACGCGACAGCATGAGGTAGATCGCCACCGAAAAGAAGATGCCGACGAGAATGGAGAAGACCGCTTCCATCAGTCGCTTTCCCTTTCTTCCAGCGCCAGTGCGATGGAGGTGATGGCGCCGACCACGACAAGGTAGACACCGATATCGAAGGACATGACGGTGGAGAGCGGAATTTCGACACCGAAAAGGCTCGGATAGACCCAGAGCCCGGTCATGAAGGGCACGCCCGCGGCCATTGAGACGAGGCCGGACAGCATGGACAAAAGCAGCCCCGCCCCGGCGATGGCGAGCGGATGAAACACGATGGCGCGCCGAACCGCGGTCACGCCATAGGCGATGCCGTAGATCGCCAGCGCCGAGACCGCAATCAGGCCGCCGATGAAACCGCCGCCCGGCTCATTATGGCCGCGCAACAGCACGAAGATGGAAAACAGCACCATGAGGCTGGTGACAACGGGAGTGACGGTGCGCAGAATGAGCGTGTTCATACCCGCGCTCCTTTCTTCTTCGCGGTTCTGGCCGGTCCCTTGACGGCGGCTCCCTTGACGGCGGCGGCCGGGCGGATGCGGATCAGCGCAAGGATGGCAAGGCCCGTTATCATCACGACGGCGATTTCACCGAGCGTATCCGTGCCGCGGAAGTCGACGATGATGACGTTGACCACATTGGCGCCGTGGGCGATGGCCTTGGAATAGGTGTTGTAGAAGTCCGTCAGGCGGTTGTCGAAGCTCGCCTGCGTCGCGCGCATCAGGAACAAAGCGAAGCCGGTTCCGCAGGCGATGGCGATGGTGCCGTCCATCAGCTTCTGGCCAAGGCCGCGATGGTCTGACGGCGACAGGCGAAGCCGCGTCATGACAAGCGTCAGAATGACCACCGAAAGCGTCTCGACCATGAATTGCGTGAAGGAGAGATCAGGCGCGCCGAACAGCAGGAAAATGACCGCCACCGCAAAGCCCTGAATGCCGAGCGCGATGATGGCGGTGAGCCGGCTCGATGCCGTCGGCACCGCGATGAGGCCCGCCACGGCAATGACGATGAAGGTGAGTTCATGGACCTGCATATCGTGCGGCCATGACGGCATGGACGGCAGCTCCCCATAAAGGAACAGCGGCACAAGCAGCACGGCGGCGATGACGGCGAAAGTGGCGGTAACGTAAAACTCCAGCCTACCCGGCTGAATGAGCCGGGTGATGTGGAACGAGACTTTCACCAGCATGTCGATGAAAACGTCAAAGCCCCTGTCCGGCCC
Source organism: Agrobacterium sp. ST15.16.055 (assembly GCF_027956555.1). NCBI lineage: Bacteria > Pseudomonadati > Pseudomonadota > Alphaproteobacteria > Hyphomicrobiales > Rhizobiaceae > Agrobacterium > Agrobacterium sp. ST15.16.055. The sequence goes on from NZ_JAQKGN010000010.1 coordinate 83,733, forward strand.
CGCCCCCAGCGCCTTGAAGGTGCGGTCGATCAGCCCACGGGCGGTGGAAAGCTGCGCATAGAGAGCAATGCCGAGCGCGATCGTCAGCAGCGACAGGCCGAGCGGCACGCCAATATGCGGGATGAGCGAGATTTCCACCGGGCGCGCTTCACCGGCGATGGCGCTCGCCATCGGCGTGGAGACATAGAAGTGCGCGACGCCGGAAAAGAGCGCGATCGTCAGCCCCTTCAGCGCCAGAAGCGCCGGTCCTAGCCAGAGCAACAGCGGGCCTTCATGCGCGTGTTTCGGGGTCTTCACCGGCTTGCCGAGAAAGGGTTTCAGCGCCACCGCGAAGGCGACGGCGAACATCAGCGCGTTGCCGAGGATGGCGATGCCGGTGAACAGCACGGCCCGCGGATTGCCATGCGCCAGCGCGTAATAGATCTCTTCCTTGGCGAGAAACCCGAAGAAGGGCGGCAGGCCGGCCATGGAAATCGCAGCCGCCAGCGCCGCTGTAAAGGTGATCGGCATGGCTTTTCGCAGGCCGCCGAGCTTCGTGACGTCGCGGGTGCCGGTCTCATGGTCGATGATGCCGGCGACCATGAACAGCGCGCCCTTGAACAGCGAATGCGCCACCAGATAAAGCACCGCCGCCTCGATGGCATGGGCGGAACCAAAGCCCGTCAGCATGACCAAAAGGCCGAGCGACGACACCGTGGTATAGGCGAGCATCAGCTTGAGATCGGTCTGGCGCACGGCCAGCAGCGCGCCGATAAGCATGGTCAGCCCGCCGAAGAAAGGCAGCAGGATCTGCCAGGCGGCGGTATCGCCGAGCACCGGGTTGAGCCGCATCAAGAGATAGACGCCCGCCTTCACCATGGTCGCCGAATGCAGATAGGCCGAAACCGGAGTGGGCGCTTCCATGGCGTTGGGCAGCCAGAAATGGAAGGGAAACTGCGCCGATTTGGTGAAGGCCCCGCCGAGAACCAGAAGCAGCGCGGCCAGATAAAACGGGCTGTCGCGCAAGACATCGCCGCCGCGCACCAGCATCGACAATTGCGTCATGCCGCTGATGTCCCAGATGAAGATCAGCCCTGCGAGCAGCAGGAGACCGCCGCCGCCCGTCACCACCAGCGCCTGCAACGCGGCGCGGCGCGAGGCGGCGCGCTCATGATCGAAGCCGATCAGCAGGAAGGAGGTGATGGAGGTGAGTTCCCAGAAGACGAACAGCATCAGCAGGCTGTCGGAAACGACGACGCCCAGCATCGCGCCCATGAAGAGCAGCAGGAAGGACAGGAACCGGCCCTGCTGCGGATGGCCCTTCATATAACCACCCGCATAGAGCACGATCAGCAGGCCGATGCCGGTGATCAGCAACGCGAAAGTCAGCGACAGGCCGTCGATGAACCAGGAAAAGCTGAGATTGAAGCTCGGCACCCAGGCATAACCGCCTGTCACCACCCCGCCTGCCGCGATCTGCGGCAGCATCAGCGCGAAATGCGCAAAGGCGAGAGCAGGCGCAATCGCCAGAACCCATGCCGCGTTGTGGCCAAACCGCTTCACCAGGGCCGGCGCAGCGAGCGCTGCCAGAAACGGCAGAAAAAGCGATAGGAATGTCAGCGGCGTGACATCGGATGTCATTCACGTCTCCCGGGATATACCCCATCCCTGCGCGCCAATAAATGGCGTTCTTCTTTCAAATCGATTTTCCAGTTAAGGCATAGACACGCCCTTCTCAACCCAAATCGGTACTCCCGTCCCATAACGAACGCGTTATGACGTCGTTCCCCTTTCAATCGGCGGCGGCGATGACTATCTGAGACGCAAAGAAAGGATCATTCCATGAGCGATCTGACATCCCCCAAGATCAAAAAGACCGATGCCGAATGGCGTGAGCAGCTGACGCCGGAACAATATCGCATCCTGCGCGAACACGGCACCGAGCGCGCCTTCACCGGGCCCTATTGGGATACATTCCAGAAGGGCCTCTATCGCTGCGCGGCCTGCGACGAGCCGCTGTTCCTCTCCGATACGAAATTCGATGCCGGCTGCGGCTGGCCGAGCTATTTCGAGCCGGTAAAACCGGGCGCGGTGACGGAACATCGCGACGCCAGCCACGGCATGGTGCGCACGGAAATCCGTTGCGCCAATTGCGGCGGCCATCTTGGCCACGTCTTCCCGGACGGCCCGAAGCCCACCGGCCTGCGTTATTGCATCAACGGCCATTCGATGGTGTTCGAGCCGGTTTGAGCGGCAAGACCGTGCCGCGAGTTTCTTCTCCCCGCCGGGGAGAAGATGGCCCGAAGGGTCAGATGAGGGGGTAACGTTGCCGTATTTCGGGGAGCTCGCCCCCTCATCCCGCTGCCGCGGACTTCTCCCCGGCGGGGAGAAGAAACAAGCGGCATAAGCCCGATCCATGGCTGGCCTTCAGCTTTCAGCCCAGCTTCAGTTCCATACACGTCAAATCCAGCCAGCGTCCGAACTTGGTGCCGACTTCCGAGAACCGGCCGACGACCCGGAAGCCGAGGCTTTCATGCAGGCGGATGGAGGCCATGTTTTCCGCCTCGATGGCGGCGATCAGCACATGCACGTCGTTGCCGCTCGCATGACCGATCAACGCCTGCATCAGCCGCTTGCCGATGCCGTGGCCGCGGGCATCCTTATGCACATAAACCGAATGTTCGCGGGTGTGGCGATAACCGTCAAAAGCGCGCCAGTCGCCATAAGAAGCGTAGCCTGCGACCTTGCCGTCGAGGATGGCGACGATGACCGGAAAACCGCGCGATGTGCGGGCTGCGAACCATTCCTTGCGGTTCTCCAGATCGACCACGACCTCGTTCCAGATCGCGGTCGTGTTCACCACCGCATCGTTATAAATCGCCATGATGCCGGAGAGATCGTCCACGGTCGCGTCGCGCAGTTCCACGCTCATTATTGCTTCGCCCTCATATTTCTAGATGAGCGGCTGCAAAAGACAGCTGCTCCTCTGACGAGCCTTAAGGGATGACGCCGCGCAATGTCCAGCGCGTTGCTTACCCCGTCAAAAAAAGGGCGTCAGGACGCCATCGGGACGAGGCTGAAGGCGGTGACAACGGCGAAATAATGGACAGCGGCTGCCGAGACGACGAAACCGTGCCAGATGGCATTCTGGAAGCGCAGCTTTTCCCAGACATGGAAAATCACGCCGAGCGAATAGATGACGCCGCCGGCGACGATGAGCCAGAGCGTGACGGGGGCGAGGTGCGACGACAAAGGTTCCACCACCATGATGCCGCTCCAGCCCATGGCAAGATAGAGACCAATGGCGACCCGGTCGTAGCGGCCGGGAAACAGGCATTTGAGGAGGATGCCGCAGATGGCGGCAAGCCAGATCAGCCCCAGCATGACGGCGATCAGCGGATCGTGAATGCCGCGCATCAGGAATGGCGTGTAGGTGGCGGCTATGAGGATGAAGATTGCCGAGTGATCCAGCCGGCGCAGGAACCATTTTACCCTTGAGTGCGGCCAGATATTATAGGTGAAGGACACGGAGAGGCAGGCGACAAGTCCGAGACCGTAAATCCACGCGGCGGCGATTGCGCTGAGCGTCCCCCAGGCGGTCGCGTAGAAAATCAGCGCCGTGGCGCCGATAAGCGCAAACACGATGCCGACACCGTGGACGATGCCATCGGCGACAATCTCGTGAAAATCATATTGGCGTCCGAACCGCCATAAATCGCTCATAGTCCAATCCCGTCTGCGTGCTTTCATCAAAGCATGGAGACAATATTAGACAGGAACAAGACAGCGGCCGGTTAACGGCGATCAAATTGCGTTCGGCGTTGTTGCGAAAGGAGAGGTCTTGTTTCGGCCTGTACCGGTGTAGCGAGCGACCGCCGCTTGTTTCTTCTCCCCGCCGGGGAGAAGGTCGCGGCAGCGGGATGAGGGGGCGAGGGTAGAGATATCCGGAGAGCTTGCCCCCTCATCCGACCCTTCGGGCCACCTTCTCCCCGGCGGGGAGAAGAAACCTGCCGTGATGTCGTACCACGCAATAGTCCTTTTTAGCCGCAATCACAAAGCCGCAGCGCATTCCTGGCAGAACGGCGTGTATGGCACCGCCTTCAGCCGATCCTCCGAAATCTTCTTGCCGCATTTGACGCAGGTGCCGAAGGTGCCGCTGGCGATACGGTCGAGGGCTGCGTCGATGGCGCGCAGCTCGTCCTGACCCACCTGCCCCAGTTCGTCCAGCACCTCGTCATTGCTGCGTTCGGTGGCGCGATCCTCGTCGTCGGGATTGCGAGGCTCTTCGAAATCGGCCTCGATTTTGTGCAGGCGGCGATAAAGCTCGCGCTGGCGGTCACGCAGGATTTTCTCGTAAGTTTCGACATTCATGTTTTTTCCTCCAGCCGATCTTCTTGCATCGTCGCATTTCCAGACGGAAAACCCGCCCGCAACCCTGAAATGTCAGGCTTTTATCGGTCGACCAGCACCGAGCATTTGGCGTGGCGCACCACGCGGTCGGCGGTGGCGCCGATGAAATAATTGCTGAAATCCGGCGTGTGCGACGCAATGATGATGAGGTCGGCCTTGTGTTCCTCGGCGGCGGCGATGATTTCGCGCGCGGGCGCGCCGCTTCGGATTTCCTGGCTGCCCTTGAAACCGGCCCTGGTCTTGATATCCGAAAGCCTGGTCTTGGCGTCCTTGATGGCGTTTTCGATCAGGTCGACCGGCAGGTCGATCGCCATATAGCCCGGCAGCTCCTCGACAACGTTGATGAGAACGATCTCGCCATCGGGATCCAGAAGCGCCTTGGCCTTTTCGAGAATCTTTTCGCCCTTGTCGGTGGCGCTGAGGTCTACCGGTACGATGATCTTCTTGTACATGGCTGTCTCCTTTGGCTTGATCCGCCGTTTGGCGTGTCGGACTAGGCTTATATTCCCCGTTGGCACGGCCTTCACCTTGATCGAAGTCAAAGCCGGAGCCGGGCCGGAGCGGGGCATTGTCAACGAATAGTGGACGGTCAATCGCCAGACGACGATCTTTGCTGAACGACGAAACCAGCCCATATTTGCCTTCGACAAACGCCGCAAAGCGGCGTCGGCCGATAATTTCGGCGACCGATCCGCCCCAGGGCGCTTCGGATTCAATATGGAGATCATGATGAGTGAAATCAAACAATTCGCCCTGACGCGGCCGGCCTATGTCGGCCAGGCGCATCTCGTCGTTCACGATCTGCCGCGCGTTTCGGATTTTTACCGGAAGATCATCGGTCTTTCCGTTCTTGAAAACAACCCGAGCGGCGAAGTGCTGGGTGTCGGCGGCCAGCCGCTGCTCACACTTTCCACCTCCGGCACGGCGCAACGCGCGCCGCGCAACGCCGCGGGCCTGTTCCACACCGCCTTCCTGATGCCGAGCCGGAACGATCTGGCCCATTGGCTGGCGCATGCCGCCCACAACAATGTCCAGTTTCAGGGCGCGTCCGACCATCTGGTCAGCGAGGCGATCTATCTTGCCGACCCGGAAGGCAACGGCATAGAAGTCTACCGCGACCGTTCGCCGGACGAATGGACCTACCAGCAGGACGGCACGGTGGAAATGGCCACCCTCGGCCTCAACCTTCAGGCGCTTTACGACAGCGCGCCGAAGACGGCCTTTACCGGTGCTGCGGCAGGAACAGCCATCGGCCATATCCATCTGCAGGTGGGCAATATTCCGCAGGCGGATGAATTTTATCAGGATGTGCTGGGGCTGAAGATCATGGCGCGTTATCCCGGCGCGAGCTTCTTCGGGTCGGGCGCCTATCACCACCACGTCGCCGCCAATATCTGGAACAGCAGGGGTGCGGCCGCCCGCAAGGACAATATGACCGGTCTTTCCGGCTATTCGCTGACCTTTAACGAGCCGGCTGCGCTTGAGACGGCGATTGCCGCGCTCGACCGGCTGGAAATCGCCACAGAGCGGCAAAGCGACGGCATTGCGCTGAAGGATCCGTGGGGCATCGGGCTGAAGCTTTCCGCATAAACACAACAGGGGCGGCAGAAATTTGTGCCGCCCCGGAACCGCCGGATTTGTCGGACGTTAGCCACCTTATTGGGGGATAGTTCGATGAATGAGAACGCCAAGCCGGATCTCGCCGACACTGCGGCCTTGCTGCTGGAAAAGGCCGATCCACTTGCGACACCGGCTTCGGTTTCGCAGCGCGATGACGCGCGCAGCCAGCAACCGCTTGGACGAGAGGCGCTTGATGTCTTCGTTGCCTGGTCGATCATCGGCATTTTCCTGATCGTGTCCATGGCGGTCATCCATGAATTGTCGATGATCCTGATGCCCGTTGTGATGGCGGTTGTCGTCGGTATGATCCTCGGCGTCTCCGCCGAGAAACTGGCCTCCTACGGCATACCGGGCGCAGGCGTCGCCATCATCCTGTCCACACTCGTCGCCGCCGTCATTTTCTTCGTGGTCAATTCGCTGGTGGACCCGGTCTCGCAGCTGGCATCGGAGGGCCCAGCCCTGATCGAGCGGACCATTGATCGCTTCTTGCCCTATTTCGAAAATATGAGGTGGCTGAATATTTCTGCGGCCACCTTCAGCATGGGCTCCATGTCCATGGAATCGCTGCTGTCGCGTAGCGGCGAAATCATCTCGTTGCTCGGCGCGAACGTGACGCCCGCGATCGTGCAGGGGCTGATCTTCCTTGCGGCGCTCCTGATGTTTCTCTACAGCCGCCTGCGGCTGCGCAAGGCCCTCATCATGGCCTTCCCGGCGCGCCATCAGCGACTTAGAACCATCCGCATCATCGGCTCGGTGGAAAAAGTGCTCGGCACCTATTTTGCCACGGCGAGCCTGATCTACGCCGCGCTTGGCGTCACCATGATCGTGATCGCTTATCTCGGAGGCCTCTCCATGCCGCTATTGTGGGGTCTTTTTGCCTTCCTTTCGAGCTTCGTGCCGTTTCTCGGCATTACCCTCATGACCATATCGCTCACCGTCGCCGGCATCATCACCCATGACAACATGGTCCTCGCGCTGCTGCCGGCGGGCGCCTTCTTCACCATTCACCTGTTGATGGAGAACCTCGCCTTCCCGGCTGTCGTCGGCCGTAACATGGAAATCAATCCCTTCCTCGTTTTCGTGATGATCATCTTCTGGACGTGGATGTGGGGGGCGGCCGGCGCGATGCTCGCCCTGCCGCTATCGTTGATCGCCATGACGGTGACACGCGAACTCTTCCCCACCCGCCGGGTGGTGCCGAACCTGCCCGACTAGCCTCTTCTTCGGCGCCATCAGGAGGCGAGCGGAACTTTTTGCACGCCGCGGAGCGTCTGCGCCATGCGGCGCTCGTGCTCGATCAGCCATTTCTTGCGCCACAGCCCGCCGCCATAGCCAGTCAGGCTGCCATCGGCGCCCAGCACACGGTGGCACGGCACAACAATGGCGATCTGGTTCGCGCCATTGGCACGCGCGACCGCACGTATGGCGGATGACCTGTCCATGGCGGTTGCGAGCGAGGAATAGCTGACGATCTCGCCCGCCGGGATTTCCCGCAGGTTGCGCCAGACATCGCGCTCGAAAGGTGTACCATGGCCGGCAAGACGCGTTTTGAAGGCAGCTGAATGACCGGCGAAATAGGCCTTGAGTTCCGCTTCGATCTGGCCGGTCACGGCCGTCCGGCCAAGCACCATATCCGCGCCGGTGCGCGTCTTCAGCCGCTTCAATTCAGCGGCGAGCGCCGGCCGGTCGGCAAATTCGAGGAGATGCAGGGCGTGATCGTCAGCGACGGCGAGCATCGGGCCGATCGGCGTATCGATCCAGTCGCCCTTCAAGAACCCCTTGCCCTTCATCGCGACGGGCGAAGAGCCGAAGAACTGGTTGATGGCGGCGCGGAAGCCGCTGCCGGATTCATAACCGGCATCGATCTGGGCGCCTATCACCGCTTCGCCGGAAGCGAGGCTCTCCGCCGCACCGCCCACCCGCCGCAATCTGGCGATTTCCAGAAAGCTCATGCCGAAACGGCGCTTGAAGGTGCGGCGCACGGTGGAAGGATCATGGCCGAGCGCCACCACATCCTCCTCGCGCCAGCGCCGCGCCGGGTCGCTTTCCAGCGCCGTCAGCAGCGACGTCACGGTTTCGTCGGCGGAGCCATAGGACAGCATCGGCTTGCAGCGCTTGCAGGGACGGAAACCCGCCTCCAGACATTCGGCGATGGTCTCGCGGAACCGGCAGTTTTCGATCTTCGGCTTTCGCGCCGTGCAGGTGAAGCGGCAGAAAATCTTCGTCGACGTCACACACACATAAGCCACGCCCTCATAGGCGGGGTCCTTGTTCACAAGGGCGGAATAGAGCGTTTCGGTATCGGGGCGTTTGAACAGCATCATGGGGAGGATGCTAGCGCAAATTTTTGACCCGCGCCGCCGAAAAACGGGCATGGATGTGGAAGGATGTATCTTCATCCTTCAGCCCTGACGACGGCTGCTTTCAGTGAGGTGAGCCGGTGCGGCATATTTCTTCTCCCCGCCGGGGAGAAGGTGGCGCGCAGCGCCGGATGAGGGGGCGACGGTGGAAAAATGCGGGGAGCTTGCCCCCTCATCTGCCCTTCGGGCATCTTCTCCCCGGCGGGGAGAAGAAACGGGCGGCGACCTTGCGGATCAATTCACCGGCGGCGCGAAGGACGGGTCGTCCAGCCGTGAAAAAATCACGCCCCGCGCCTTCAGCGCCAGAAGCCCTTTCACCACGCCCTCGCCCGCCTCATGGGTGGGCTGGTTGATGTGGGAGATGATGACATCGCCATCTTTTGCCGAAGCGATGTGTTTCGCCGTCATGGCTGCACCCAGCAGCGAGCCGCCATCGCCATTGATGGAATAACCGGCCACCCGCATGCCCAGCCGGTTGATGGTGGCCATGGAGGAGCTGGTATATTTGGCCGTCGCACCGCGGAACCATTGCGGCTGGAGGCCGGTGGCGGCGACGATGGCCTGACGGCCGCCCTCCACCTCCTGCTCGACCGCCGCTTCGGAGCCGGCGGCGGCGATGCCGTAGATGGAGACCGGCTTGTCCACTGCCGGCACATGATTCTCGCCGTGATTTTCAATCTCGAACAAATCCGGATGCGCCATGAGCACGGCCAGCGCCTCGCCATTATGCTTCAGCCAGCGGGCGGTGACGAAGATCGTCGCGGGAATGCGCTCCCTCACCAGCGTATCGAGGATGCGGTGGTCGGTCTTGCCCATGCAGGCGTCCAGCGTCATCGCCACCCGCACCTTGCCGTCATGCTGCGGCGACATTTTCAGCGACGGCTCGACAAGGCCGGTTCCCGCAAAGGCGACGGATGAGGCGGAGAAAAACAGGGTGGCGATGAAGAGGCGACGCAGCATTTTGTGTTCCGGAGTGTGAAGAGCTGGCAATCCGCCCGCAAAGCGCCCGAATTAAGGCGCGGTTTCCAGCGCAGACAGCGCCTCCAGCGCCTCTTCCACCCGCTGGCGTTCGGCGCTGGTGAGCGGCAAGATCGGCCGGGGCGGTTCGCTCACCGTCAGCGTCAGCATGTTGGCGGCGGCATAAACCACGCGAATGCTGCCGAATTCCTTAAACAGCGTCCAGAGCGGCTGGAAGGCCACTTCGATCCGCTTGACCTCTTCCGCATTGCCGGCCTGAGCCGCCCGCATCAGCCGCAGGGCTGGAACCGGCAGCAGGCCGGCGACCACGCTGTACCAGGCGTCGCCGCCGGCAAGCGTGGCGTCAGCGCAGCCCCAGTCACCGCTGTAACCGATGGCGAAATCTTGCCCCAGCTTCGGGCGCAGCCGCGCAAGCTCGCCAGCGTAATCGGAATCGGCCGGCAGCGGCATCTTGATGGCGCGGATATTGGGGATATAGGCAAGCCGCACCAGAAGCTCGTCGCTGAAGGTGAAGCGCGTGGTCGTCGGGTTGTTGTAGATGGCGAGCGGCAGCGCCGTCGCACCCGCCACGGCGGCGAAATGGTGATAGGCCTCTTCCTGCGTCAGCGGCGTGTAGGACACGGGCGCCAGCAGCAACGCATCGGCGCCGGCGGCTTCCGCATCCTTTGCCAGCGCCACGGCGTCATCGGTGCGCAAGGCGCCGACGCCTGCCATCAATATGCGCTTGCCCTTGAGGATGCCGGCGGCCGCTTCGATGGCACGGCGCCTCTCCTCACGCGTGAGATACATATAGATGCCGGTGCTGCCGAGAATACCGACGGAATCGACCGCCGCCGCATCCAGCCGCTCGATCAGGGCGCAGAAGGCCTCGACATCGACCCGCCCGGCCTCATCGGCGGGCGTGATCGGAAAAGCAGAAAGCCCCTTGAATCGTCTCGCCATGTCTATGTCCCTCACTTCGATCGGAAGTCAGGGTTACAGAGCCGGCCGCACGGCCGCAACAAAAGCGGCGGTTAAAGGCTGACCTGAAATCGAAAAATTCCGTGCTCAGTCATAAAGATACAACTTCTTCCACTGCTGTTCGGGAATTTTGTCGCCCACACGGTAGTCGAAGGACTGGATGCTGAGACTGTCGCTCTTGAGCTGGCACTTATATTTCAGCTTGTACCATTCGCCCGCACTCCTGAAGACTGCGCCGGGCGCCTTGATGGAGTTCTTGCCCACTTCCGGATCGCCGAAAGTATAGGCGATGACCTTGTCGGGTTTCATGCCCTTCTGCTCCGTTGCAATGCGCTCCATCGCCTCGATATCGCAGCGCTGTTCCAGCCGCTCCTCGGGGGCCAGCGCGTTCAACTGCCGCATGACGCTGGCATCGATCGCAAAAGCGGGGGTGAAGGTCTGCAAGCCAAGGAAAAAGGCAGAAAGGGCAGCGGGAAGAAGCTTTCGCATGGGGTCCTGTCAGTTTTTTCGTTTGTTCTTGTGGTGGGCGGCAGGCCGGGCAGCCTGCATCCATCATCGCTGATTTGCCGGATATTGCCAAAATGTGATCGAAAGCTGACGAAATTGTGCCCGAGCCGCATTCCGCCTCTGGAGATTTGAAACTTGATCGGCCGCAAGGCCCGCTCTACATCTTGGTGCCGCCCAAGATTTTTTACAGGAAAGCGAGTTTCCCTTGCCGATTTTCAAGAACCTGCCCGCCGCCCCGACCGCCGAAAAAAGGCCCGTTCAGGATACGCATCACGGCATTACCCGCACCGACGATTACGCCTGGTTCCGGGCCGATAACTGGCAGGCCATGTTCAAGGACACATCCATTCTCGACCCCGCCATCCGCGCCCATCTGGAAGCGGAAAACGCCTATATGGAAGCAGCGATGGGCGACACCAAGGCGCTTCAGGAAAAGCTGTTTAACGAAATGAAGGGCCGCATCAAGCAGGACGATTCCTCCGTTCCGGTCAATGACGGTCCTTACGCCTATGGCACCCTGTTCGTGACCGGCGGCGAGCAGCCGCATTATTTCCGCACCCCGCGCGGCGGCGGCGAAAAACATGTGCTGCTGAACGGCGACAAGGAAGCGGAGGGCAAGGATTATTTCCGTCTTGCCGGTCTCGACCAGTCTTCCGATCATAGCCACGGTATCTGGGGTTACGATGACAAGGGCTCGGAATATTTCACGCTGCGCATCCGCAACCTCGAGACCGGCGAGGACCTTGCCGACGTCGTCGAAAATACCGGCGGCGGCGGGGCATGGGCACCCGACGGCAAGAGCTTCTTTTATACGCTGCAGGACGAGAACCACCGTCCGTCGAAAGTCTTCCACCATATCATCGGCGAGCCGCAATCGGCCGACCGGCTGGTCTATGAGGAAAAGGATCCCGGCTTCTTCATGGGTGTCGGCGCGTCCGTGCTCGACGATTTCATCTTCATCGACATTCACGACCATGAGACCAGCGAATATCGCATTCTCTCCACGAAAGACCTGACCGCCGAGCCTGCTGTCGTGGCGGAGCGCGAAGAGGGCGTCGAATATTCGATGTGCGAAGGCGGCGATGTGTTCTTCATCCTCACCAATGACGGCGACGCCAAGGATTTCCGCATCGTGGAAGCGCCCGTCACCGCACCCGGCAAGGAAAACTGGAAAGAAGTCGTGCCCCACGAGCCGGGCCGCCTCATCCTCTCCGTCGACGCCTATGCCCGCCACCTGATCTGGCTGGAACGCCGCGACGGCCTGCCACGCATCGTCATCCGCGATCGCCGCACCGGCGACGAACATTCCATCGCCTTTGCCGAGGAAGCCTATTCTCTCGGCCTGCATGGCGCGGCGGAATATGACACCGATGTCATCCGCTTCTCCTATTCCTCGATGACGACGCCGAGCCAGCTGTTCGACTACGACATGGTGACCCGCGAGCGCACGCTGCTGAAGACGCAGGAAGTGCCTTCCGGCCACAATCCGGACGATTACATCACCCGCCGCATCATGGCGCCTGCCCATGACGGCGAACTGGTGCCGGTGTCCCTGCTCTATCGCAAGGATGTGGCGCTTAACGGTTCCGCCCCCTGCCTGCTCTACGGATACGGCGCTTACGGCATCACCATCCCCGCCTCCTTCTCCACCACCACGCTGTCGCTCGCCGACCGTGGTTTCATCTATGCCATCGCCCATATTCGCGGCGGCAAGGACAAGGGTTTCGAATGGTACGAAACCGGCAAGATGGAAGCCAAACAGAACACGTTCAAGGATTTCATCGCCGCTGCCGATCATCTCGTTCAGGAAGGTTTCACCTCCTATCAGGGCATCGTCGCCGAAGGCGGTTCGGCCGGCGGCATGCTGATGGGGGCGGTGGCCAATATGGCGCCGGAAAAATTCGCCGGCATCATCGCCGCCGTTCCCTTCGTGGACGTGCTGACCACCATGCTCGATGACACTTTGCCGCTGACACCGCCGGAATGGCCGGAATGGGGCAACCCACTGGAATCGGCGGAGGAATATGGCTGGATCGCCGCCTACAGCCCCTATGACAATGTGGGTGCTAAGCCCTACCCGCCAATTCTCGCGCTTTCCGGTCTCACCGATCCGCGCGTGACCTATTGGGAACCGACCAAATGGGTGGCGAAGCTGCGCGAAAAGACGATAGGGGAAGCGCCCATCCTGCTAAAGACCAACATGGCGGCAGGCCATGGCGGCAAGTCCGGGCGTTTCCAGCGGCTGGAGGAAATCGCCTTCGAATATGCCTTTGCGCTGAAGGTGGCCGGCAAGGACGCTGTTTGACATCTGACCGTTGTCGGGCGGCGACAGGGCCGCCGCCCGCATCGAAACAGCATAAAAATACCTTCACAAACCCTCTTTCCGAATATTTTTTCCACAAAATCGCGACTTTATTTTCTCCTTGAATTCCGACTTGATTCCACCGGGATTTTTATTTCGCCATACTGAAATATGTAATATATTTCCGAAAAACTAGAATATATTCCATGTATTACACCAAATAAAAAACGCTCCAAAAATCGAACGCATGACTGCGATGCGCCATTTTGCGTTGCAATATCACTTTTTGGCCGTATTATGCCGACCGTTGACATATTCATGCGCATTTTCGCCGTTGTTCTTGCGGCAATTCCGCAGCGTGTTCTGCGGTTATTCTTCTTGCCGTCAATTTTCGGCTTTTTCACGCGCTATGTCAGTTCGCCCTTGGCAATCCGGGCTTTGCAGTGCTCCCGCTTTGCCAACTGAAAACACTGCATCAGACTTGGGGGTCTTACACCATGAAGAAACTCCTAGCCTCGACCATTCTCGTAACGGGCTTTACCATCGCTGCCGGTGCAGCAAATTCCGCCAATGCCGCCGAAGAGTGCGGCAGCGTCACCATCGCCGAAATGAACTGGGCATCCGCCGGCGTCGCGGCTTATGTCGACAAGTTCATCATGGAAAACGGCTATGACTGCACGGTCAATGTCGTCAGCGGCGACACCATGCCGACCTTCGCTTCCATGAACGAAAAGGGCCAGCCGGACATGGCGCCCGAATTGTGGGTCAATGCCGTGCGCGAGCCGCTTAATGCCGCCGTCAAGGAAGGCCGGCTGATCGAAGCCTCGAAAATTCTCACCGATGGCGGTATCGAAGGCTGGTGGATCCCGAAATTCATCGCCGACGAACACCCCGACATCAAGACCGTCGAGGATGCTCTGAAACATCCCGAACTGTTCCCGGCGCCTGAAGACGCCAGCAAGGGCGCCGTGCATAATTGCCCCTCCGGCTGGAACTGCCAGGTGACGACCGCCAATCTCTACAAGGCGCGCGAAGGCGACAAGAAGGGCTTCACGCTGGTCGACACCGGTTCGGCCGCCGGCCTTGACGGCTCCATTGCCAATGCGTTTGAAAAGAAGCAGGGCTGGCTCGGCTATTATTGGTCGCCCACCGCCATTCTCGGCAAATACGAAATGGTGAAGCTGGACGATGGCGTCGAACTAGACCGCGCCCATTTCGACGAATGCACGGCGAAGGTCGACTGCGCCGACCCCAAGGTCAACGCCTATCCGGTGGCCGATGTCTACACCGTCATCACCAAGGACTTCGAAAGCAAGGCCGGCGTGACGCTGGACTACATCAAGGCCCGCAGCTGGGACAACAAGACCGTGGCCGAAATCCTCGCCTGGATGGATGAGAACCAGGGCACCAACGAGGACGGCGCGGAATATTTCCTCGAGAACCATGAGGACATCTGGACAAAGTGGGTGCCGGCCGAGGTGGTCGAGAAGATCAAGGCTTCGATGTGATTGCTGGCGGGGTTGGCGCAAGCCGCTTACCCCCCTCTGCCCTGCCGGGCATCTCCCCCTCAAGGGGGGAGATCGGCTGGGTGCGCTTTCACCGCTTCATCCTCAACCATCGAGATGGGCGAGACCTTGCCGCAGATCGATCTCCCCCCTTGAGGGGGAGATGTCCGGCAGGACAGAGGGGGGTGCCCGCGCACTCCAACCTCCACCACCCATCCCCCAAAACCCATAGGGAAAACAACAATAATGGCCCTCTGCAATTACTTGCCGGACATGCTCTGCAAGTTCCCCGCCATCGACAATTCAACCATGCGTGTGGCACGCAAGACCATCGATGACGGCTTTCGCGATCTCGTGCGCAACTACGGCGATGCAATCGACGTCGTCGTGCATCCGCTGCAACTCTTCCTCAATTCCTCGGAGCGGCTGTTTATTCAGACGCCGTGGATCATCACCATGCTGGTCATTCTTGCCATTGTGCATTTCGCCGGTCGCAGCATCAAGATCACCGCCGGTACCGCGGCGTCGCTGCTGATGATCGGCGCAGTGGGCCTCTGGCGCGACGCGATGACAACGCTGTCCATCGTCGCCATCGCCACCCTGATCGCCATCGTCATCGGCCTGCCGCTCGGCATCCTGATGGGACGCTCAGAACGCCTTCAGCGCCTCATCAACCCCGTGCTGGACGTGATGCAGACCATGCCGAGCTTCGTTTATCTCATCCCCGTGGTGGTGATATTCGGCATCGGCAAGGTTCCGGGCCTGATCGCAGTGGTGATCTACGCCATTCCGCCCGTCATCCGCCTGACCAGCCTCGGCATTCGCCTGGTGGACCGGGAAGTGCTGGAAGCGGCGGACGCCTTCGGCTCCTCCAACCGCCAGAAGCTGTTCAATGTGCAGCTGCCGCTGGCGTTGCCCACCATCATGACCGGCATCAACCAGACTATCATGATGGCGCTCGCCATGGTCGTCGTCGCCTCCATGGTCGGTGTCGGCGGGCTCGGCAAAAACGTGCTGCAGGCCATCAACAACCAGTTCTTCACGGTAGGTTTCCTGAACGGTTTCGCTCTGGTCGCCATCGCCATCATGTTCGACCGGGCGAGCCAGGCTTTCGGCAAACGCCTGCAGAAATACCGCGAGGTCTCCCATGGCTAAAAGCATCGAAATCCGCAACCTTTACAAGATCTTCGGCAAGCATCCCGAGAAATATCTCGAAGCGGTACGAAGAGGCATGGACAAGGTCGAGCTGAACGACAAACACAACCACGTACTCGGTCTCAACAACATCAACATCACCATGCCGGGCGGCAAGATCACCGTCGTCATGGGGCTTTCCGGTTCCGGCAAGTCGACGCTGATCCGCCACATCAACCGGCTGATCGACCCGACCGCCGGTGAGGTTCTCTACGACGGCGAAGACATTTGCGGCATGAGCACGTCGGCGCTCAGGAAATTCCGCCGCCACAAGACGGCGATGGTGTTCCAGAAATTCGGCCTGCTGCCGCATCGCACCGTGCTGGAAAACAGCGTTTACGGCCTGGACATCCAGGGCATACCGCGCAAGGAGAGCGAAGAGAAAGGCCGTTACTGGCTCAATCGTGTCGGCCTTGACGGCTACGAGGATTATTATCCGAACCAGCTTTCCGGTGGCATGCAACAGCGTGTCGGCCTTGCCCGCGCGCTTGCCAATGACGCCGATATTCTCCTGATGGACGAAGCCTATTCGGCGCTCGATCCGCTGATCCGCGTCGATATGCAGACGATGCTGCTCGATCTTCAGCAGGAACTGAAAAAGACCGTGGTGTTCATCACCCACGATCTGGACGAGGCTCTGCGGCTCGGCGACCACATTGCCATCCTGAAGGACGGCGAAGTGGTGCAGCAGGGCGACGGCCAGAGCATCATCCTTTCACCGGCCGATGGTTACGTCTCCGACTTCGTTCGCGACGTCAATCGCAGCCGCGTGCTGCAGGCGACGACGGTGATGGAGCCGCTGGACAGCAAGCCGGAAGGCATGTCCGTGCCTGAGAACGCGACGCTGGAAACCATTGCCCGCGACATGTCGGAGGCCAATGAAACCCAGGCCCATGTGGTGGATGAGGACGGCAAGCCGGTCGGCAGCATCGGTCTCGACACGCTGGTGGCCGCCATGGTGACGCCTGCGCAGCAGGAGACGGTGGCGACGGTTGAGGTGGAGGTGAAGGCGACGGATAAACCGGAGAAGGTACCGGAGCCCGTTGCTCCGGTGCAGAAGGAAACGGTGTGATCCGCTTGATCCTGTCTATAAAGTTCTAAAACTCTCCACGTCATCCTCGCCCTTGAGGCGAGGATGACGTGGAGTGTGAGGCAGGCCTTTCGGCACCCATGCGATCCTGCCTCGTCTCGTATATAAACGGCTGCTGCATCCTCGCACGCCCCGCCCCCTCCATGCAAAAACGAAGCACTACTTCGCCGGCTGTCAACCCTCGGCGATCGCTGCAACGCAGCAAGCGCAAGCTTCGGACAAGTTGCCGCCGTTAACCATTCGTTAACTTTTGAACGCGGAATCATCGACATGCAGATCGAAAGCAATATTGGCGGATATAATTATCAGGGTCGCATCCGCGACATCGAAAAAGCTGGCAGCGCGCAAAGTGCGCCGGAAGAGCAGGCCGTGAAGCGCGGCCCCGGCAACCCCACCGTTTCCAGCACCATTCTTTCCCAGTCGCTGGCCAATGTTCTGTGGGCCGTGGGCAATGGCAGCGCGCCCGCTTATCAGGAGACGGTCGCGGCCTCCGCCGAAGACACGGCGGAAGCCCAGGCTGAATGGGTGCGCAGCGCCTATTCGGAATATACCGAATAGGCGATTCCAATCAGGCCCTTGCCGGGCTGACCTCCACCGTCACATGCGACAGTTCATGTATGGCGGCAAGTTTCTGCTTATAAAAGGCCGGCGCTTTCGGCGCCCGCGAATGGATTGCCACAATGGCCGCATGGTGGCCGGGGCCTACCTGCCAGACATGCAGGTCGGTGATACGATCTTCTTCCGTTTCCACACTTTCACGGATTTCCTGCGGCAGGTCGTCCGCCAGCGGCACCGCATCGACAAGCGTCGTTGCCGTGGAACGAATGAGCCCCCATGACCAGCGGGCAATGACCAGACCACCGACGATACCCATCAACGGGTCGAGAAAGTTCCAGCCGTTCCACTTGCCGAGCAGCAGTGCAACGATGGCAAGGACCGAGGTCAGCGCATCCGCCAGCACATGCAGATAGGCGGCGCGCAGATTATTGTCCCGCCCGCCCTTTGCACCCTGCTCCGCATGCGAACCGTGATCGTGGTGGGCATGGCTGCCATGGCCGTGATGGGCATGCGAGCCATGGCCGTGGCCATGATCGTGGTGATGGTCATCCTTCAACAGCACGGCGCTTACGAGATTGACGACAAGTCCGATGACGGCAACGAGAATCGCCTGGTTGAAATCGATCTCGACGGGGCTGATGAGGCGCAGGCCACTTTCAACCGCGATAAGCAGCGCCACCACGGCGAGCACGACGGCGCTGGCGAAACCGGCGAGATCGCCGAACTTGCCGGTGCCGAAGCTGAAGCGCGGATTGCGCGCCTCGCGCCTTGCATAGAGATAAGCGAGCGCCGAAATCAGCATTGCGCCCGCATGGGTGGACATGTGCCATCCGTCAGCCGTCAGCGCCATGGAGCCGAACCAGTGGCCGGCGACGATCTCCGCCACCATCATGACGGTGGTCAATGCAATGACCATCCAGACACGCCTTTCATTGCGCTCGTGATTCTGGCCAAGATAAATATGGTGATGCTCCGCCGTGGCGAAGGGTTCGGAAGTCGTCGTCATGTCGCTCAATCCTCTCTCGACTCTACCGGCCCTTCTCAACTCTGCCGGCTTTTTCCGTTCTGCTGGCCTGCATTGACCTACCGGATGTAGGTCTTCAGCACCTGGGCCAGCTCTTCCGCCGCCCGCGCCCTCTCGTCTTCATTTTCGGCATGAACGACATGTTCGTGCAGGTGCTCCTGCATCACCTCCCCGGTCAGGCCTGAAAGCGCGCCGCGCACGGAGGCGAGCAATTGCAGCACCTCACCGCAGGGCTTGGCCTCGTCCAATGCGCGCTCCACCGCCTCCATCTGCCCTTTCAGACGGCGGATGCGGGCCAGCAGCTTGTCCTTGTTGCGGATCGTGTGGGACATATGCACCTCATATACTATAGGGGGGTATATTATATTGCGTCTAATTTTTGCACAAGGCGTGCATGACGCAATCTTCGGGAATGTTTCGGACCTTAAAAATGCCCCATCAGAACTAGGGGACTCACAGTCATGACGACTATCGCAGCAACCAGCAGCATCAATTTCGCCTCTCCGGTCCGCGGCATCGCGCCTGCGCACAACCGGGAGAGCCAGTCCACAACCGAGGCTTTGCAGGAGCTGACGCGGGCGGCCCATCGCGCCATTTCGGTGGCAGGCAATGTCGCCACTGCCGTAGCCCCGCTTGCCGGTGCCTCCGCCAGCCTGGCCGCCGCTCTCTGGAACATGGACAGCGGCGCTTCCGCCCCCACTGGCGCCAATGCTGACGTGGTGGCTTCCGCCCAGCCGGACATGGCAAGCCTCGAATCGCAGATTCTGAAGGCGCTGGCCCATGCTCTTGGCGTCAACGACGCCACTTGAGGCCATTGAACCGGGCGCGAAAAAGCCATATCTCTAGAGACTGGAGATATGGAGAAGACCATGCTGTCCATCGGTGAACTATCGAAACGCACCGGCGTGAAAGTGCCGACGATCCGCTATTACGAGCAGATGGGCCTCATCCGCGAGGCGGATCGTTCGGAGGGAAACCAGCGCCGTTACGAGAAATCCGACCTCGAAAGGCTGACCTTCATCCGCCATGCGCGCGATCTCGGCCTCAACATTGATGCCATTCGCGAACTTATCGCGCTCAGTCAGCACCGGGAAATGCCGTGCGAGGGTGCGGATCGCATCGCCGCCGAACATCTTGCTGACGTGCGCGAGAAGATTGCCAGCCTGAAGAAGCTGGAACACGAGCTGGAACGCATCGTCTCCCATTGCCACGGCCATTCGATCGAGGATTGCTACGTCATCCGCGCGCTTTCCAACCATGGCATGTGCGAGGGTGAGCATTGAGCCGAAAACCGGGCTTGACAGAATATGGATTCGAGCGCATTGCATTTCCCATGATCAACGAACGCGCACCCATCTCCTGCTCGTATTTTTGGGCCTTCCTCTAAGGGCGGCTCGACAGATCATATTGTCAACAAGCCGCCGTCAGGCGGCTTTGTTGTTTTCAAACGTCCTGACGGCACCGATAAGACCAAAGGACCGAAAAAATGACCGAAGATAGCTCCCTGACACTGGAAAGACCGCCCGTCGTCATCATTCGCGGCGCGCGCAAGACCGATCTGCCCGAACTCAATGAGATGATCACGCTGCTTGCCTCCTACCATGGCGATGCGGCGGCGATCACGCCGGCGAAGCTTGAGCGCGACCTGTTCGGCGCCCTGCCCTGGGTGCATGGTCTCGTCGCCGAAGCCGATGGCGCGCTGATCGGTTACGCCCTGCTTCTGCCGCTCTACAGAGCGCAGGAAGGGCGGCGCGGACTGGAGCTGCATCATCTCTTCGTGCGTGACGGTCATCGCGGTCATGGCACCGGCCAGCATCTGGTTTCCCGCGCCCGCGATATCGCCAAGCGTCTCGGCTGCGACTATCTTTCCGTCAGCGCCACAACCGGCAATGTGGCGGCGCATCGTTTCTACGAAAACATGGATTTCGCGCCGCGGCCGGTTACCGGCATGCGCTACATGCAGTCCATCGCCTGATTAAAGCCCACGGAGACAGCCATGACACGGATCGCCATTGCGCTCGCGCAGGATTTTGCCGACTGGGAGCCGGCGCTGCTTGCCGCCGCAGCTCGCAGCTATCTCGGCGTCGAAATCGTCTATGCCACCCCTGATGGTGGGCCGGTGACGTCGATGGGCGGGCTGAAGGTGACGCCGGACACATCCTATGACGCGCTCGATCCCGTTGACATCGATGCGCTCGTCATTCCCGGCGGTCTCAGCTGGGAAAAGGGAACGGCTGTCGATCTTGGCGGGCTGGTGCACCGGTTTCGCGACAAGGGCCGGCTGGTAGCCGGCATCTGCGCGGCGGCAAGTGCGCTCGGCGGCACGGGTGTTCTTAACGATATCGCCCATACCGGCAATGCACTGGCATCCCACAAGGCCTATCCGGCCTATCGCGGTGAGGCGCATTATCGCGATCAGCCCAAAGCGGTCAGCGATGGTGGCATCGTCACGGCACCCGGCAGCGCGCCGGTCAGTTTCGCCGTGGAAATCCTGAAACACCTCGGCCTCTTTGGTCCGGAAGCCGAGGCGGAACTTCAGGTTTTTGCGGCGGAGCATCGGTGAGGCGTACCGGCCTTTGCTGTCCGTAACATGTTCTCTCCGTCATTCCGGCCTTGAGCCGGAATGACGGAGGCGAGAACGGCGATGACTACCCCCGATCAAGCACCCGGCAAACGCGGGGCGTGACGTCCTCCACCTCACCGGCAATTGCACGGCGAATGTCGCGGCTGTTCAGATGCAGGCTGCGACCCGCGGGCAAATTCGAGCGTTTTATCTTGCTGAGCGCAGCAGCGATAAAAGCAGCCTGGTGTTTATGAAAACAGGAGAGAGCCGCCTCGCGCCCCGGGGTTGCCCCGAGGAGCGCCTTGAAAGCAAGGCGATGCACGGCGCAGAAAGCGCCGTGGCCGGGAACGGCAAAACGCAGCGCATCGAGCTCCTCACTCCATTCCGCTGCGTCCTGCATGGTTTCAAGCCTCTTGGAAGCGCTTCAGGAAAAACGCACTCAACGTGCCGAGAAGTGCCCAGAAGACGAAGCTGGTGACGGTGGCGGCAACGATGAACTGACGTTCCAGCGGCAGCGGCGCCAGCGCATGTTCGCCTTCCGGCGGCAGGGGGGCGCCCACCACATGCGGCGCGACGATCAGCACCATCGCCAGCAGAGCTGCCCACGGTTCGCGGCGGAACGCGATCAGCGCAATGCCGCCCGCGGTTGCGGCAACGGTGGCGAGCCACCAGATCTGGCGCGCCTCAAGGGCGGCGGCCGGGATGCCCGGCAGTTCCGGCGGCAGGCCGATCATCGGGGCCAGCATGACGGCAGCAAAACCCGCAACGCCCCAGAGAAGGCCTTCACGCCAGCCGGTATCGGCACCACGCAGCGACATGAGGCCGGTCAGCACCAGCGCATAACCGATGGCGGTCAAGACATTGGCGGCGACGGTATAGGCCGTGCGCTCGAAGCCATCGGCCGGCGCCCAGGCCTCGTCATTGTGCTCATGGGCGGGAGCCGCAACGCCAGGCGCCGGCGCATCATGGCTGTGCGGCGCTTCGCCAGCGCTTTCAAAAGTTTCCGCCTGAAGGATGAGCGGCGTGGTGCCAAAAGCCTGCATGGCGGAAACGGCAAAGCCACCAAGGATACCGACAAGAATGGCGGTAAAGACGATATTGCGAAAAAACGACATGCTATTTCCCCTCAATGGCAGGGGAAGGCATTGGCATGGCGCGTGTCATGCGCGGCATTGTGAACGGCTTCCACGTGGGAAAAGCCGACAAAACCGACGACGAACAGGCCAAGCACGATCGCTGTCAGCGACTGCGCGACGCTGGCTGTTTTTACGGAAACGGCTGAATTGGCCGTATTCAGGTTGGTGGACATGGTGACCCCTCTCCCGGCGCGACCCCGCGCCTTTAGATGCGGCCGAACGGCAAAGCCGCAGGACCGCATGCGATATACTTCACCACGGGGATACGAGACTGATACAGGGAGGCATTGATGCCACCACCCTGAAATTCCGCTCTTCCGGACACCCCGCCGGCATGGATATTTCCGTGATGGCAGGTCTCCTGGCTTACGGGTCAAAACCTGAAACACCTTCCCGGCATCGCCTTCGCCCTTGATGGAGGCGAGATGGCTTGCCAGTGGCATTTCGTTTCAGGCTCTCCGCTCACAGTTGCGGGGGCAGCCACGAATGAGGATTTCTCCCTATCGTGTTCCCTTTTCACCTTCCGGAACGCCCGGAAGGAACCATCACGGACATGTTATCGGATGGGCGGGGCCGGGAGTCAATGGCGCTTACCCACCTCTCGTTCGTCATCCTCGGGCTTGACCCGAGGATCCATGGGCTGGCGTGGTGGTGGATCCTCGGGTCGAGCCCGAGGATGACGGAGGAGAGGTATCAGGCCCTACCGCGCCGGTATGGCCTTCAGATAGGCGGAAATCGCATCGCGGTCTTCGGCCGTCAGATGCGCCATATTCTGCTGCACCTTGACCATCGAGCCGCCGACGCTGTCGAATTCCGGAGTAAAGCCGGTTTCCAGATAGCTGGCTATATCCGCTTTGGCCCAGCTGCCGATGCTTTGCGAGCCGGGGGTAATGTCGGGAATGCGGCCCTCGCCTTCCGGATTGGGGCCGCCGGCCAACCACTTGTCTTTCAGGAAACCGCCAAGCGCGTTGCGCGGCGTGTGGCATTCGCCGCAGTGGCCCGGCCCCTCCACCAGATACTGGCCGCGCAGCAATTCCGCATTGGCATCGGCAAGCTCGACGCGGGGCCGCGCCGAGGGGTCGAAATAAAGGAATTTCCAGCCGCCCAGCACCATGCGCAGATTGAAGGGGAACGGCAACTCGTGATCCGGCGCATCGTTCTGGCTGGCCGGCAGGGCTTTCAGATAGCCGAAGAGATCGTTGACGTCCTTCTGCGTCATGCGGGCATAGGAGGCGTAGGGAAAGGACGGATAGAGATGTTCGCCGTTCCTGCCCACCCCGCGCGTCATCGCATCGCCGAATTCCGCCAGCGTCCAGCCGCCGATGCCATGCTGTGGATCGGAGGAAATATTGGGGACATGGAAGGTGCCGAAGGGGCTTTTCAGCGCCTGCCCGCCCGAAAGCGTCAACAGCGCCTCGCCCTTCGCGTCGGGTGCTGCATGACAGCTTGCGCAGCCGCCCGCCCAGAACAGCGTTTCGCCATTGGCCAGATCCGGTTCGCCCAGGCTCACCCAATGGCTCGGCGCCTGCCGCTGCGGCGCGGTAACCCAGGCGAAAATGCCGTAGCCCGCAATGGCCGCGACGACGGCCCCGCCGACGAGTTTCGTCCAGATGGAGGACATGCCCCTCTCCCCATTCTCACCTGATCCGGTCAGATGCCTTTCGTGCCTTGAGAAAACGCCGCCGGGAAGCGGCGTTTTCAAAGTGCTGCGACTACTTCTTCAGACGATAAGTCTGGTGGCATGCGCCGCAATCGGCGCCGAGCGTCTTCATGGCGGTGGCGACGCCGGCCTGATCGGTGGGGAGATTGGCGAGAACCATGTCCGCATCCGTGCCGAGCTTGGCGGCCTTGGCCTTGAAGTCGTCGAAGTTTTCCCAGATGGCGGGAGCAGCCGCGCTGCCGGTCTCTGAGCCGACGGGGAACTGGTCCGGGAAAGCCTTGGCATTGGCGCCGATGGTGGTTACGGCAGTCTTGACGGTATCGGCGTCAAAGGGCTTTTCACCCTTGGAGATGGCGGCAAGCGAACCCATCGCCCCACCGATCTGCTTCATCATGCCTTCACGTTTTTCGACTTCGCCGGCAGCGTAGACCGCTCCGGCGCAAAGACAGCCGAACAACATGGCCGCCGTGATGGTTTTCAGTTTCATGCAACTCTCCTTGATTCCGGCCGGGACACCGGGCGCTAGATGGAACGGCGCGAGGATGCCCTTTCCGGATGGCGAAAAGAAGTCACATTGCGGTGAATTCCATCGTGAAAACAGAAGCCTAAGACGAGGTGACAATGCAGATCACCCCCCGGCTCTAGGGCCTCACTCTGACGGCAGGCTGAATGAGAATAATTGGCTGAAAGCAAGCGGCGCGGCGTATTCCCCCACGCAGTTGCCGATTGGAGAAGCCGAGGCCCGGCTTAGAGGGCCAAAATGCGGTCTTCCTCACGCCCAAAACCGCGGATCGCTATGCGGTCGACAAAGACGTCTGCGATGGCGAAGGTGTTCTGGTCAGGCGTATCGACCATGCCCTTGAAATTCACGAAGTGGGTATTGCCCAACAGGCCGTAATTGCCCTCGTGATTATGGCCGTTGAACCATGCGACGGCTGACGGGTGGGAGCCGAGAAGCTCAAGGATACGCGGCGCGTCCCACATGTTGTGGGCGTTTTCCGGATAGACAGGATAATGGCAGAGAACGATCACTTTTTCGCCCGCCGCATCCGCCTTTTGCAAAACCTCCCGCAGCCATTCGAACTGCTCGTCGCCAAGCGAGGCGTTCCAGTCCTGCGCATTGATGGCACCCGCATCGTTGAGGCGCTTCAGCCGGTCTGCGGCAAGCGCGCGTCGCGGATCGCCAGGCGGCGGCGCGAACAGGCTGACCTCGTTGCCGTCAAGCACGACGAAGCGGATATCACCGATGGAAAAATCATGCCAGGGGGCGGACATGCCGAGGCGGGCGTGGATAGCCGGCAAATGCTCGGCGGCGACGGCGAAATCGTGATTGCCCGGCAGCAGGACCGAGCGGTGTCGAAGCCCGTCGTAAACGGCAAGGATCGCGTCGAAATTGTCGAAGCCGCGATCGATGATATCGCCGAGCGTTACCACGAAGGCCAATTCCTCGCGGTTGAAGGCGTCGATCGCGTCTGCGAGCTTTTTCGGGCTCTCGGCGTAATAACGACCCATCTCCGGGCGCGGATCGGCATCGGCATATTGGGGATCGGCGACAATGCCGAAGGAGAAGAGAGGCGTGGTTTTTTCAGTCATGATGCGCCGCGATAAACCCGGCGGATGACAAGCTTGTGACAACGCGCGACATGCC
The DNA here is from genome assembly GCF_027956555.1 of Agrobacterium sp. ST15.16.055. NCBI lineage: Bacteria > Pseudomonadati > Pseudomonadota > Alphaproteobacteria > Hyphomicrobiales > Rhizobiaceae > Agrobacterium > Agrobacterium sp. ST15.16.055. Next base: position 109,227 of record NZ_JAQKGN010000010.1, read on the forward strand.
AAAAAACAGAACACCCGGCACGAAGGCCGGGTGTTCGAAAAATTCCGTTCGCCAAGCCTTACTTGGCAGCGGCTTCGTAACGCTCCAGGACGTAGTCCCAGTTGATGAGGTTATCAACGAAGGCTTCGAGGTACTTCGGACGCAGGTTGCGGTAGTCGATGTAATAGGAATGTTCCCAGACGTCGACGCCGAGGATCGGCTCTGCACCGTGAACCAGCGGGTTTTCGCCGTTCGGGGTCTTGGAGATTTCAAGCTTGCCGTTCTTGACGGAGAGCCATGCCCAGCCGGAGCCGAACTGCGTGGTGCCGGCAGCGATGAAATCTGCCTTGAACTTGTCGTAGCCGCCGAGATCGGAGGCGAATGCCTGTTCCAGCTTGCCCGGCAGCTTGTTGCCGCCGCCGTCCTTCTTCATCCACTTCCAGAAATGGACGTGGTTGTAGTGCTGCGCGGCGTTGTTGAAGAGACCGGCATTGGTGCCAAAGGACTTCTTCACGACTTCTTCGAGCGACAGGTCGGAAAGACCTGCTTCGGCAGCCAGCTTGTTGCCGTTGTCGACATAAGCCTTGTGGTGCTTGTCGTGATGGAACTCGAGCGTCTCGCGCGACATGTAGGGTGCAAGCGCGTCGTAGTCGTAGGGGAGTTCAGGAAGTTCGAAGGCCATGGTTTTTACTCCTTTTTGCAGCGGGTTACCGCTCCTAGAAACCGTGTGAGCGGACCATAGGAGCGAAGCTCCATTTGGGCAACCTGTGAAATATCAAAATGTTCCGCCAAAGGGGAAAATTCCTCCAGCACCGGCAGCCACCATATTTGTTTCACAACCCCGGCGTACCGTTTTCCACCCTATCGGTTCGCTTTTGCCGAGATTGCAGGAAGGAAATTCCATGACCCGCGCTTTGCTCCGTCCCCTTATTCTCGCCGCCGCCCTCTCCTCCCTCGCCCTGCCGGCCGCCGCCTCGTCGGACGATGCCTGGAAGGAATTCGTGGCGGATGTGCAGACAGCCTGCCTAACCGGAGCCAAGGACATGATCGAGGATGCCAAGGCGGTGGTCGATCCTGTCGGTAGCGAAAATTACGGTCTCGCCATCCTGACCGGCAAAGCGAAGGGCGCGGATGCGACGGTCAGCCATATCTGCGTCTACGACAAGAAAACCAAGGCCGTGGAGCTGGGTAGCGAGCTTGCCGGGGACACGCTGAAGGTGGAAATCCCCGGTTCCACGAAACCCTGATCGTTCAGAAACGCGGCGTGGTATCGCCCTCGCCCAGCGAGCGCTGCATCAGCACCGTATCCAGCCATTGGCCATGTTTCCAGCCGATGGACTTGAACGTGCCGACAAGTTCGAAACCGGCAGCGCGATGCACGCCGACTGAAGCCGCATTGGCGCTGTCGCCGATGACGGCGATCATCTGCCGAAAGCCACGCGCGGCGGCTTCCGCAATCAGCGTATCGAGCAGTTTGCGGCCGATGCCCATGCCCTTCATGGCCGGATCGATATAAACGGAATCCTCGAGCGTCGCGCCATAGGCCGGGCGGGCGCGGTAGGCGCCGGCATAGGCGTACCCGGCTATCTTTCCATCGTGTTCGGCGACGAGATAGGGGTAATTGCCCTCCACCAGCAGGCGGCGACGCTCGGCCATGGTCTCCACATCAGGCGGATCGATCTCGAAGCTGGCGCGGCCATGCAAGACGGCATCCCGGTAAATTTCGGTGATGGCTGGAATATCCGCCTCATCACAGGGGCGGATTAAAAGGCTGGAAACGGTGGAAAGGGTCATTCTTTTGTCCTGCGGATCATTCACATCCTCATTGTGCATTGCGACGCAGCCAAAATAAAGATTATCTATCTTATACAAACGATAAGGTTTTCTTTGATGATGGACCTCGACCTGCGGCAGTTGCGCAGCTTCATGGATGTGGCCGATCTCGGCAGTTTTTCCGCCGCCGCCGACAAGGCCGGGCTCACGCAGCCAGCCGTCAGCCTGCATATAAAGCTTCTGGAAAAACAACTGGGCGTGCGGCTGATCGAGCGGGTCGGCAGGCGGGCGCAGCCAACGGCGGCGGGGCGGGATTTTCTCGTCCATGCAAGGCGCATATCCGAAGAGGTGGCGCATGCGATCGAGACGGTTGCGCCGCACCGTAGCGGGGCGACGGGAAGCCTGCGTATCGGCACGGGCGCCACCGCCTGCATCTATCTGCTGCCGCCGGTGCTGGGCAAAATCCGGCAGGCCATGCCCGGCATCGAGATCGTTGTGCAGACCGGCAATACCCACGATATCCTCCGGCTTCTGGAGGCCAATACCATCGATGCGGCGGTGGTGGCCCTGCCCGCCAGTGGCCGCAGCCTCGATATTCGCGACATCCATCTCGACGAACTCGTCGCGGTTTTCCCGCAAGGTTCCGTCTCTGACGCAACGGTGCTCAACGCCGAGACGCTTTCGGCGCGGCCGCTGCTGCTTTACGAGGGCGGCAATACGCGCCGGCTGGTGGATCAATGGTTTTCGGTGAGCGGCCGCACCGTGCAGCCCGCCATGGAACTGGGCAGCGTCGAGGCCATCAAGAAACTGGCGGGCGCGGGCCTTGGCATTGCCATCGTGCCGCGCATGGCGTTGGAGCATGAAGATGCGGCGTCCGGGCTCGGACACCGCTCGCTCGAACCGCCGCTTGAAAGGCGGATCGCGCTGGCGATGCGGAGAGACAAACACATGACGGCGCCGCTGCGGGCGCTTGCCGCTGCGCTGCCGGATGTGCGGAAACGGTGAAACCCGCGCCGGTCTCCGGCGCGGGTTTCATGATACTCTTCTTCCGTCATGACGGGCCTGAGACAGCCCCGCTCTCAGAACTCCGTCCAGTCGTCACCCTTCACGGCCAGCGCCGCATTGCCACGGGCGGCAGCCGGGCGGGCTTTGGGGGAGGAAGTGACCGGTGCGACGGGCGCGTGGACCGGATTTGCAGCACGCTGCATCTGCCGCGCCGTCTCCCGCAAGGCAGAAGTCTGCTGACCCAGCTGGAACTGTGCCAGCAGCGCCTGGAGATTGGCGCATTCCTGCGCGAGGCCGGCACCGGCCGCATTCATTTCCTCGACCATGGCGGCATTCTGCTGCGTGGCCTGATCCATGTGGTTGACGGCCGTGTTGACCTCGGAAAGGCCGGCCGACTGTTCCTGTGCTGCGGTCGCGATGGCGTCCATATGGCTGTTGACGGAAAGCACCAGCTGCTCGATCTCGGAGAGCCCGACGCCGGTATCGGCCACCAGCTTCACGCCTTCACCCACCGCAACGGCTGACGCGGTGATGAGCTGCTTGATTTCCTTGGCGGCGTTGGCGGAGCGCTGCGCCAGTTCGCGCACTTCCTGTGCGACGACGGCAAAGCCCTTGCCGGCATCGCCCGCCCGTGCCGCCTCGACGCCGGCATTCAGCGCCAGAAGGTTGGTCTGGAAGGCGATTTCGTCGATGACGCCGATGATCTGGCCGATCTGGCGCGAGGAATGTTCGATGCGCTCCATAGCGGCGACAGCATCGCGCACAACCTTGCCGGAAAGATCGGCCTTTGTCCTTGCCTCACGCACCGTGTCGCGCGCGTCGCTCGCCCGTTTGGAGGTGGCGGAAACATTGGCGGTGATCTCTTCCAGCGCAGCGGCGGTTTCTTCGAGAGAAGCGGCCTGCTGCTCGGTGCGGCGGGAAAGATCGTCGGAGGCCGACGACACCTCGTGAGCGCCGCCATTCACCGTCTGCACGGACTGGCCGACGCTGCTGAGCGCCTCGCGCAGCTGGTGCACGGAGCTGTTGAAATCGTGCCGCAACGCCTCGAATTGCGGTGCGAACGGCGTGGCGATCTCACAAACCATATCACCGGAGGCAAGCCGGCGAAGACCGCTTGCCAGCGAACCGGTCGCCTGATTGAGCCGCTCTTCGGCCTCCGCCTCCGCACGCTGCTGCAGTTCGGCCCGGTCGCGTTCGGCCTGCTCCCGGTTGGCGACGGCGTCGGCTTCCAGCTGCCTGTTGCGGACGGCCGCCTCGCGGAAGATTTCCACGGCGCGGGCCATCTCGCCGATCTCGTCGCCGCGTTTTGCACCGGGCACATCGATGGTCAGGTTGCCGGTGGACAATTCCATCATCGCATTTGTCAGGCGGCTGATGGGACGGGTGACGCGGCCGACGATGACGGCAAGGCAGAGAATGCAGATGCCAAGTGTGAGGATGAACGCGGCGAGATAGATCATCGCGCCGATAAAGGCGTCCTGTCTCGCCTTTTCGGCATTGGCGTTGAGAACATCCATCGCTTCAGAGGCGATTTTCGCAACCGTATCGAGGCTTTCGGTGACGGTATTGCGCCATGTATCGATGGTGAAGGTTGGCGTGCGGCCGTTGTTCAGATCGTCGATCAGCTTTGCGCGCTGCGCGACGAAATCACCCTTGAAATAGGTTCTGTCGGCAACGGCATAGATATCTTTCAGTGCCTTCGGCGTCGATTCATGCGCGACGAGGTCGCCGGTGGCTTTCCAGGCAAAAGCCGCGCCGGCATCGAAATTGCCAAGCTGCTGGGTTTCCTGCGGGGTCAGCGGCCGCTGCTGGGCCACGACCGCATTGATGACAACGGTGGCGCTGCCGCCGAGCGCTCGCGCCGACCAGCCATAGGACCGCAACTGGATGAGGCCGGTCAGGCTCTGGTCCAGCGAACGAACCTCACCTTCCACCGCCGTAGAGCCCGCTTCTAGCGCCGTCAGGAAATCCTGGCCGAGCGCCAGCACGGTCTTGTCCAGCCCGTTTTCACGACGGTCGAGCGGCAGGGTCACGTTGGCGTCAACCTTTTTGCGCAGCTCCAGGAATTGCGTGTAGACATCCTTCACGCGGGCAAGCGGGGCCTTGAGGCCAGCCTGATCGAGCGTGGCGGACTGTTCGAGAAAGGCGCCCATGGCGGCATCCACCTTCTGGCGCGACGCCTGCACGCTGGCGATGGTACTGGCCGTCTTCGCCGGGTCGACCGTCAGCGCCGAGGCGCTGTTGCCGCGTTCGCTGCGAAAGTTCAGCAAGGCGTTGAAAAGCAGCCTGTCCAGCGAAACGAGCTGCGCCACCTCCGAAAAGCTGCGGGCACGCTGCACGGACTGCAACATGCCATTGCCCACGAAGCCCGCCAGCGCGATGCCGACGAGCAGAAAAAATCCCACAAGTATATTACGAATGCTGAAAGACATTTGGCGGCCCCCATTAGCCCGGATCGGTAATGCCGCAAGCTAACCAGTGGTCCTCTAAAATTGGATTAAATTCCCCTGAATTTTTATGGGAAATAATGCGGTTCAAAATAAAAGGCCGCGGCAGGGATGAGCCCGCCGCGGCTTTTTGAAAAATTGGGGTTTACCCGGCCTTAAACATCCGCGCCGAGACGCGCCCAGTCCATGTAGAGATCAAGCGCCTTGCGCGCGACCGGGCCTGCCTGCAATTCGCGATCATCGAGCTTCACGACGGGCGAAACCTTGGAATAATTGCCGGAGCAGAATATTTCATCGGCCTCCCGGAAATCCTCGACCGAAAGCGTCGCTTCGCGCACGTCAAAACCGGCCTGGCGCAGAAGACCGATCACGCGCGAACGGGTAATGCCGGCAAGGAAGGTGCGGTTGGGAACCGGGGTAAGGACGACGCCGTCCTTGACCATGAAGATATTGGCCGAGGCGGATTCGGCGACATTGCCGTTCATGTCGCGCATCAGGGCATTGTCGAAACCGCGCGAGCGTGCTTCCAGAATGGCGCGACCGCTATTGGGATAAAGGCTGCCGGCCTTGGCGTCGGTCATGGCGGTTTCCGGCGAAGGGCGGCGCAGCGGCGAAACGGTGAGCGTCAGCGGCTTGCCGGCATCCATCGGCGCTTCGAACAGGCAGAGCGCAAAACGGGTGGAACCGGCATCGGGCGCCACGACGCTGCCGGGCATGCCGTGTTCGGCCCAATACATCGGCTTGATGTAGATCGCCGTCTTGCCGTCGAATTTCTTGACGCCTTCCAGCGCCAGGGACTCGATCTCCTCGGCCGTCATGGTCGGCTTCATGCCCATATTGGCGGCGGAGCGATTGACGCGCTGGCAGTGCAGATCGAGATCGGGCGCCACGCCATCGAACCAGCGGGCACCGTCGAACACCGTGGAGGCCAGCCACATGGCATGCGAGGTCGGGCCGATGAGCGGCGGGTTGCCGGGCAGCCATTGACCGTCAACATAGGTCCAGGTGGTTGATCGGGGTGCGGTATCGACGCTCATGATGGTCTCCTGTCTCAAGCGTTTTCGTTCGATAAAACGCTCCGTCTTTTTTTCTGATTCATTGCCGGATGAAGAACGCTGCGCGCTCTCAACTGGGCGTGTGCTGGAAATCGGCCGGAGTGAATGCCTCTCCCCTGACGAGGTCAAGTTTTAATTGCAGTGATTTCTGATTTTGATGGAAAATAACAAAGCGACGGCCCCGCAGGTACGTTTTATAAGGTGAAACAAAAGCTTGATGAATGAATTCATCACCATAATTCATTGATCGGATGATGGCGGGGCAATGTGGCCCATGCGATGCTGAGGATCTGACGGCAGTCTGCAGGAGAAAAATAATGGTATGGTCCGCACAGCAATATCTGAAATTCGAAGACGAGCGGACGCGTCCCGCGCGGGATCTTCTGGCGCAGGTGCCGCTGGAGCGGGTGCTGAACGGCTATGACCTCGGCTGCGGCCCCGGCAATTCCACCGAGCTTCTGACCGACCGTTACGGCGTCAATGTCATTACCGGCATCGACAGCGATGACGACATGCTGGAAAAGGCGGCGGACCGGCTGCCCACCACCAGTTTCGGAAAGGCCGATCTTGCCACGTGGAAGCCGGCGCAGAAGGCAGACCTGCTCTACGCCAATGCCGTGTTCCAATGGGTGCCGGATCATCTCGCCGTTCTTTCGCAACTGATGGACCAGCTGGAAAGCGGCGGCGTTCTGGCCGTGCAGATGCCTGACAACCTGCAGGAACCGACGCATCGCGCCATGGAGGAGACCGGGGCGAACGGGCCCTGGAAGGACACGTTCGCAGATGGCAGGCTGCGCCGCAAACCCCTGCCCGCGCCTTCGGATTATTTCGATGCGCTGACACCGAAATCCGCGCGGGTGGATGTGTGGCACACCATCTATAATCATCCGATGAAGGATGCGGAAAGCATCGTCGAATGGGTCAAGGGCACGGGACTGCGCCCCTATCTCACCGCCGTCGGCGAGGAAAACCGCGAAGCCTTCCTCGCCGATTACACGCGGCGCATCACGGCGGCCTATCCGCCGATGGCGGACGGCCGTTTGCTCCTGCGCTTTCCACGGCTTTTTGTGGTGGCGGTGAAGAAGTAGGGCACGCTACACGATGCCGCGTTTTTCGCATACTGGCGCATCCTCTCAATCCTCATTCCTGTGCTTGTCACAGGAATCCAGCCGACGCGCGTCTGCGCGGCGGGGAGTGTCCTCTCAGCCCAAGGACTTGGGCTGGCTGGATCCCTGTGACAAGCACAGGGATGAGGAGCGTACGGGATACGGAGTACGATGAAAAAGGTCAGGCTTCCTTAGCCAAAAAGTCCTCAACGCATTCTCTCTAACCAGCAAAGGCATAGACCCGGAGACGGTGGCTGTCCGGGTCGGCGGCCGTGAAGGTGTAGCCGAACTCCATTTTCGCGGGCTGCTGCAGCATGGCAATGCCTCTTGCCTTCCACCCGGCAAAAGTCTCATCCACCTGCACATCGTTTTCGACCCGGAAGGCAAGCTCGCCGCCACCGCCTGTCACCGATGCCATGGGCTCCACGGTGTGCCGCGACCAGAGGCCGAGCTTCATGCCATTGGCAAGGACGAAGAGGGAAAATGTCGGGGAAGATTCGACGGGATCGACACCCAGCAGGGCCTTGTAAAATTCGGTGCTGGCCGGCGGGTTGTCGACGTAAAGGATGGTGAAATCAGGGTGGGTCATGGCTGTTCTCCTGTGTTGCGGATGAACGGTTTCTAGACCCCGCTGCTGTCAATTTTTGTCAGCATGATGCCGCCGCCGCTGTTTTTCCCGTTCGCGCCATTCTTTCAGCAGCGCCTGGCGGCGGCGCGGATAACGGCTGTCGAGGGGACGGAAATCTTCGATGCGGTCGGCCCGGAAATTACGGTAGTCCTGCCGTGTCTCGCACCAGCCCAGCACCACCCGCACCAGATCGAAAAAAGCAAGCGCGAAAGGCCAGATCACCCGTTCCGTCAGGTCTCCCTTTTCATCGCGATAGGTGATGGCGACCCGGCTTTCCTTGCGGATCGTATCGCGAATGGCCGCCAGATCGACATGGATGGCCGCAAGGCCCTGCCCCGGACCGACAAGCAGGGTGGAATGATCGAGTTCCTCGCGCAGCGCATCGGGCAGGACGGCGCCGATCTTGACGAGAGCGGCGCGGGCGGCCTGCGCCAATCCCGCATCGGCGCGACCCGCCACCCAGCGCGAGCCGAGTACCAGCGCCTCGATTTCCTGCTGCGAAAACATCAGCGGCGGCAACAGGAAACCGGGGCGCAGCACATAACCCACGCCCGCCTCGCCTTCGATATCCGCACCCTGCGCCTGAAGCGTCGCTATATCGCGGTAGAGCGTGCGCAGGCTGACGCCAGTCTCAGCGGCAAGGGCCGCGCCGCTGACCGGCATGCGGTGGCATCGCAGGATCTGCAACAGATCGAGAAGCCGTTGTGAGCGTGACACTTGATACTCCTGCGTTGAACTTGCCTGGTTCGCCAGGGCGCGACGCGGTTGAGACTGGTAGCGCCGGAACGACCAATCCGCAACGAGCGCGGTTTCCCGCTATGGCAAAACCTTGAAACCGATTACGCTGTAACGAGTTAGTAAGGAAACGTCCCCCACCGGCTGTCTCTGCCGGCCATCACTTCAATGACAGGAGAAATATCCATGTATGACGTCAGCGCGAATGGCGCGAATATTCCCGCCCTCGGTTTCGGCACCTTCCGCATTCCGGAAGACGATGTCAGGCGCATTCTGCCGGAGGCACTGAAACTCGGCTTCCGCCATATCGATACCGCGCAGATTTACAAGAACGAGGGCGCCGTCGGCGAGGTCATCGCGCAATCGGGCATTTCCCGACATGATATCTTTCTTACCACCAAGGTCTGGGTGGACCGTTTCCGCCACGACGATTTTCTCGCTTCCGTCGATGAAAGCCTTGTAAAGCTGAAGACCGACTATGTCGATCTGCTGCTTTTGCATTGGCCGAAGAGCGATGTGCCGCTTGCCGAGCGCATGGGCGCGCTGAACGCGGTGCGCAAGGCCGGCAAGGCGCGCAATATCGGCATTTCCAACTTCAACGTGGCGCTGACGCAAGAGGCGGTGAAACTGTCCGACACGCCGCTTGCCACCAACCAGATCGAATATCACCCCTATCTCGACCAGACGAAGGTGATTTCGGCGGCGCGCAAGCATGGAATGTCGGTGACGGCCTATTATCTGATGGCCGACGGCAAGGTGCCGAACGATCCCGTGCTGAAGGATATCGGCGCAAAACACGGCAAGACCGCCGCGCAGGTGACCCTGCGCTGGGCGGTGCAGCAGCCGGATATCGTGGCGCTTTCCAAGACGGCGACGGAAAGCCGCCTCAAGGAAAATTTCGATGTTTTCGATTTTGTGCTGACGGAAGAGGAAATGCGGGCGATCCACGCGCTTGCAAAGCCGAATGGCCGCATCGTCAATCCCGGCCACCTCGCGCCCGACTGGGACGATTGAGGCGGCCTCCCCTCCGCTTTGGTCTCATCGTTCGGTCAAGGCCAGCTTCGCACCCAGCGCCACGAAAGCGGCCGCGAAGCTGCGCCGCAGCCAGGCGAGGACCGCCGGGCGCGACACCACCTGCCGCCGGACCGAGGCGGCGAAACAGCCATAAAGCGCAAAGACCAGAAACGTCATGGCCATGAAGATCAGCCCGAGATCGATCATGCGCCATGTCGGCAAAGCCTCATCCGGCGCGATGAACTGCGGCAGAAAGGCGAAAAAAAAGATCGACAGTTTCGGGTTCAGCAGATTGATGAGAATCGCCTCCCCGATGATACGGGCGGCCTTCCGGGGTTCTCTGGTATCGTCGATCTTCAGCGCACCCTCCTCCCGCAGCGTGTTCCACGCCATATAAAGCAGATAGGCAACCCCCAGATATTTGACCACGCCAAAAGCCAGCGCACTGGTGTGCAGAATGGCGGCAAGGCCGGTGATGGCGGCGAGCAGATGCGGCACGATGCCAAGCGCGCAACCAAAGGCCGCAACGACGCTCGCCCTCGCCCCCTGCGAGAGGCCTGCGGCCAGCGTGTAGACCACGCCGGTTCCGGGAGAGGCAGCGACAATGAAGGATGTGATGAGGAATTCGGGTGTCATGGTGCGGGTATGTCCTGTGGGTGGAGGACAGGAGCATGATGATGCGTGGGGCGGGTGTCTTGGATGAAATTGCAGCATTGGTGCTCGGAGGCCGGTGCCAAAGTGAGAGGCTACGGTGTCGGCCTCGTCCGGTTCCGTCCGGTTCCGTTCATTCCAGCTCACTTCAAAACGAGAAAATACGACTGACTTGATGAGGGTGGAGAGGTGCGTCCCGCGCTCCCCCGGATCCCGAGGCTGGCGCATAAGGCTATTCCCCATTTGCGCTAACATGCCTTACGAAAGTGCCGCCCGATAAACCGCCGGCGTCACGCCGAATTGTCGCACAAAAACGCGGTTCAGATGGCTCTGGTCGGCAAAACCGGCAATAAAGGCAGCCTCGGCGGGCGAGGTGCCGCCAGCCAGCGCGTGGCGCGCCAGATGGACGCGGCGCTGGAGAAGGTAACTGTGCGGCGTCAGGCCCGTGGCCTTCGCAAAAGCCCGCAGGAAGCGGAACTGGCTCATGCCGGCCTCCCTTGCCAGATCGGCAAGGCGGAACGGCCGGGCGGGGTCGTCATCGATGCTGCTTTTCGCCCGCCTTATGGTGGCGGGCGCCGCCACGACAGGCGAGTTGGCCGGGGTCTCCATCGCACCCGCCAGAAGCGTCAGCAGGGTCTCGTCACTATCGAGGGTTTCGCCCGGCCGTTCCCTTGCCGTCATGGCTGCAAAGACTGCATTGAACCGCTTCGCCAGCGGCCTGATATCGACGGGATAGGCGAATTCGAACGAACCTCGATCCTTCTCGCCGATATCGGCAACAGCGTCGCGGACGATATCGATGTCGAGATAGAGCATCCGCCATGCACGGCCGCCCTCCCCGAGCGGAATACCGTCATGCACCTCGCCCGGATTGACGGTGATGAGATGGCCGGCGCCCGCTTCCACCATGCCACGGCCGGAGAGCGATTTCTGCGCGCCGCGATGGATGAGGCCGATGCCGAACTGATCATGCATATGGCGCGGAAAGGAACGGTCGCTATCCGCCGCCACGGCGACGACGCCGGGCAGACTGGTTTTCGGCATCAGGAACCGGCCTTGGGCCATGAATGCGCGCGCTCCACAAATAAGAGCGCGACGCTATCACAGGATGTCCAGTCGCGACAGATGCTGCCCTTTACGGATGCATATGGTTGATCATGGCGAAGACCTGATCGAAATTGCCGTTCTGCGCGGCAAAACGCAAAGGCTTGCAGCGTTCTACCACCACTTCCTTCTCATCCGGGCGATTTTCAAGAATATCCATCACCTCGGAAATGAAAGCGTCGAGCGGCATGGCCCTTTCATCGCTCGCCTGCCCCTCGCCCATCAACGTCGTCTGCACATAGGGCGGCACGATTTCGATGACCTCTACCGGCGTTTCCTTCAACTGCTCGCGCAGCGCGACCGAATAGGCGTGGATGGCCGATTTGGTGGCGCTGTAAGTGGGGGTCAGCACCATGGGCACGAAAGCGAGGCCGGAAGAGACCGTCAAAACAGTTGCGGCAGGTTGCTTGAGGAAATGCGGCAGAAGCGCCGCCGTCAGGCGAATGGGCGCGAGAAGATTGGTGGCGATGGTTTCTTCGGCCGTGTCGAGATAATCCGGTGCTGCGGCGATGTCTTCCGGCCGCATGATGCCGGCATTGTTGATGACGGCGTTGAGGGTCGGATGGGCCTTCACCAGAGCTTCGGCAAACGCGCGGATGCCCGCGGCGTCCGTCGCGTCCATCACCATCGAGGCCATGCCAGGATTGGCGGCCGTCACCTCGTCGAGCACGGCCTTGCGGCGGCCGGAAATGATGACCCGGTTGCCGGCCTTGTGAAACGCCTCCGCCAGCGCCCGGCCGATGCCGGAACCGCCGCCGGTGATGAGAATGGTGTTATCAGCGATTTTCATTGCAACATCCTTTGCTTGTTGGCTGAAAGGAAGTTAGCTATTATGCTCTCTAATCGAAAGTAGGCACCCAAAAGATTTATACTTACCAAAAGGAGAGTGTGAAATGAAACGGCACGCCGCCGACCCGGCCATCGAGAGCCGGCGCAAGGTTCCGCCGCCCACGGATACCGATCCGGCAATAGAGGCGCTGGTTCAGGACATCATTGCCAAGGTCGCCGACAAATGGACGATGCTCATTCTGGAAGTGCTGGAAGAACATGGCACGCTGCGCTTCACGCAGATCGGCAGGCTGGTCGGCAATATCAGCCAGAAGATGCTGACGAAAACGCTGCGGCAGATGGAAAGCGACGGGCTGGTGCGCCGCACCGTGCATCCCGTCATCCCGCCGCATGTAGATTACGGCCTGACGAACCTCGGCCGCACGCTGGGCAGCGCCTTTTGCGGCGTGTGGATATGGGCGGAAACACACCATGCCGAAATAGAAGAGGCGCGGCGCCTGTTCAATGAACAGCCGCCGCGCCCCGCTACTGAGTAGTTTCGCCTCAGGCGAACTGGCTGAGGCCCGGAACCGAGGCAATCACCTGGTCGACGACCTCATCACCCGCATGCTGGCGGGCAACGGCGATGGTTTCCTTGGCGATGGTGGAAATTTCGCCCATGCCTAGGCCCTGGCTCATCAGTTGCTGGCCCAGCCCCATGATGCCGCCGCCGCCGATCGCGCTCATCAGGCCGCCGAGCAGACCGCCACCGCCCGCACCTTCGCCATTAAACTGCGCCACCAGTTCGCTGGCGCCGGGAATGGCTTCGATCATGCGGGCGATCGGGCCGTCTGCGGCCTCACGCTGAAGAAAACCGAGAATCATGCCAATGGCCTTTTCGGCCAGCTCGGGGCTTATTCCCGCCTTCTCGGCGATCTGGCTCACGACTTCGTTCATTCTTGCCTCCTGTTGAAAAACGACGCCAACATCGAATAACTGACGTTAACGTCAACGTAAAACAATATGGAGCCGCATTCAAGCGGCCACGGACAGGTGCGGCAACTTTCACCAGGCGGTTTTTCTTCATCGCCATCAAGCAGTTGTTGCGCCTTGAAACTGTCCTTATAAGATCATCACAACCAAACTATGAAAAGGCCGCTATCGTCAGAAGTGGCCACAACATGGTGGTGACGCTTTAAATTCGGACATGACTTTTACAAAATCCACCGCGATTTTAAGGGTCAGGCACCAGCCGCAGGAGAAATGGTCGATGTTGCAGGACGGACAGCTCTATATCGGGACCAGCCGCAATCCGGACGACAGCCTGAACAAGGGCGAATATCTCGAACTGAAATTCGGCAACCGCCACGGCCTCATCACCGGCGCGACGGGAACGGGCAAGACCGTGACCTTGCAGGTGCTGGCCGAAGGTTTTTCAAAGGCCGGCGTGCCGGTTTTCTGTGCCGATATCAAGGGCGACCTTTCCGGTATCGCCGCTGAGGGCGAAGCCAAGGACTGGGTGCAGAAACGCGCTGAACAGATCGGCTTCACCGATTTTGCCTATGGCAAATCGCCGGTGATCTTCTGGGATCTCTACGGTGAAAAAGGCCATCGCGTGCGCGCCACCATCGCCGAGATGGGGCCGCTGCTGCTCGCCCGGCTGATGGACGCTTCCGAAGCGCAGGAAGGCGTGCTCAACATTGCCTTCAAGATCGCCGATCAGGGCGGGCTGCCGCTGCTCGATCTCAAGGACCTGCAATCGCTCCTGAACTATATGGGCGAAAACGCAACCGAGCTTTCCAACCAGTTCGGCCTGATTTCCAAGGCCTCGGTCGGTTCGCTGCAGCGTGGGCTGCTGGTTCTGGAACAGCAGGGTGCGGCGAATTTCTTCGGCGAACCGGCGCTGAAAATCGCCGACATCATGCGTGTGGGTACGGATGGGCGCGGCACGATTTCGGTTCTCGCCGCCGACCGGCTGATGATGAACCCGCGCCTTTACGCCACCTTCCTGCTCTGGATGCTTTCGGAACTGTTCGAGGAGCTGCCGGAAGTGGGCGACCCGGAAAAGCCGCGACTGGTGTTCTTCTTCGACGAGGCGCATCTGCTGTTCAACGACGCGCCGAAGGTGCTGGTCGAGCGCGTGGAACAGGTCGTGCGGCTCATCCGCTCCAAGGGCGTGGGCGTCTATTTCGTGACGCAGAACCCGCTCGACGTGCCGGAAACCGTTCTCGCCCAGCTTGGCAACCGCGTGCAGCACGCGCTTCGCGCTTACACCCCGCGCGAGCAGAAGGCGGTGCGCACCGCGGCTGACACCTTCCGCCAGAACCCGGCCTTCAACACCGCCGACACCATCACCACACTCGGCACCGGTGAGGCGCTGATTTCCACCCTGCACGACAAGGGCGCCCCCTCCATTGTCGAGCGCACGCTGGTCCGTCCGCCATCCGGCCGTGTCGGGCCGCTGACGGATGCGGAGCGCAAGTCCCTGATCGATGTGAGCCCCGTCGCCGGGCAATATGACAAGGATATCGACCGGGAATCGGCCTTCGAAATCCTCGCGGCCCGCGCCCAGAAGGCGGCAGAGGCCGAGGCCGCCAGGCGCGCGGAAGAGGAAAACGCCAAAAACCAGTCCGACAACGCCTCCGGCCGCTGGCGCCTGCCCGGTTTTGGCGATGACGAACCCGCGCAAAATTCCAGCGGCTCACGCAGCGGCGGCGCCCGCCGGTCCGGCTACCAGCGCGAAACGGTGATCGAGGCGGCGATGAAAAGTGCTGCCCGTTCGGTCGCCACCTCCGTCGGCCGCGCCATCGTGCGCGGGATTCTGGGAAGTCTGAAGCGCTAAATGGAGACGCCGCCCGTTCTCGATGAGACGGGCGGCGCTTTATTGGCGTCGCGGTCACTTCTGGCGATAGAAAATCATGCCGCCGTGATGGAGCACATCGTCGACGAATTCACCGTCCGCCGTAAAACCGGTATCGTCCCAATAATCGATGTGGTTTCCCTTCACCTCATATCGTCCCCGATAGGCGCTCTTGCGGCTGCCTCGCGCCTCGTCATAACGACCATTGGGCAAAAGCTCCTGACGGACGTGCCCATCGCCGGTGACCCACATGCCGACATAAGGGTGGTTCTTGACTTCAGCGGTTTCGGTCATTGTCAGCTCCATGGCGTTATCTACTTTGCGGGTCTCGGCCTCGGCGGAAGCCGCTGCGAGCAGAACCGCAACTGACGTTGAAACAATATTCATTGCCACATCCTCCTCAGGCGGCGGTGGGTCGCACGACGATTTCGTTGACGTCCACATCGTCGGGCTGCTCGATGGCGTAACGCACCGCGCGGCCGATGGCGTCGGGCTTCAGGGCAATGGCGCGATAGGTCTGCATCAATTCCGCAGCCGCCGGATCGGTGATGGTGTGGGCAAGTTCGCTTTCCACCACGCCGGGGTGAATGCAGGTGACCCGCAGGTCGCGGTTTTCCTGACGCAGCCCGTCCGAAATGGCGCGAACCGCAAATTTCGTCGCGCAATAGACGGCTGCCGTGGGCGAAACGGCGAGCGCACCGATAGAGGCGATGTTGATGATATGGCCGGAGGCACGCGCCGTCATTTCCGGCAGCACGGCGGCGACGCCATAAAGCACGCCCTTGACGTTGACGTCGATCATCCGGTCCCATTCATCGACCTTGAGCGACGACATCAGCGACAGCGGCATGATGCCGGCATTGTTGACGATAACGTCGATCTGCCCGAAAGCCTTGCGCCCCGCTTCCGCGAAGACCTCGACGCTGTGCCTGTCGGTCACGTCAAGCGGGTGGACGACGACGTCAGCCCCCGTCCGCCGCAGCTTTTCGGCCAGTGTCTCGAGGCGATCCAGCCGGCGCGCGCCGAGCACCAGCTTCGCGCCGGCGGCGGCCAGTTCCCTGGCAATCCCCTCACCGATCCCGCTCGATGCACCGGTGATGAGAACAACTTTGTTCAGTGTCATGGCTATCTCCTTGCTGTTACGGCCGGTTTTTTCGAAACCGACCGTTGCAGGGAAGATAACGCTCAGGCATTGTCGTGATAACCTCGTCAATAATTAACTCAATGGATAGAATTTCTAACCAATGAATATTGATCTCAACGCTGTCTCGACATTCTGCCTTGTTGCCGAGGAACGGAATTTTCGCGCCGTTGCCGACAGGCTGGGCGTGACCCGTTCCGCTGTCAGCCAGACCATTCGCAAGCTCGAAGAAACAATGGGAATTGCGCTGGTGCAACGGACCACCCGCAGCGTCAGCCTGACGGAAGCGGGACAGCAGCTTTACGCCGATGCCTCGCCGTCCATAGGCGCGATCTCGCGGGCAGCGCAGGCGGCCTCATCGCTCGGCGGCACGGTGCGCGGTCAGCTTCGGCTCGCCGTTTCCTCCATTGCCGAGCGCTTCTTATCCGGCCCCCTGCTCGCGAGTTTTGCCGAGTCGCATCCACAGGTGCAGCTCGATATCGTCGTGACGGATGAGGAATTCGATATCGTTGCAGAGCATTACGACGCGGGCGTGCGACTGGGAGAGCTTATCGAACAGGATATGATCGCCGTTCCCGTCTCGGTTCCACAGCGGCAGCTGGCCGTGTGCTCGCCGCACTATCGGAACCGCTTCGGCCTGCCGACGCAGCCCCGCGAATTGATAGAGCACAGGTGTATCGGCTGGCGACCCCGCCCGGGCGTGGCGCCATACAGGTGGGAATTTGCGGAAAACGGCCGGGAATTTGCCGTGGCGGTGGAGCCTGATTTCACCACCAACGACATGCAACTGATGATAAAGCTCGCCTGTGCCGGTGCGGGCATCACCTTCGGCATGGAAGAGACGTTCCGGCCCTATCTGGAGCGCGGAGAGCTTGTTCCCATGCTGGAAGACTATTCACCCAGCTTCGCAGGGTTCTATCTCTATTACCCCAGCCGTCGAAACCTCGCGCCGAAGCTGCGCGCCTTCATCGATCATGTCCGCTTGTCGAGGGAGCGCTGATCTGCCGGATAATACCCCGGCAGATCGTCGGAAAAACATGATTACTTCTTCTGGGAAACCAGCGAGAAATAGGCACCCTGGGGATCGACGCAATTGACGATCCAGCTATCGCCGGGCACTTCCATCGGGCCGTTGACGACCTGTCCGCCGCCGGCGCTGACGCGGGTGACGGCATCATCGATACCGTCCACATTGAAGTAATAACCCCAATGGCAGACGGGAACCTCCGGCATGCGTTTCATGACGCCGCCGACGGCCTTACCGTTATGGGCGAAGATGCGGTAGGGGCCCATTTCGCCCATGTCGAAATCGTGGTCCTTGGTCCAGCCGAAGACCTCACCATAAAAGGCCATGGCCTCGTCGACATTGTCGGTGAAGAGTTCATACCAGCCGACATGGCCCTGCTTTGCCTGCTTGTCTTCAGGGAAGCCGCCGGTTTCCATCGGCTGCGGCGTCATGATGCAGAGCACCGCGCCGAAGGGATCGGCAACAACGGCGAAGCGGCCGATTTCGGGAATATCCTGCGGCGGACGCCTGACCGCGCCGCCCTTCTCGGCGAAAAGCCTCGCCGTGGCGTCCACATCGTCGACATCGACATAAGCGGTCCAGTTGGGCGGAATGCCCTGACCCTTGTGTTCGTCGGTCAGTTCCATGACCCCGCCCATGCCGCAGCCGTCGGCCTCCAGCACGAGATAGGGCATTTCCGGCGAGCCGAAATCCTTGGTCTGCCAGCCGACGACATGACCGTAAAAGCGGGCGGCCGCTTCCATGTCGGGCGTCATCAATTCAACCCAGATGAATTTTCCATGCGTATCGGACATTGTCGTCTCCTGTGGACGGTTTGGCGAGGTGTTCGGCGCGCACCCGCCGCAGGACGCGGCGGCGCTGTTGTCGACGGGCAATACCGGCCGGGCATCAGGCCTTGCGGCGGAATTCCGATGTCATGAAGGTCTTGAATGTGCCGTCCGGCTGCCTGACGCTGCCGGAAAAGCTGCGGTGATTGTCGTCATGCAGCACCAGCACGTCGTGATAGGTAGCGGTTCCGCCGGAACCGTCGAAGGCCGGGCCTTCCGCTTCCAGCGTCAGGGTCTTGCCGTCATCTTCCAGCCAGCCCTTGTAGACCCAGAGATTGGTCATCATCGACCCTACCCAGGTGCCGACGAAATTGCCCTTGGCCGGGTCGAAGCCGACCGTGATCACCGCCGTCATATCCGTACCATCAGGCATCTTGCCGGTGCCGTTGCCGATGATCCACAGACCGCCGACGGAGCGGACGGATTCGGTGAATTGCTGCGACGGGTCGCTGGCGTCGTAGTTCTCATGGCCGGAACTGGAGGTCATGACCCAGTCCCCGACGATTCTCTTGAGGAATTCATGTTCCTTCTGCGGCTTGGCGATTTCCATTTCCATTGTCTTCTCCTCCTCATCCGTCCGTTTTCAGTGGCAGCAGGCCGCCGCCTTCGGCGCGTCCTCGTACTGGTCGTGGCGACGCACCCAATCCATTACCTCATCTTCATTACGGCCCTTTGGCACCAGGTCGAGCAGCATCAGCGTGCCGAGCGTCTGTTCCGCACCGCGGGCGTATGTGGAATAGGTATGGTAGATCTTGCCGTCATCGCCCTTGGCGAAAACGCTGATGCCGTGCAGGTCCTTCAGGTCGCCATAGGGCGCCATGTTACGGTAATTATAGGTGATTTCGCCTTTGGCCATGTCCTCGTCGCGGAACGAGGCCTGATAATCATAGTTGAAATCGCCGCCCTCGGCCGAAACCCAGGGGAATTTCCAGCCCATGCGGTTTTTATAGCTTTCGATCTTCTCAAGCGGCGCACGCGACACGGCGACGAAACCCGCATCGCCATGCTTGAGGTGGATCAGCGCACCATCGACGTGATCGGCAAAAAAGGAGCAACCGACGCAGCCCTCCTCCCAGTCCGGTGCCAGCATAAAATGATAGACGATGAGCTGACTGCAGCCGCCGAACAGTTCCGTGAGCGACTTGGGGCCGGAAGGGGCATCGAAGATATAATCCTTCGTCACCTCTTCCCAAGGCAGCGCACGCCGGGCCTCGTTCAGCCTGTCGCGGGCGCGGGTCAGTTCCTTTTCCTTCACCAGCAGGTCGCGGCGGGCCGCAAGCCACTCCTCTTTCGAAACGACGGGATGAGACATGATCTTTCCTCCTTGGATCCGTCTTTCACTGCGGCTTGGCCTCTCCGTGGCGGGCGCCGCGCATCTCTGTGTTGAAATCCGAGAAATGGAGCCACAGAGCATCAAGTTCCGCTTGACTATTTAGGTTGATATCAACATATTTAGCGCATGTCAAACGCCAACGCGATTCCTTTTTCGACAACTCTTCTTGTGCGCGATTCCTGCCTGTGCCTGCATGCGCAGCGCGCGGCGCGGGCGCTGGCACGGCTGTTTGATAATGCGCTGAAGCCGGTGGGCATCAATAATGGCCAGTTTTCGCTGCTGATGTCGCTGAACAGGCCGGAGCCGCCGCCAATGGGGCCGGTCGCCAATCTTCTGGCGATGGACCGCACGACGCTGACGGCGGCGCTGAAGCCGCTGGAACGGCGCGGGCTGGTCAGCATTGAGCAGGACCCGAAGGACAAGCGCGGCAAACGGTTGCGGCTGACGGCTGACGGGATGGCCGTGCTCGCCGCCGCCTTCCCCATCTGGCAGCAGACCCATGCGGAAATAGAAGCCAAGATTGGCAGCGGCGACCCTGAAAGGTTGCGCCGCGATCTTGTCGACCTCGGCTGACAGGATTGACGGCATGGCGCCACTTTTGTCGGCGAAAATGTCATCCGGCCGTCGTGCCGGGGAGCGACACTACGAAGAAAGCGCAATCAAGGAGGAATGATCATGCGTGCAATCGTTTTTGTGAAAGCCACCAAAAGCAGCGAAGACGGCGTGATGCCAACGACGGAGCTAATTGAGGCGATGGGGAAATTCAACGAGGAACTGGTCAATGCCGGCATCATGCAATCCGGCGATGGCCTGCACCCCTCCTCCAAAGGCAAACGCGTGATTTTCGACGGCGACAGCCGCACCGTAGTCGATGGCCCCTTCCCCCATACCAACGAGTTGGTCGCCGGTTTCTGGATATGGCACGTGAAGGACATGGATGAGGCCGTGGAATGGGTGAAGCGCTGCCCGAACCCGATGCTGGAGAAGAGCGAAATCGAAATCCGCCCGATGTTCGAGATGGAAGACTTCGGCGATGCCGTGACGCCCGAGATCGCCGCCCATGTGGAAGAACTGCGCGCGCGTGTCGGCAAACAATGATGCCAGCGCGCTGAACAAATCCGCGTAAAATGATCCGGTGCGGCACCTGTCACCCTCCCGTCAGGGATGGATCCGGCCGCACCGCCCTTCCCAAATCTTCACCCTTCTCTAATCGGGTTGCCATGGATCACCACCGCTGGTAATGGTCAGGTGGTTCAACACGTTTCAAGAAAGGAGGCTTCGCATGGATATTTCCTGCTTCTGGCGCAATCGTCAGCTCTGCCACCTTTTTGCCCTGCGGACACGTTTGCAGGGCTGACCGGAACAACCACCCTCTGGTTTGCCTAAAAGGACGCGCAGGACGCAGTTTGTCTGCCATTGCGCATAGTTTCACGACGGATCACCGAGAACCGAAACCCGTCCTGCACGCGCAGGCAACGGTACGGGTCCGTCTTTGCCAGAGACGACATCATGACCATCATCACGCTGCGAAACCTCGGAATCATTCTGGGCAAACCGCTTTTTTCCAATCTCAGCCTCACCGTGAATACGGGAGACCGCATCGGTATCGTCGCCGCCAATGGCTGTGGCAAATCCACCCTGCTCAACTGCCTCGCAGGTGACATGGAGCCCACCAGCGGCGACATCACCCGGCTGCGCGGGCTGACGCAGTCCATCGTCCACCAGCACCTACCCTCGCCGCTAATGGAACGGACGATGCGCGATGCCGTACTTTCCGCCCTGCCGGCGGACACGATCGACAGCGACAGCTGGCGCGCCGACATCATCTTCGATGCCATGTTGGTGCCCGAACCGTTCCGCGAGCGGCGGCTGAAAGAACTGAGCGGCGGCTGGCAAAGGCTTGCCATGCTGGCCAAAGCCTGGATCACCGAACCTGACGTGCTGCTGCTCGACGAACCGACCAACCATCTCGACCTCGAAAAAATCAACGTGCTGGAAAGCTGGCTTGGGGAATTGCCGCGCGATACGGCCGTCATCATCGTCAGCCACGACCGGGCGTTTCTCGACAATGTCACCCGGACCACCCTCTTTCTACGACCGGAAAACTCGGCGCTGTTCCGCCTGCCCTATGGCCATGCGCGCGCGGCGCTGGAGGAGGAGGATGCCGCCGATGAGCGGCGTTTCCAGCGCGACATGAAAACCGCGCAGCAATTGCGCCGGCAGGCCGCCAAGCTCAACAATATCGGCATCAATTCCGGCAGCGACCTGCTGACCGTCAAGACCAGGCAATTGCGCGAGCGGGCGGAAAAGATCGAGGAAAAGGCGCGGCCCGCCCATATCGAGCGATCCGCCGGCAAGATCCAGCTCGCCAATCGCGGCACCCATGCCAGGGTTCTGGTCACTCTGGAAGATGTGCCGGTCTCGACGCCGGACGGGACAGTGCTGTTTCGCACCGGCCGGCAATTTATCCGCCAGGGCGACCGTATCGTCATTCTCGGCCGCAACGGCGTCGGCAAGACAAGACTGATGTCGCTTCTGCAGGCGGCTGTATCGGGCGCAGGCCAGATACAGGACGGTATCAAGGCGACGCCCTCGCTGGTGGCCGGATATGTCGACCAGTCGCTCGCCGAGATCGATGACGACAGCACGCCCGTTTCACTGCTGTCCCGCCGCTTCGACATTGGCGACCAGCGCATCCATGGCCTGCTTGCGGGCGCAGGCATCGACATGGAAATGCAGAAACGCCGCATCGCCGCCCTTTCCGGCGGGCAGAAGGCGCGGCTTGCCATGCTGGCGCTCAGGCTGGCGGAGCCGAATTTCTACCTGCTGGACGAGCCGACCAACCATCTGGATATTGAGGGGCAGGAAGCGCTGGAGACGGAAATCATCAGCCGCGAAGCCAGCTGCGTGTTCGTCTCGCATGACAGGCGTTTCGTTCGGGCTGTCGGAACCCGCTTCTGGCTGATCGACAAGCGCAAACTGGTGGAAGTCGACGATCCCGAAGGATTTTTCGCCTCGGCCTGATGGTTTTGAAAAGCAAACGCCCGTCAGCCCAAAAGGCTGGCGAGGCGTGGATCGCCGGCGAAATCCAAAACCGCAAAACCCGTTCTGCGCATCGGAAATTCGCAAAGCGCCTGCACCCCCGTTTTCGACAGGTGGATGCGCCAGCTCATCCGTTCCACCGGCGTCTTCGCGGCAAAAGCCGTCGGCGACAGAACCGCGATGTTGAGGCCGCCGGCGGGGTCACGTACCGAGCGATAGAGGATAGCTTCGATCTTCGCCAGACGTGCCTGATCGGCCAGCGCCTGGCATGGCTCGTAATTCTGCAGATCGGTCCACAGGCGAGCGTCCCGGTTCAGTTCAGGTTTCGTCAGATTGAGCGCCGCATCGGTGGCGATACGTGCGGCGAAGGCGGAATAGTCGGCGGGATTGGCAGGCAGCAGCGTTCCGGGCGATTCGGCATAAAACAGCAGCCGGTAAAAGGCCATTTCGGCCAGCGCCGTCTCCACTTTTTGGGCGGCGTAATAAACGCCTTCGGTATAGCCCGCGCGACGGAAGCGCGAACCATGCGGATAGGCGGCTCCATACCGGAAGGGCGTGGCGAGAAGATAATCGAAACCGGCGCAATCAGGCGGAAACGGCCGCTTGCTGGTCTCCAGAATATCTTCCAGCAGCGATTGCTCCTCCACCGTATCCACCAGTTTCATGGTGGAAACCTGATGCTGCGCTTCCACCAGCCGCCAGTATTTTCCCGATACGGTGCGTTTTTCAGACAGGAGCGCGTCGGGCGTCCAGATAGGAGAGGACATCGATCAATCCGGTAATGGTGGTCAGTTTGTCGGCAGGCACGGCGTTCAGCGCGACATTGCGATTGCGCAGCCAGTTTTTCGCCACGGCCTCATCGCCGCCGGCAATCGCATCCAGCGAGCGGAAAACCCGGATCAGCAGCACCGCAAGCTCGAAGGATTTGGCGCCCGGTTCCAGCAGGAAATCGAGCCGCTTCATGCGCGACACGGTGGGGGCGGAAACGCCGAGAATATCGGCCGTGCGAGCGGCATTGAGGCCCAGCCGCTCGGCGGCGGCGATAACGGCCTTGGTAACGACCCTGCCCTGTGAGGCGGGATCCATGGCGCTCTTGGCGTGAATATTCATGGCGCATATCCTTTCCTTGGAAAGAATATAGCATTTTTCTTTCTGAAAACAAGAAGGCCGGGATGAACCCGGCCTCATTGTTCACATGGATTGCTCCCGCGAATTGGATCAGGCCACCGAGACCGGCACTTCCGTGGAGGTGCGCATGGCGTGGCTGTAGGGGCAGACGATGTGAGCGGCGGCAACCAGCTTTTCGGCAACTTCGCGCTCGACGCCCGGAATATTGGCCTTCAGCGACACTTCGATGCCGAAACCGCCGCCGTCTTCGCGCGGGCCGATGCCGACGGTCGCCGTCACAGTCGTGTCTTCAGGAATTTTTACTTTTTCCTTGCCGGCGACAAATTTCAGCGCGCCCAGGAAGCAGGCGGAATAACCGGCCGCAAAAAGCTGCTCCGGATTGGTGCCACGGGCGCCATCGCCGCCCAGTTCCTTCGGAACGGTGAGGGTGACGTCAAGAACACCGTCTTCCGACTTGGCGTTGCCGGCGCGGCCACCGGTGGCGGATGCTTTGGTCGTGTAGAGAATGGGCATGACATTTACTCCTTCGGGTTGATGTGAATATCTTGTAGACCACAATTAAATTGTGCGCAATATAATTTTGCACATTGAATGCGATTTTGTTTTTTGCGATAATTTTCAAGAAATTTCGCCGCGCATCCATGCGGCAGGAACCGAAAGCGGGGGCTGATTGTTCCCCTCCCGGTTGATTTTGGAGCAGGAAAATGGACGCAGCGGGCGACGAGAAGACAATGGAAAGCCTGTTGAGGCTGGACCAGCAGATATGTTTTGCCCTTTATGGCGCGGCGCACGCCTTCACGCGCGCCTATAAGCCGTTGCTCGACCCGATCGGGCTGACCTATCCGCAATATCTTGTCATGATGGCGCTATGGGAAAAGGAGACATCCACCGTCAAGGCGCTCGGCGAAATGCTGGGCCTCGATTCGGGCACGTTGTCGCCGCTGCTGAAACGGCTCGAACATGCGGGGCTGATCACCCGCAAACGCGGCACGGTGGACGAGCGGCAGGTGCTGGTGGCCTTAACGCCCAAGGGCGCGGACCTCAAAAAAGAGGGCGTGAAGATCATGGCCGCCATCGGCGGCGCCACCGGCTGCGGGCTGGAGGAACTGGCCCAGCTGCGGGACCGGGTGAATGCGTTGAAGGATGGCCTTTCGAGGGGTTGACCCCCTGAAAACAAGGGGTCGGAAAGGATTTATTAACTAGTTCCCGATAAAGTTGCATTTATATTTTATGCAGCTAATATGATTTGCAGCTGCATTTCCAGCCCCAAAAGCCGATGAAGGCATTTTGCGGCAGATTTCAAAAGGCATATTGATGACTTTGATCTCTGCGAATTCGATGGCATTGACCATTCTCAATCAAATTTTTTCCACGCGGGACATCTCACAGAATAGAGCCGCTAACTCGATCCTCAATATTGTCGCAGACAGCCCGCAGAAGACTGCGCAAGCCATTGACACGATCGTATCGCTTGCTTCCCGCGTTACCAAAGTAAAACAGGAGACTGTTGCCACAAAGGAGATAGTCTCCGCCGCCATTCCGCAGGCAACGGTAAGCGCGATGAACGCCGCGGCGACGTATATAATGTCGTCCTCTTACATCAAGCCGATCGAACGGACAGCGGAGAATGCAGAAGCGATTGTAAAGGAGCTAATATCCATGGCTTCGAGAGCCAGTCCGCGCCAAGTATCAAAAATCATTGTGCCAGCGCGCGAAGAGTACGATGCCCAGTACACTGAGTGGGGTGCAAAACGCATCGCGAATGGTGAGGATGAGGCGCTTGTGAAAAAGCAGGTCGCGTATTTTATCAGTGACCGAGTTTACGAAGGCCAAGTCAAAATGGCGGAACTCAACAACTCTCTCGATGGAACATATTGCGAAGTGTCGAGACAGTATATGCATGACAGCGAAAAAGCGCTTAAGGAATTTTTCGGTTCCGCCATAGTTCTTAAACTGGGTGAAAATGGTCAGGTGTCGGTTACACCCGGTACGCTATATTACGGCAACGGGCAGAAAATGGTTGAGTACAAAGAAACCGGCGAACTGGAAATTTTCGACAAAATGGGGAGCTTGGTAAAAGCCTACAAAAAATCGGAACTCCAGTCGTATTCAAGTTGAGAGTGCCCCGTCGGTTTTCCGACGGAGCGCCGACCCTTTAACTCATGCAAGCAAGCCAAATTCAAACATAGAAGGGACCAGTGATGCAGCCGAGACGTCAGAAAGCACAATTTGCAAACCGTCCACGCTAATATTGGCGTGTCCGTTGACACCGTCTGCAATCATAAGATCCGCAAAATCGTCTGCTATCGCGGTGTCAAACCGTATTCTATCACTTCCTAACTGGAAGTCTTTGATAGTGTCTTGCGCGTTCCTGACGGAAAAATAGAACGTGTCAGCGTCAGCCCCACCCCAAAGAACGTTTTCACCATCTCCACCTTCGATCAAATCGCTGCCTGCGCCTCCGTCGAGAACATCGTTTCCAGCTCCGCCGCGCAACTGGTCATTTCCAGCTTCACCAAATAGCTTGTCTGCGCCGTCCCCACCGCTAAGCTGGTCGGTTCCAGTCCCACCATAAAGACTGTCATCGCCTCCATCGCCATACAGAAGGTCGTTACCACCTTGGCCGTTAAGGTAGTCGTTTCCATCACCACCATAGAGCTTATCGTTCCCGGCCGCGTTCAAATCCGCAATCCAGCGATTAGCACTGGTAGAGTCGCCGAATAGTCTGTCATTGCCACCATTGCCGTAAAGCGTGTCGTTCCCGCCATCGCCTTGAACTGTCTCACCGAGCCTGCCGCCGATGAACGTATTATCGTTCGCCCTGCCATAGATCGTAACGCTGGAATCCATGTACTTAACACTCGAAAAATCAACTTTTCCTGCAAAGTAGACGGGCTCCACCGGCCATTGGCTAAACTGATTGAATTGAATTTTTTCAATACTGCTCAAGCCATTATCGGCAATCATGATGGCGGTCCACGAGTAGCCCGACGTTGGAGAGACATAAATTCTATCCTCCCCTTCACCGCCATAAAACCGCTCCCACCCGTTCTGGACTCCACCTAGACCGCCAAACGCACTGCCACCAAGCTGAAACGTATCGTTCCTAACCGCGCCGTAACGATCACCATA
This sequence comes from Agrobacterium sp. ST15.16.055, assembly GCF_027956555.1. Lineage (NCBI taxonomy): Bacteria > Pseudomonadati > Pseudomonadota > Alphaproteobacteria > Hyphomicrobiales > Rhizobiaceae > Agrobacterium > Agrobacterium sp. ST15.16.055. The sequence goes on from NZ_JAQKGN010000010.1 coordinate 135,982, forward strand.
ATAACCCGTATTCATTATAACAAAAAATGGCCGCAGCACGTTTCGTGTTGCAGCCATTATTTTTCAGCTCGGTCAGCTTATGTACTGAATGTGGTTCGGATGCTCCGTCAGCTTACTGCCACACCACCACACGCGCCTTTTGCGGCACGCGGTCGTAGAGGTCGATGACGTCCTGGTTCATCAGGCGCACACAACCGGAGGAGACGGCCTTGCCGATGGAGTTCCATTCCGGCGAGCCGTGCAGGCGGTAGAGCGTGTCCTTGCCGTTCTGGAAGATATAAAGGGCGCGCGCGCCGAGCGGATTCTTCAGGCCGGGCGGCATGCCACCGTTCTTGGAAGAATATTTGGTGAGTTCCGGCTGGCGGGCGACCATTTCGTCCGGCGGGGTCCATTTCGGCCATTTCTGACGCCACTGGATGACGCCCTCGCCCGACCAGGCGAAACCTTCGCGGCCGATGCCGACGCCGTAGCGCATGGCGCTGCCGCCCGGCTCCACCACGTAAAGGAAGCGCGAACGCGTATCGACGACGACGGTGCCGGGGCGTTCGCCGGTCGGATCGACAACCCGCTGGCGATAATAACGCCGGTCGATCTTCTGATAGGGCACGGCGGGAATGACGTAACCGCCATCCTCAACAGAGCCGTACATGACGGCCAGTTCCGCATCGCTGACGCCCGGCGAGAACATCTGCCGGAAATCGCTGCCGATGGCGCCTGCCTGCTGGCGAATGGCGCCTCCCGGACCGGATGAGGCACAGCCTGCGAGAAGCGAAGCGGAGGAGATGCCGAGAAGGGAAAGGAAGGTGCGTCTGGAAAAATCTGTGTCGGTACTTGTCATAAGGCCGGGTTGTCCCACATTTCGAACGGCTATACCGCCGTTGTACGTCATTTGTTCCGTTTCATGCGTATTGCGAAAATAGTTAACCGACCGCTAAAAGCCAGTCACAAGGCGCCGGCGGAATGGGTCTGGCAACTCTTTCTTTTAGAACGTGTTCAGATAACCACAATCTGCCCCCCTTGCGGCACACGCTCATAGAGATCGATCACATCCTGATTGAGCATGCGCACGCAGCCGGAGGACGTCGCCTTGCCCACGGATTGCCAGTCCGGCGTGCCGTGCACGCGGTACAGCGTGTCCTTGCCGTCCTTGAAAATATAAAGCGCGCGCGCGCCGAGGGGGTTGTTGAGACCTGGCGTCATGCCGCCATTGGCAGCGGAGATGGAGGCGAGTTCCGGCTGGCGCTTGACCATTTCATCCGGCGGCGTCCAGCGCGGCCATTTTGCCTTCCACTGGATCTTGCCGCGACCCGACCAGGCATAACCGTCGCGCCCCAGCCCAACGCCGTAACGGATCGCCTTGCCGCCGGACTGCACGAGATAAAGAAAATGCTGCTTCGTATCGACCACGATGGTGCCCGGCGCTTCCGCCGTCTGGTAGCTCACTTCCTGCCTGAGATAACGCGGATCGATGCGACCATAGGGAATGGCCGGCAACGAGCGATCATCGTCGCGGATCGGGCCATATATGACCCGGTGCAGCGGATTGGAAACCGGCAGGCCATAAGCCATGGCCTGACCACGTCCCTGAGGGGCGTTATAACCTTGCACCTGCGGGGCTTGCAGCCCCTGCCCGCGCACTGGCGGACCGTATTCCTGATGGAAGCGGGTTCTGAACAGATCCGGCGGGCGGGTTGAAAGCTGGCCCGGCTGCGGCGGCAGTTCCGGCTGGCGATTGGAGCTGACGGAGTTGAAATTGAACACCGGCGCCGTTTCCCTGACGAAAACATCCGGGTCCATCCGGGTCGTATCCGTCACGAAAAGGCAACCGCCCAGCAGCGGCAGAACCGCAAGAGCCATCAGAGAGGCCGCCCGGCGACCATTTTTCAAAAGGAGTGCTATCATCTGAACCGCTTCATGGAATCCAATCTGCCGGCATGATGGACCCCGCGGCTGGCGCGAAGCTGGCGTCGTTTTTTCAAAAAAATCGAAAAACCGCATTTTTCCTCTTGAAGCTCTAGTTGCTAGAGGTGCCAGATTGGCTGTCGAGTGGAATTCAGGAGCGAACCATGAATATTTCGACACGCGGCAGTTTGAACGGAGCATCGGAGGACCTGACCTTTTCGGTCGGCGGCATGGATTGCGGCAGCTGCGCGGCGAAGATTGAAACCGCGCTCTCCCGCCTGCCCGGCGTCGGCGACGTCAAGGTTTCCGTCGCTCGCGAAAGGCTGAACCTTTCGTTGGCGGAGAACAAGACTCCGGTCGAAAAGATCGAGGATACGTTGCGCAAGCTCGGCTTCAAGCCCGCTCTGCTGCCGCGCGACAAAGCGCCTGCTGCAAAGGTCGAAGCCGATCATCATGATCATTCCTCCTGCGGCGGCCACCACCATGACGAGGCCGAAACGGGCGCCGACAAGAGCAACGCGCTGATCTTTTCAGTCGGCGGGATGGATTGCGGCAGCTGCGCGGCCAAGATCGAAACCGCGCTTTCCCGTTTGCCCGGCGTCGGCGACGTCAAGGTTTCGGTGGCCCGCGAAAGGCTGAACCTCTCGCTTGCCGAGAACAAGACCCCGGTCGACAAAATCGAGGACACGCTGCGCAAGCTCGGCTTCAAACCCGCTCTGCTGCCGCAGGAAAAGACCGCACGCGAAAAGACGCCGGATCATAAGCACGAACATGACCATGATCACGCGACATGCGGTGGCCATCACGATCACGACCATTCCGGGCATGATCACGCAGCACACGACCATTCGGGACACGAGCACCATTCCTGCAACGGGCATGACCACGATCACTCCGGCCATGATCATTCAGGTCACGATCACGGACACGACCATGCGGGCCACTCCCACGCTGCCGCGCCTGCCGCCGCAAGCCAGAGCGCCGAGATAGGGCACGCCCATGGCGCGGACGAAAAAGGTGCATGGTGGCGCACCGCCAAGGCGCGCAACACCTTCACCGGCACCATTCTGGTCGCGATTGCCTATGCGGCGGAACTGACCTTCCCGGCCTGGGGAAGTTACGCCTTCGTCGTCGCGACGCTCGCCACGCTTTTCCCCATCGCGAAGAACGCCGTCAACGCCGCCCGTTTCGGCGCGGTCTTCACCATTGAGATGCTGATGACGATTGCCGCCATCGGCGCGATCATCATCGGCGAGGCGGAAGAGGCGGCCATCGTCGTGCTGCTCTTCTCCGTCGGCGAATTGCTGGAAGGTTTTGCGGCCGCCCGCGCCCGCTCCGGCATCAAGGCGCTCGGTTCACTGCTGCCGAAAACGGCGCTGGTGGAAGAAAACGGATCGCTTCGGCAGATCTCCGCCGATCAGGTGCGCATTGGCCAAGTGGTCGTGGCGCGTCCCGGCGACCGTATCGCCGCCGACGGCGTTGTCATGGAAGGCCAGTCCAGCGTCGACGAATCGCCGATGACCGGCGAGAGCATTCCGGTCGCAAAAGAAAAGGGCGACCGAGTCTTCGCCGGCTCGATCAACCATGACGGTTCGCTGCGCATCCGTGTCGACCGCGCGCCGGAAGACAACACCATTGCCCGGATCATCACGCTGGTCGAGGAAGCGCAGGATGCCCGCGCCCCGACCGAGCGCTTCATCCAGAGCTTCTCGCGTTATTACATGCCGCTGATCGTCGCGATCTCGGTGCTGACCATCGTCGTTCCGCCGCTTGTGGGCCTCGGCGACTGGGATACCTGGATTTATCGCGGTCTCGCGCTGCTCCTCATCGGTTGCCCCTGCGCGCTGGTCATCTCCGTTCCCGCGGCGATTGCCTCCAGCCTTTCGGCTGCAGCACGCCACGGCATGCTGGTGAAGGGTGGTGCTGTCATCGAGATGCTGGCGCGCACCGAAACCGTCGCCTTCGACAAGACCGGCACGCTGACGCTCGGTGAGCCCGTCGTGACGGATGTGATCGCGCTTGACGGCAACGAGGCCGAACTGATTGCGCAGGCCGCGACCATCGAAAACGAGTCGAGCCACCCGCTCGCCCGCGCCATCGTCAATCATGCCGAAAAGGCCGGCGTGAAGCCCCTGCCCGGCTCCAACATCAAGGCGATTTCCGGTCGCGGCATGCAGGGCACTGTCGGAGGCAAGGAGCTGTTCATCGGCGCACCGCGCTTTGCGACTGAGGTCGGAACGCTCTCGAAGGACCTCTCTGATCGCATTTCCGCGCTGGAAAGCGAAGGCAAGACGGTGGCTGTCGTGATGACCGGCGGCGCGGCAAGCGGCCTCTTCGCCATGCGCGACGAGCCGCGCAAGGATGCGGCCGAAGGTGTGAAAGCGCTGAAGGATATGGGCATTTCCTCGCTGATGCTGTCGGGCGACAATGCCCGCACCGCACGCGCCATCGGCAACAAGCTGGGCCTTGAGGCGCGCGGCGAACTGCTGCCGCAAAACAAGGTCGAGGAAATCCGCAAGCTGGCTGAAAAGAAAACCGTTGTCATGGTGGGCGACGGCATCAACGATGCGCCTGCCCTTGCTGCCGCCAGCGTCGGTGTCGCCATCGGTTCCGGTACGGATGTGGCGATGGAGGCGGCGGATGCGGCGCTGATGCGCAACAATGTCGGCGATGCCGCGCGCCTCATCGGCCTGTCTCGCGCCACCATGAGCAATATCCGCCAGAACGTAACCATCGCGCTTGGTCTGAAAGCGGTCTTCCTGGTGACCACCGTAACCGGCGTTTCAGGCCTGTGGCTCGCCGTTTTCGCCGACACCGGCGCGACGGTTCTGGTCACCGCCAACGCTATGCGGCTGCTCGGCTATTTCAACCGCAAGGGCTGAAATTCCATTTGCGTGCACGACGGCCGGGCCTCGTCCATCGAGGCCCGGCCGTCTTATTTACGGCATATTGACAAACTAATTGCGTCCAATACATACCGCGTACCGCCGTTTTCCACGCGCGTGACAAACGATTCCACGCGCAGGAGCGCTGACATTGGCAAAGACTGGCTATAACCGCATTGCGTATCGCGCGATCAAAATCGGCGGCAATATCGTGAAGGTTATTTTCTCCATTGATCTGTTTTTGCGGCCCGGCAGAAGAAAAACGCTTCCGCAGTATCGGCCCGCCAGGCGCAGCCCGAAATCGGAAAAAGCCATTCCCCGCATCATCTGGCAGACCAATTACTCCAACCGGGTAACGACGCCGATCTATGCGAATTTCCTGTTCAACCGTTGGCTGACGCCGGAATTCGAATATCGCTATCATGATGACGAGGCGTGCCAGGCCTATATCGACCGGCATTTTCCCGGACGTTACGCCGATGCCTTCCGCCGCCTGCAGGTGGGCGCCGCCAAGGCCGATTTCTGGCGTATTCTGGTGCTTCTGCAGGAAGGCGGCATCTATCTCGATATCGATTCCAATTTTGCGGCTCGCCCGGAAGATGTGATCGGCACGGATGAAGAAGCCGTTTTCATTGCCATGAAAGACGGCGAAATCACAAATTACTTCATGGCATCAAAACCCGGCCACCCGGCGCTCAGGCTGATAGCCGATCGTATTGCCCAGAATATCGAAGACGGGACGCTCGTCAGCGTCTATGACATGACCGGCCCGACGGTGGTGCATGCCGTCGTCAAGGAACTGGGCCTGCCTGTCCGCAATTACCGCGAAATGTGTACCCAGGGGCAGTTCACCAACAAGCGCGCCCAATATGCCGACAAGAAGGACGGCGCATGGTGGGCGGAGCAGGCCAAAACCGCAATCGTCAAAAACTAGCGGCGGCCTTTCTGCTGGAGGCGAAACTGGCGCCTCAGGCGAAACTGTTGAAAAAGCGGATGCTTTCCTCGACCGCATGCGGAACAACACCATTATGGGTGCCGGGCAAGAGCGTTTTGTCGACCTTGAAACCCGATGTCAGGGCGCGATCCACGAAAAGCTGGTGATCGGCATCGAAAGGCCGTTCCTCCGTGCCCCGCAAAAGCAGCGCCGGACATTTGAGGCTGGGGCCGAAACAGACGGAGGAGCGCATGATGAATTCGCGCTCGTCGGTCTCGTCGAAACAGATCTCGTCGCTATAGCGGTTGAAATAACGCCAGGAACTGACGCCGGCGGAGATGGGTGCTGCGGCGCGAAACGTCCGGCTCATCGCGGCCAGAAGCGTCAGCGTGCCGCCATTGGAATGGCCGGCGATGAAGAAGCGGTTTCTGTCGATGCCGGGAAGATTTTCCAGATAGGCGGCGGCGGCCAGCGCATCCGTCGTTTCGTCGTAAAAGCCGGAATAATTGCCGCTCTGGCCGTTTTCACCACGGAAGGATGGCAGAAGCACGACATAGCCCGCTTCCCAATAGGGCTTCATCAGCGCCCAATGGCCGTCCCCGGTGGCGTTGCCGCCGTGGAGGAAAAGAACGGCGGGCTTTAGCGTTTTTGAGGGCTGGTAGCGGGAGAGCCACGCGGCAAGCGCAATGGAACCGTCCGGCCCGCCCGGATAGGTGATCCGTGTCGCCCCGGGCGGCGTGCCGAGCGCGGAAGATTTTTCCGGTGCCGGCATTTTTCGCAGGAGATGGGTGTGGAAATGCCGACGCGCCACCGCATAATCCTGCCGCTCCAGCGGCAGCACCTCTGGCGCAGCAATGCCCGCTTTCGCACGGGGTGGTAAAAATGCGGACGCTGACAGCCCCATGGCGCCGGCCACAAGGCTTCGCCGCGTCAGGCCCGGCGAGATGGCGCCGCTCTTTTCCTGTCCGAAGGCTTGGGAAAGAAAGCGTTTGTCTGCCATATGGTCACCTGCGGGGGATGGTTACTAGAGCAGTTCAACACTGCGGCTGGAGGCTGTCCAATCACGGATTCGCGAATGACAACAATGTATTCGCAGCCATCATGGCAATTTCGGGACAGCGTCTCTCCGTTCCTGCGCCTGCCACGGGGGATGAGGGACGGTCAAGGCGCCTTTACCCTTCCACGCCGTCGATCATCGCCACCAGAGTCGAGAGCCTGTCCGCCTCCGCCGGCACCTTGTCGGCGCGAAGCCGCGAAATGCGCGGGAAGCGCATGGCCACGCCGGATTTGTGGCGGGTGGAGCGGTTGATGCCTTCGAAGGCCACCTCCAGCACGAAACCGAAATCCGGCGTCGCGCGCACCGCCCGCACCGGGCCGAAACGCTCGACGGTGTTGTCGCGCACGAATTTGTCCAGCACCTCCAGCTCCGCATCGGTGAAACCGAAATAGGCCTTTCCGACCGGCACCAGCTGTTCGCCATCCTCGCCTTCCGCCCAGACGCCAAAGGTGAAATCGGAATAATAGCTCGATCTTTTGCCGTGGCCACGCTGGGCATACATCATGACGGCGTCGATATTATAAGGATCGCGTTTCCACTTGAACCAGGGGCCCTTGGCGCGCCCGGCCTGGTAGGTGCTGTCACGGCGCTTGATCATGACGCCCTCGATCACAGGATCGGGCGGTGCGGCACGAAGCGTATCGAGTTCCTGCCAGCTGGAAAAGCCAATCAGCGGCGAGAGGTCGAAGCGATCATGCGGCGCGTGCTCGATAATATCCGAGAGGCGGCCGCGGCGCTCCATGTAGCTTTCGGCGCGAATATCGTTCTCGCCCTCGAACAGCAGGTCATAGGCGCGAATGAAGGCTGGATAATCATCCAGCATCTTCGCAGTCACCGTCTTGCGGTTCAGCCGCTGCTGCAAGTCGGAAAAGGTGCGGGTGAGATTGTTGGAGCGCGACGTGCCCCCAATCAGCAATTCGCCATCCATCACGCCTTCGAAATCGATTGCCTCCAGAACATCGGGAAAGGCGGCGGAGATATCGTCGCCGGAGCGGGAATAGAGTTTTCGCGTGGCGCCGGCGCGGGACAATTGCACGCGAATACCGTCCCATTTCCATTCGGCGGCATAGTCGGCCGGGTCCAGCGCATCGAGATCGCCATCGGAAACCGGCGTCGCCAGCATGACCGAATGGAAAATCGCGGGCGTCGCCAGAACCGGCCGCCCGGACTTCCCCTCAAGCCACGCGAAAAGCGGCGTATAGGGCGGCGTCAGCCCGTGCCAGAGGGTTTCGATCTCGGTGATGTCTTTGCCGGCAAAATCCGCCAGCGCCTGCCGTGCCAGCCGCGCCGAAACGCCGATGCGCAGGCTGCCGGTTGCGAGTTTGAGGAAAGCGAAACGCGAGGACGTATCGAGCCGATCCAAGAGGTCGCGCACCGCGCCGCGCACCTCGGTACGCCCCAGCGAATTCATCAACGTTACGACCTCTCCGAGGCGCGGGTCCTGCGCCTCGGCGTCATCCGCGCCACCGATATTGCCCCAGACCAGCGAGATGGTCTCGGCAAGATCGCCGACATAATCATAGGAATAACTAAACAGCACCTCGTCCATCCGCTCCATGACCAGTTCGCGCAGCATGGCCGGCTTGACGCTCTTGAGGTCCAGCGTGCCGGCAATCGCCGCCAGACCGTAACCCCGGTCGGGATCGGGCGTATCGCGGAAATAATCGGTGAGCAGCTTCAGTTTGCCGTTGCGCGACGGGGTGAGAACGAGACGGTCGAGCAGCGTGGCGAAGGCTTTCATCTCAGTCCCCCTCATCCTCGTAACCGACAAGATGCAGCGGCTTGGCGGCAATACCCTGCAATTGACACCAGCGTACCAGCGCCTCCTCACGGCCATGGGTGACCCAGACGGCCTGTGGGGAAATTTCCTTGATCGTCTCCAGCAGTTCCGGCCAGTCGCAATGGTCGGAGATCACCAGTGGCAGCTCTACTCCGCCCTGCTTCGCCCTCTGCCGCACCATCATCCAGCCGGACGCGAAGGCGACCAGCGGTTCGTTGAAGCGCCGTGCCCAGCGTTCCTGAAAGGCGGAGGGCGGGCCGACGACGATCGCGCCCTTGAAGGCGGAGGGATCGCTTTTTTCGAGCGTCGCGGGGCGCAGATCGCCGAGATCGATGCCCTGCGAGACGTAATAATCACACAGCCGTGCCAGCGCGCCGTGAATATAAATGGGATCGGAATAACCGTTGTCGCGGAGCAGACGGATGACGCGCTGCGCCTTGCCAAGCGAATAGGCCCCGACGAGGTGGGTGCGGTCGGGAAACTGTTTGATGGAGGTGAGCAGCTTGGCCGTTTCCACGCGCGGCAGCGGATGATGAAACACCGGCAGGCCGAAGGTGGCCTCTGTGATGAAGACATCGCAAGGCACCGTCTCGAAGGGCGCGCAGGTGGGGTCCACGCCGCGCTTGTAGTCTCCCGAGGCGACGATGCGCATCCCGTTCATTTCCACGGAGATTTGCGCCGAACCCAGCACATGGCCTGCTGGATGGAAACCGACGGTAACGCCGTTTACCTCCACCCTTTCGCCGAATGCGACCGCCTGCTCGCTGCCGCAGAGATCCTCGCCATAACGGATGCGCATTATATCCAGCGTCTGGCGCGTGGCCAGCACCGCGCCATGGCCGGCGCGGGCGTGGTCGGAATGACCGTGGGTGATGAGCGCCCGCGCCACCGGGCGGACGGGATCGATATAAAAATCACCCGCCGGGCAATAAAGGCCCTTGGGCGTGGAATTCAACAGCTGTTCCGGCTTCATATTCATTGAGATAGTGCCGCCCGCGCGAATCTAAAGTGCTGCGAGCATAACGCGGAACGTGCATTAAATTTCCAGCGGCGGTGTTTTTGTTGTGTAGGACCGTGATGGTGAAACACATTGCACGGCCCGTCCTTTCCCTCATTCTGCGCTCGTCACAGGGATGAGGGTATGGTGAGCAACGTGAACAAGGCGCATCAATCCCATCGAACCGTATTGCGTGACGGCCTTTACTCCCCCGCCCCTTCGGCCGGCTTCGCCTCAACCGCCGCCGGTAGCCGCACCGGCTTCAGCATCAGCGCCGCGGCAAGGCCGATGGCGGCGGTTGCGGCGGCCGCGAAGAACAGCGGCGTAAACGCATCCGAGTAGAGCGCGGCGACGGCGGCCTGTGAGGCGGCGGGGAGTTCGGAGAGGATTTTCGGCGTCAGTTCCTCGATCTTGCCGACACCGGGAATATTGACCGCGATGCCTTTCAGGCTCGAGGACACGATGGCGCCATAGACAGAAATGGCAATGGCAGCACCGCCCATGCGGGTCAGCGTCACCGCGCCGCTCGCCGCGCCGATATCCGCCTTGGGCGCGGAATTTTGCACGCCGATGATCGGCGCCTGCTGGCCGAGCCCGACAGCAAAGCCTTGTGCCAACATGAGGACCGCAATCACCCAAAGCGGCGTTCCGGCATGCATCTGCGTGAAGAGCAGCATGGCGATGACGTTGATGGTAAGACCCGCCACAGAGAAGGGCTTGTAGACGCCGGTGATCGAAATCAGCCGTCCGGCCGAAAGCGAGCCCATGACGATGCCGCCGGTGACGGCGATGAAGAACAGGCCGGCATGGGAAGGCGAAAGCCCGGTGGTGGTCTGCAGGAACAGGGCATAATAATTGACCATGCCGATGCCGATGCCGCCGCTGGTCAGCGAGACGATCATCAAGAGCGGAAAGGTGCTGTCCTTGAAGAGCCTGAGCGGCACCACCGGTTCCGGCGCGCGGCGTTCCACCTGCACCCAGAGAAAAGCGGCGATGACGGCAAACGCGATAATGCCGAGACTGGGGGCTGCGATGAGCGAGCCGAACAATTCGCTGCTGTCAGCCCAGAAGACCACGCTGGCAATGGTGGCCGCCAAAAGGACCGCGCCGAGATAATCGATCTTCGGCTGGCGCGCCGGGCGGCGGTAAGGCAGCATCAATGCCAGCCCTGCAATGACGATGATGCCGAGCGGCAGGTTAATGAGGAAGATTGACCGCCAGCCGAACAGGTCGCTCATCGTACCGCCGAGGATCGGGCCGACACTGCCTGACGCCATGATGGTGAGGCTGGAATAGCTCTGGTAGCGGGCGCGTTCACGCGGCTCGAACAGATCTGCATTGACGGAAAAGATCGAGACCATGATGCCGCCGCCGCCAAGCCCCTGCAACACGCGGGCGGCAATCAGGCTGTCCATCGACCATGCCAGCCCGCAGGCCAGCGAACCCAGCGTGAAGATGACGACCGCCGCGATCATCACATATTTGCGGCCGAACAGATCGCCGAGCTTGCCATAGACAGGCATGACAGCACTGGTCGCCAGCAGATAGGCCGAGCCGATCCAGCCGAAACGCTCCAGTGCGCCGAATTCACCGACAATGGTGGGAAGCGCTGTCGATACGATCTGGTTATCGAGAGTTGCCATGAACATGGCCAGCATCAGGAACAGAAAGACGATGAGCCTGCGCCGATGATCCGACACAAGCGGCGCCACGGGGGCGGTGGACATATCCATGAAAAATCTCGTTGGCTACGGCGGTTTTGCTACGGCAATTTGTGTGCTATCAGCACATATATGTCAATGGCAAGTTTTTGACATCCATGTTATTCGCGCTAAATGTGATCGCGAACTGGCAATGAAAGGAACGGCAAAGCGTGGCGAGCGAGGAAAACTGGAACGAGGATCTGCCCGAGGACATCAAGCGGATCGGCAATACGATGACGCGCATGCGCATCATGATCGGCCGCCGCATCATCGGCCGCATGGCGCTTGCCAAGCTCGCTCCGGGTCTTGAACTCTCCCATATAGACGTTCTCGACATTCTGCGCCGCACCGAAGGCGATGTTACCGTGGGTGCGATTGCCGAGGGCATGCGCATCGATCCCTCACGCGGTAGCCGGGTGGTGGCGGATATGGTGGGACGCGGCCTGCTGAAACGCAGCGTTTCCCAGGAAGACGGCCGCCGCAGCATTGTCGAGATTACGCCGCTCGGCACCAGCCTTTTGCAGGAAATGCGCCGGACCAAGATGAGCGTCATCGAGGACGTGATGGATGGCTGGCCGGCGGAGGATGTGGAGACATTCGCCCGCCTGTTCGAACGCTTTATCGACCGTTTCGAATATCGCCTGTCACCGGATACGGACTTATTCGCGGATCAGAAAAAATCATAGTTGGCACGGGGATCTGCAACTTCACTTTAAAGCGACGAAACCGTAACGTGCGGCGCATCGAACTGGTCAAAGGGTAATTTCGATGTTGACGATTTACGGTGTCTACCGTTCCCGCGCCACGCGCACGTTGTGGCTCGCGGGTGAACTGGGCATAGAATTCAAGCATGTGCCCGTCATACAGGCCCGCCGCCTTGCCGATCCGCTGGCTGCGGATGCGCCGCTCAACACGCTGTCTCCCGCATTTCTCGCCGTCAACCCGATGGGCACCATTCCCTGCATTGAGGATGACGGCATGGTGCTTTACGAATCCATGGCCATCAATCTCTACCTTGCCCGCAAATATGGCGGACCGCTTGCGCCGGTCGATCTGAAGGAAGATGCGGCGATGCTGCAATGGTCCTTCTTCGCCGCCACCGAAATCGAGACGAATTCGCTGAAGATTTCCTCCGCCATCGCCGAGGGCCTGTCGGAAAGCGATACTGGTAAGGCTGTTATCGACGTCGCCGCCCGCCTGCTGAAGCGCCCCTTCCGGGTGCTGGAACAGCATCTCGCCACCCATGATCATCTGGTGGGAGACCGTTTCACCGTGGCCGATCTCAACGCGGCGGAAATCGTTCGTTACGCGCAGGGCCACAAACCGCTGTTCGATGCCCATCCGGCGCTGAAAGCCTGGCTGGATCGTTGCCAGGCCCGCACGGCGTTCAAGACCATGTGGGACAGCCGGGCCGCCGAGGCGGCTTGACACGAGCTTTGGGCGCGGACTGGAGACGTCCCTCCGTACTCAACGCCATCCTCGGGCTTGTCCCGAGGATCCAACCACGTCAAATAAAATCAATACGTTGCAGATCCTCGGGACAAGCCCGAGGATGACGACAGTAACTATTAACCCCTCTCGCCCGCAAGCGCCCGCTGCACCGCCGGCCGGTCGTTCATGCGGCGGAAATGGTCGTGCACCTTCGGGAAGCGGGCAATATCCACGCCGTCGCTTTCCAGCCAGCCGGACATGACGAAAAGATAGGGATCGGCAACCGAATAAGCGGTGCCCAGAACCCATGGGCCGTGTAGCATGCCGTGTTCGATCAGTTCGAAGCACTCGCCCATGGTCTGCGGCACTTTCGCCTTCATATCGGCCAGCGAACTTTCCTCATTCGCCCAGCGGCTGCCCCGCCGGCCGTGGGCATGGGCGACATGCACCGTCGAAGAAATGAAGGAGTTGAAGGACTGCATCAACGCGAATTCGAAGGGATCGTCGAGTGGCGCGAGTTTCTTTTCAGGCGCCATCTGGGCGATGAAGGCGAGGATGGCGGGCGTCTCCGTCAGCACGCCGCTTGCCGTTGCCAGCGCCGGCACGCGGCCCTTGGGATTGATCTTTAAAAATGCCTCGGAGCGTTGCTCGCCTTCCGCAAAATTGACGCGGTGGGCCTTGTAAGGCAGGCCGGATTCCTCAAGCACGATATGGCTGGCGCGGGAACAGGAACCGGGAGAAAAAAACAGTGTGAACATGGGTATGCGACCTCCAAAGCAATGAAGCGCCCGTTTCTTCCTCGTACGGACGCCGACCCGCGGCGACCAAGGGATAGCCGTCACACGCAGGGCGCACCATCATCGTGCCGGCAAACGGCCGCGTCAAAGGTTATTTAGAGACCGACGACCCTGACATCGCCGACATGGATGCCGTTCCAGTTGCGCATCTGTCGGTTCGCCATGCCGCTCAGCGCCTGTTGTTCGGCGCTGCCTTCATCGAAATGGCGGGCGAGCAATGCCGAAACCATGGCTTCTGCCGCACGCGTCGTGCCGTCTTCGCATTTCACCGCCATGGCGATGCCCTTTGCCGGCAGGGCGGCGATGAAGACGCCCTCCGCGCCGGTCTTTGCGAAGATTTTTCCCGGCGCGATCTGCATCAGCTTCGTGCAGGCGCGGCCAGTGCCCGCCACGTAAAAGGGTTCAGCCATGCAGGCCTCGATGAGACGACGCGAGGCTTTCGCACGGCCCGGTTCCAGCCCCCTGCCCGTCGCCATTTTCGCGAAACCATGGGCCAGCCCCTTGAGCGGCACGGCATAGGTGGGGATGGAGCAGCCGTCCACGCCGCAATTGTCATGGCCGAGAGTAGCACCCGTCAGGCTTGCCATCGTGGCGCGGATTTCCCGCTGCAGCGGATGATCGTAACCGACATAGCCCTCAGGGTCAGTGCCGGCGTGGCAACAGGCGCAGATGAAACCGGAATGTTTGCCGGAGCAATTATTGTGAAGCGCCGTCGGCTTTTCCAGCGTGCGGGCCTGATGGATGATGGTTTTCTGGTCGGAAGACCAATGCGCGCCGCATTCCAGCGTATCCACGTCCCTGCCCGCCTTCGCCAGCATCGAAGCGGCGAGTTCCACATGCGCGTCCTCGCCGGAATGGGAGGAACAGGCAAGTGCGAGTTCGCGGCTGCCGAACTGATAGACATCCGCAGCACCGCTTTCCACCAGCGGCAGCGCCTGCATGGCCTTGCAGGCGGAACGCGGAAAGATGCCGCGCTCAATATCGCCAGCCGAAAACAGCACGCCGCCATCGCCATCCACCACCACGGCGAGGCCATGATGGCGGCTTTCGACCAGATTACCCCTGGTGACTTCGACGGTAACGGAATTGTTCATTTTTGCGGCCTCAAAAAATTCTGATTTCATGTGGTTGATACCGCAATTGATTTTTCGATGCACGGGGCTATCAGTGAAATTTGCAAAACGTCTGCTGCTGGCGATTGCCGTTATCTATCTGCTTCCCGCGCTGGCATCGGCCGGCCTGTGGGCCATGAAGGACCATCCGCGCGGCTGGAACGCCGCGAGATGGTCGTCCTCCGGCATGCTGCCGGCCGCATCCAGCAACAGAGAAGCCGCCGTCTACGTCTTTTCCGCCATGACCGGCGGTTTCAAGGGCTCGGTCGCCAGCCATGCCTGGGTCGTGCTGAAAAAGCCGGACGCCACAAATTATGACCGTTATGACAAGGTGGGCTGGGGCACGCCGATCCGCCACAATGGTTATGCGGCGGATGCCTACTGGTATTCCAACATGCCGCGTCAGGTGGTGGCCATTCACGGCGCGGAAGCGGAAAAGCTGATCCCGAAGATCGAAAAGGCGATTGCCGACTATCCCTACGGCAAGCCGGGCGGCTATCGCATCTATCCCGGCCCCAACTCCAACACCTTCGTCGCCCATGTGCTGCGCAGCGTGCCGGAACTCGGCGTCGTGCTGCCGCCGGATGCGGTCGGTCGCGATTATCTGCCGGACGGCGCGTTTTACCACATCGCCGACGACTGGAAGGATGTAAGCGTTTCGCTTGGCGGCCTGTTCGGCGTTTCGGCGGGTGCCCGCAGCGGTCTCGAGGTGAATTTTCTCGGCCTTGTCGCCGGCATCGATTTCAGCCGGCCCGGCGTAAAGATACCGGGGCTCGGTTATTTCGGCGTGGCGGGCATCCGCGCGTAAACGGTTACGTTTCGCTGGCCTGAGCGGCGCGTCGGGCGCGGATGCTCTGGGCGATGAAGACCCGCGACAGGCCATGATAAAGCGGCTCGCGGGAGAAAAGCCGCGATGTCAGATATCCCAGCATCGATGCGGCCATGATGGGCATGACGCCTTCATGATTGCCAGTCATTTCAAGGATAATGACAAAGGCCGTCATCGGCGCCTGCACCACGCCCGCAAAATAACCCGCCATGCCGACGATGGCGCCAAGGCCGATGCTGGTGCCGAGCAAGGTGGCCATGGTGCTGCCGAAACCCGCGCCCACGGACAAGGACGGCGCGAAAATGCCGCCGGGAATGCCCGAGATCATGGCAAGGAACGTCGCCGCCAGTTTTTCGATGAAGAAGAAGGTAGGCGCGGCCTCGCCCTCGATTGCGGCGCGCGCCTGTTCGTAACCGGTTCCGAAGGTGGCGCCTCCAGACACTATTCCGATTGCCGCGGAGGCAAGGCCGCAGACCGCCGCCACTGCCAGCATCCGCTTTAACGGCATGGTCTGGGCGAAACGGCGGATGCGCGCAGATAGGCGCAGGGCGCCAGAGCTGAAAAGAGCGCCAAATGCACCACCGCCGACACCGCAGACGAGCACCAGCAGCCAGTCCATCGTCGTTTTCGCCATGACTGAACTGGTGCCGAAATAGGTATAGCTGCCGACCAGAGCCAGCGAGGCAAGGCCCGACAGGATGACGGCAGTGAGAACCAGACCATTGGCGCGGGATTCATAGGTCTTGCTCATTTCCTCGATGGCGAAGACGATGCCCGCAAGCGGCGTGTTGAAGGCCGCCGCAATGCCTGCCGCCGAACCGGCGAGAATGAGGCCCTTCGCCTGCGCCATGCCGCCCCAACGGGCTGCCTGCAGCATGATCGAAGCGCCAACCTGAACGGTCGGGCCTTCACGGCCTATGGACGCGCCGGAGAGCAGACCGGCGACCGTCAGCACCACCTTGCCGAAAGCGAGCTTCAGCGACAGAAGCCGCGAACGGTCCGCATCTTCCCGCAGGTGCCGCGCAGCGATGGCCTGCGGAATGCCGCTACCGCCGGCATTGGGAAAAACCGTGATCGCGAGCCAGGCGCAGAGCGTGAAGCCGAGCGGCGTGATGATGAGCGGCAGCAGAAACGCCCATTCCCCCGATGAGGTTGCCGCGAAGAAAAGGTGCTGGGCCCGATCCGCCGCCCACGCAAACCCGACGCTGATAAGGCCAACCGCAATCGCACCTATCCAGAAAACCGCCCTCGGCCTCCACACCCGCCATGAGCCCCAGACAACACGGGAACGGCGGAGCATCTTCAGCTTCTTGTAATCGGCGGGCATGGCAATCCGGATCGGTAATTGGTGTTCAAGGCGGGTGTTCGTTATCGGCCTCCCGGACGGTGATTGCAAGTTTTGCATTTGACAATTCCATCCAGCCGGGTCAAGTTGTGCATCGCAATTGCAACGCAAGGAGATGCAACATGAAAACGGCGACACTTCCCTCGCTGCGGGTGACGGCCGATTTTCGCGAAGCAGCGGAAAGCGTGCTGAAGGATGGCGAGACGCTCTCCTCTTTCGTTGAAGATTCCGTACGACGGCAGGTAGAAATCCGTAAATCGCAGGCGGAGTTCATTGCGCGGGGCTTGGCTTCGCTAGAAGAGGCTGAACGAACAGGCGTGTACTATACGACCGACGATGTCCTCTCGATGATGGAACGGAAGCTCGATGCGGCAAAGGCTGCAAAGCGCAAATGACATATTCGCTTCGCTATACCCAGGAAGCGTTAGATGACTTTGATCGCATTTATGATTTTCTGATTGTTTACGATATCGATGTCGCGGACAAGGCGATCCGCGCTGTCAGGGCGGGCCTCGAGATTTTGACCGACTTCCCGTTCAGCTGCCGCAAGGCATCCCCTGACAACAGCCTGATACGCGAACTCCTCATACCTTTCGGTTCATCAGGCTATATCGTGCTGTTTCGCATCGACAGCCCGGAAACCGTCACAATAGCCGCCGTTCGCCACCAGCGCGAGGATGACTATCATTGACCCTCACCGATCGCTGACAGCCGCACGCGGGTTCGCCCACGGCTCCTGATTGGAGCGGGGCAGCGGGGTTTTGCCGAGAATATGATCAGCGGCTTTTTCGCCCGTCATGATCGAGGGGCCGTTGAGGTTGCCGTAGGTCACGTGCGGGAAGATCGAGCTGTCGGCAACGCGCAGTCCTTCGACGCCGATCACGCGGCACTCGGGATCGACCACCGCCATCGGATCGTTCCTGTCGCCCATCCGGCATGTGCCGCAGGGGTGATAGGCGCTTTCCAGATGTTCTCGCAGAAAGGCATCGATCTGCTCGTCGGTCTCGATATTCTCACCCGGCTGGATTTCCGGGCCACGGAATTCGTCGAATGCTTTCTGGCCAAAGATTTCCCGCGTCAGGCGCACGCAATGGCGGAATTTTTCCCAGTCTTCGGGATGGCTCATATAGTTGAAACGAATGACCGGATCATCCGTCGGATCGGCGGAGCGAAGCGTGACATTGCCGCGCGATTTCGACAGGTTGTAACCCACATGCGCCTGGAAACCATGGCTTTTCGCTGCCGCCTTGCCGTCATACGAAATCGCGACGGGCAGAAAATGATATTGGATATCAGGCTGTTTCAGGTCGGGCGCGGAGCGCAGGAAGGCGCAGGCCTCGAACTGGTTGGAGGCGCCGAGCCCGCCTTTCGACAGCAGCCATTGCGCACCGGCCACGCCCTGCCAGAACCATGGCAACCATGAATAAAGCGAGACCGGCTTGGTGGAGACCTGCTGGAAATAAAACTCCATATGGTCCTGAAGATTGGCGCCGACACCGGGACGATCCGCCTTTACCTCGATGCCCATGTCTTTCAGATGCGCGGCAGGGCCGATGCCCGACAACATCAGCAGTTTCGGCGAATTGAAGGAGGATGCGGACACGATGACTTCACGACCGGCCTTGATGGTTTCCACCACGCCCCTTCGCTCGATCTCGACACCCACGGCACGGCCATTCTCGATGACGATCTTGCGGGCAAAACCATTGACCAGCGTGACGTTGCCGCGCTTCAGCGCCGGTTTCAGATAGGCGTTGGCGGCGGACCAGCGGCGACCATTGTGGATCGTCTGCTCCATCAGGCCGAAACCTTCCTGCTTGGAGCCGTTATAGTCATCGGTCAGTTCAAAACCGGCCTGCGCGCCGGCCTGAATGAAAGCGTGAAACAGCGGATTGTTGACCGGCCCGCGCTGTACATGCAGCGGCCCTTCCGTACCACGCCAGCCCTCCTCACCGCCATGGCTGTGCTCCATGCGCTTGAAATAAGGCAGCACATCCGCATAGGCCCAGCCATGCGCGCCAAGCTCTTCCCAGCGATTGAAATCCTCCGCATGGCCGCGCACGTAAACAAGGCCGTTGATGGAGGACGAGCCGCCGATGACTTTTCCACGCGGGGCGGTGATGCGGCGATTGTTCAGCCTCGGCTCAGGCTCCGAGAGATAACCCCAATTGTAGCGCTTCATGCTCATCGGCCAGGCAAGTGCTGCCGGCATCTGGATGAAGGGGCCGAAATCGGAACCGCCGGCCTCGACGACGATGACGGAATAGCGGCCATCTTCCGACAGGCGATAGGCGATGGCGGAGCCTGCGGAACCGGAGCCGACGATGACGTAATCTGCTTGCATTTCGAAACATCTCCAGAATGAACATCTGCGCCTGTGGCTTCACCCCCCCTCTGTCCTGCCGGACATCTCCCCCTCAAGGGGGGAGATCGATCTGCGGCGAGGTCGCGCCCATCTCAACGTTAGCGAATGAAGTGGTGGTGGCGCCGCTTGCCGATTTTCCCCCTTGAGGGGGAGATGCCCGGCAGGGCAGAGGGGGGTGAAGCCACAGGCACCGCCCCATCAATAAGGCGCGTCCACCTTCCCCGTGCTCACGTAAACCGTCTTCAACTCGCTATAATGCTCCAGCGCCGCCGCCGAATTCTCGCGTCCGAAGCCGGATTGTTTCGAGCCGCCGAAGGGAATTTCCACCGGGCAGAGATTGTACGTGTTGATCCACAGCGTCCCCGCCTCCAGCTGATCCACCACACGGTGAGCGCGGGCGAGATCAGCGGTGAAGACGCCGCCGGCGAGGCCGAACTCGGTGGCGTTGGCGCGGGCGAGAACCTCTTCTTCGTCGTCAAAATCCAGCACGCACATGACTGGGCCGAAGATTTCTTCACGGGCAATGGTCATGTCGTCGGTCACATCGGCAAACACGGTCGGCTGAACATAGGCGCCCTCGCCCGCGACATTGTTGGGAATGCCGCCGCCGGTGATGAGGATCGCGCCTTCCGCCTTGCCCTTTTCGATATAGGAAAGCACTTTCTCCTGCTGGGCCTTGGAGACCAGCGGGCCGAGATGGGTGGCGTAATCGAGGGGATCGCCGAGGATCATTGCTTCCGTGCGGCTTTTCAGGTTTTCGAGGAAACGGGCCTTTGCCTTTTTCTGCACGAAGACACGCGTGCCATTGGAGCAGACCTGGCCGGAGGAATAGAAGTTGCCGAGCATGGCCCCACCGACGGCGCTTTCAATATCGGCGTCGTCGAAAACGATCATCGGCGACTTGCCGCCGAGTTCCATCGTCACATGTTTCAGATGCCCGGCGGCGGCGGCAGCCACCTTGCGGCCGGTCGGGACTGAGCCGGTGAGCGAAACCTTGGCGACATCCGGGTGGTTGACGAGCAGCGGCCCGGTATCACGATCCCCCTGAATGACGTTGAACAGGCCCTTTGGCAGACCGGCTTCGATGAGGATTTCGGCGATCTTCAAGGCGCCAAGCGGGGTGTTTTCCGAGGGCTTGAAGACCATGGCGTTGCCGGCGACCAGCGCAGGCGCGGCCTTCCAGCAGGCGATCTGCTGCGGATAGTTCCACGCGCCAATGCCAACGCAGACGCCGAGCGGCACGCGCTTGGTATAGGCGAAATCGCCACCGAGGGGGATGTAATCGCCATTCAGAGCCGAAGGCGCGATGCCGCCGAAAAATTCGAAGGCATCCGCACCCGAGGTCGGGTCGGCGACGATGGTTTCCTGAATGGGTTTGCCGGTATCCAGCGTTTCCAGCGTGGAAAGCGCATCGTTGCGTTCGCGCATGATATCGGCGGCGCGTTTGAGGATGCGGCCGCGCGCCATGGGGCTCATCGCCGCCCATTCCTTTTGGGCGCGCTTGGCCGAGGCGATGGCACGCTCGACAATCGCCGGCGTTGCTGCGTGAAGCCGGGCGATGATCTCACCGGTTGCGGGAAAGACGCTGTCGAACGGCGTGCCGGTATTATCTTCGACATAATCGCCGTCGATGAAATGCGAGGCTTTCGGCTGCGCCCTGAGCGGCGTGGCGATGGTCATGTCGAAGTCTCCTAGAGAATACGGACGGACGGCTTGGCGCGCTGTCCATCGGGAAAAGATTTGAGCTGCGTGTCGAAATAGTCCTCGACGAGCGCCGGCGCGGAAGCGAGGCCGAGCGGCGCGGAACGCAGGCTGTGCCTGATATAAAGCCCGTCGATCAGCGCCGCCGCCCCTTCCGCAATGCGCGCGGCATCATCGGGCGGGCAGAGCCGGTTGAGGCTCGCCATGAGGTTGGAGCGCAGGCGGCGGGAATAAAGGACCAGCAGGCGGCGGGTTTCTTCCGAGCGCTGCGCCTCGACATAAAAGGCAAGCCACGCCGCCACCGTTTCCGGCGTGAACTGGTCGCTCTGGAAGGAGACATGCACGATGGCGCTCAGCTTTTCGCGCGGACCGGAGGCGCGGATCAATGCCGCCACGGCATCACGCCTCAGATCGCGCAGCAGGCTGCGAATGGTTTCCAGAAGCAGCTGCTGCTTGCTGCCGAAATAATGATGCGCAAGGGCCGCCGACACGCCCGCTTCCCGGGCGATGTCGGACATTGTCACATTCAGCGAACCATGGTGACCTATGGTGCGCAGTGCCGCATCCACCAGCGCCTTGCGGCGCAAAGGCTCCATTCCGATCTTGGGCATAAGCGTCTCCTTGATGGCGGGCAAAATATTCTTGATTGATCAATCAATCAATAAAAAACGCGCCATTTTTTGTCGCTGATTTGCGATAGATCATATTTTCCGCCGCCGGGGAGCTTTAGGTTGCCGCTTATCCGCCCAGCATGGCGAGCCACGCCGCCGCCCGGCTCACGCGGGAAAAACTAAACCGTGATTTACTGCGAATTGGGAATGGAACGCGTTTCGTGCTAATATTGATGACGATATAAATTTCGCTGGAAGCGGCGCCAGACGAAAGACGATAAAAACGCCCGCCATAGACCACGACGGCACCCGATCCCATACATCGAAAGACCGTTCGCAGTGTTTAAAGAAGGGAGTGATATCATGCCAATGGTGACAGTGTCGATTTCCCCGGAACAGGCAGCAAGAATGCGCGAGGCCGTGAATTGCGGCGCTTACGCATCCGGCAGCGAGGTCGTCAGGGCAGCGCTGAGACTATGGGCTGCCTCCGCCGAACATGGCGTCGGCGCAACGTCGACCGAACCTGTCGAAGCGGACCGGGAACGCATGAATGTTGCGGAACTTTATGCCGCACACACCGGGCATATCCGCCGGGCATAAGGCCCGGCGTAACAACCTTCCATATTGAAAGGGTTGTAACAAAACGTTCATCAAAGCTTCACAGTCGTGAAAGCTTTTGTTGACCTGTAATCTGCGATTGTTCGCCGCAAAAGAGACGGGTTCCCGATGGCGCATTCCATACGGCGCGCCACCAAAAGGACCGGCAACAGCGGAGAAATAGAAATGCAGGCCGTCACGCTGGAGAACGATGTCATAAGGCGTTTTGCCTCCGGGCATATGTTTCCCATGGCGAAACTGGTGCTTGAAACGGCGTTTCAGCCGATTGTCGAGGCGACGACAGGCACGATCTTCGGTTATGAATCGCTGATGCGCGGCCATGACCGGCTCGGTTTTTCGAGTCCGCTGGCGCTTCTCGACCAGGCTGCCGCAGATGGCGAGTTGAAGGCCTTCGAGCAGATGCTGGCAAGCCGCGCGCTCGCGAAATTCTCCACGCTGCCCGACTTCTCCTCCGCCACCCTGTTTCTCAACCTCGATGTGCGGCTGATCCCGCATGGCGACGCCATTTTGGACAAGCTCGTCGGCTATCTGGCGCGGGCGGGCATACCGGCCTCCTCGATCTGCTTCGAGCTTTCCGAACGTTTCGACAATACCAGCGTGCCGGAATTCACGGCGCTGATCGCCCGCATGCGCAAGGAAGGCTTCAAGCTGGCGATCGACGATTTCGGCGCCGGCCATGGAGAGATGAAGCTGCTCTGCGACTTCCCGCTGGATTACCTGAAGATCGACCGGCATTTCATCACCGGTGTCGACCAATTGCCGCGCAAGCAGCACCTTGTGCGCAACATCGTCAATATCGCTCATATTCTCGGCGTCAGGGTCATTGCGGAAGGTATCGAAACCGAGGCGGAGTTTTTGACCTGCCGCGAATTCGGCGTCGATCTGGTGCAGGGCTGGCTGATCGCCAGACCGACGGTCTTCACCAGCGAATTGCCCGAAAGTTTTCCGCACCTCAACCGCATGGGCGTGGCGCGGCGCAACAGCCAGACGCTGGACGAGATTCTTATCCGCCGGGAAATAGAACGCCTTCCCACCGTATTCGAACATGACAGCGTCGATAGCGTCTTCGAGCTGTTCCGCAGAAATCCGCAGCAGGCCTTCTTCCCGGTTCTCAACGCCAATGGCGAACCGCGCGGCGTCATCAACGAATATCACCTCAAGGAATATATCTACCGGCCCTTTGGCCGCGATCTGCTCAAGAACAAGATTTATGAGCGCACCATTTCCCATTTCGTCGACCCCGCACCGATCGTCGGCCTCGATGCCGACGCGGACCAGTTGATGAACATGTTCGCCAGCATGGGCGGCAGCGCCTGCATCATCCTCACAGAAAACATGCGTTATGCCGGCATCGTTTCCGCCGCTTCGCTCATCAAGGTCATCAATGAAAAACAGCTGAAGATGGCGCAGGACCAGAACCCGCTGACGGCGCTGCCCGGCAACCGCGCGATTGGCGGCTTCATTACCGACCGCTGCAGCGACGGCGACGAGACGCGCTTCTTCTGCTATTGCGACTTCGATAATTTCAAACCCTTCAACGACAAATACGGTTTCAACGCCGGTGACCACGCCATCACCCTGTTTTCAGCGCTGATGCGGCGTTACTTCTTCGCTGGCGACTGCTTCCTTGGTCATATTGGCGGCGACGATTTTTTCATCGGCGTGCGTGACTGGTCTGTGGAGGAATTGACGGAAATCCTCGAGCGGCTGCTCAGCGATTTCCACGACGATGTCGCCGGGCTTTATTCCGACGAAGACCGTGCTGCCGGATGCATGAAGGGGCAGGACCGCAACGGCGATGAACGGGACTTTGCGCTGCTGCGCTGTTCCATCGGTGTCCTCACTTTGCCGAAAGGGTCGATCATCGCCAATCCCGAACGAATCGGCAGCGAGATTGCCGGTGTGAAGGCGGCCGCCAAGGAAAACGAAGGCGGTCTCGTCGTCAGGGTATTCGGCGAGACAAATTGACACTCGCGACCAACGGCCTTCTTCCCACGAACGCACATCTGACCTACATCTTCGGGTGAGGCCGACAAGTGAGGAGTTGCCCCTGCCCATGTCCGACACCAAGACCCTGCCCGAAATAATGCGCTTCATCGACCTGCCGTCCCATGGCGGCCCGGAAGTGATGCAGTCTTCAAAAGCGCCTTTACCGAAACCCGCCAAGGGGGAGATATTGGTGAAGGTCGAGGCGGCTGGGGTCAACCGTCCCGACGTCGCGCAAAGACAGGGCATCTATCCGCCGCCAAAAGGTGCAAGCCCGATTCTCGGGCTGGAAATCGCCGGCGAGGTGGTTGCGCTGGGTGACGGCGTCACCGAATTCAAGTTGGGCGACAAGGTCTGCGCGCTCGCCAATGGCGGCGGTTACGCCGAATTTTGCGCCGTTCCCGCCGGGCAAGCCCTGCCCTTCCCCAAGGGCTACGATGCCGTCAAAGCGGCCGCGCTACCGGAAACCTTCTTCACCGTCTGGGCCAATCTCTTCCAGATGGCGGGCCTGACGGAGGGTGAAACCGTGCTTATCCACGGCGGCACCAGCGGCATCGGCACGACGGCGATCCAGCTTGCGAAAGCCTTTGGCGCGGAGGTTTATACAACGGCGGGCTCAGCGGAAAAATGCGAGGCCTGCGTGAAGCTCGGCGCTAAGCGCGCGATCAATTACCGCGAGGAGGATTTCGCCGAGGTCGTGAAATCCGAAACCGGCGGCAAGGGCGTCGATGTCGTTCTCGACATGATCGGCGCGGCCTATTTCGAAAAGAACCTTTCCGCACTCGCTAAGGACGGTTGCCTCTCCATCATCGCCTTTCTGGGTGGTGCGACAGCCGAAAAAGTCGACCTGCGGCCGATCATGGTCAAACGCCTGACCGTCACCGGCTCGACCATGCGGCCCCGCACCGCCGACGAGAAGCGCGCCATCCGCGACGAGCTTGTCGGAGAGGTCTGGCCGCTCATCGAAAACGGAAAGGTTGCACCCGTGATCAACCGGGTGTTCACCTTGGACGAGGTCACGGAAGCGCACCGGCTGATGGAAAGCAGCAGCCATATCGGCAAGATCGTGATGAAGGTGTCGTGACGAGTGCCTCTTGCATTACTGACGAATCGTACTACCTTCTAGTCATGTTCAACGTATCGGAAGGAGGTGATCCAATGTCTAGTGAGATTTCGGTCTCTGGTGCAGGCAATGGAAAGGGTGGTTTTGCGACGGGGCAGCCCTCGTTGTAAGCCTCTTCTGCCTTCGGAACGTTGAGAAACAGTCCCGGGTCTGTAAACAGGACCAAACTCATGGAAGGGTCGCTTCGGCGGCCCTTTTCCGTTTCTGCGTATTGCTTTGAGTATTGGGGAGATCTGCGCCTCGAGTGCCGGTGCGGTTCTCTCGCGACGAGAAAACCTCCTTAATCACATCGCAGTTCACCGCAGTTGAAACCATTGATGGTTTCAACTGCGGTGTAAAGTGGAATCGGAGTAAATGTGGCGCGCGTTAGAAAGCGACAAATCATCGACCATCAACTGCGGTCACGTCTCCCTTATTTCTTCCCGAACACCTTCCACCGCGTCGGGCGGAAGCGCAGTTGCGCGCCCACGGCCACGGCGGCGTTAAGCGGCACTTCGATTTCGAGGTGATAGGGCTCGTGGCCGTTATTGGCGATGTCGATTTCGGCGATGCGGGCGCCCGCGAGGCGGCGACAGGTGGTGACCTTGCCGTAAAGCGCGTCCTTCTCCTCAGTCAACACTACATCTTCCGGACGGAAGAAAAGCTCGCCCTCGCCTGTGCCGTTCCCGTCGATGCCGATGCTTTCGCCCTGGAACAGCACGTGGCCGTCGCGGATCGCCACCGGCAGGTTGGAGGATTCGCCGATGAAGGAGAAGACGAAGGGGGAGTTGGGCGTGTCATAGACATCATCCGCCGTGCCGACCTGCTCGATCTTGCCCTGACTCATGACGACGACGCGGTCAGCCAGTTCCAGCGCCTCTTCCTGATCGTGGGTGACGAAGACAGTGGTGTGGCCGGTACGGTCGTGGAACTCGCGCAGCCAGCGGCGCAGCTCCTTGCGCACCTTGGCGTCCAGCGCGCCGAAGGGCTCGTCGAGCAGCAGGACCTTCGGCTCGATGGCGACGGCGCGGGCGAGCGCCACGCGCTGACGCTGACCGCCGGAAAGCTGCGATGGGTAACGCTTCTCAAGGCCGGAGAGATGCACCATATCGAGAAGTTCGGAGACGCGCCTGCGGATTTCCGCATTCGGCGGACGCGTGGCGGAGGGGCGGACCTTGAGACCGAAGGCGATATTGTCGGCCACCGTCATGTGGCGGAACAGGGCGTAATGCTGGAACACGAAACCGACATTGCGCTCCTGCACCGTGCGGTGCGAGGCATCCTCGTCGCCGAAGAAAATCTGGCCGGTCGTCGGCTGATCGAGACCGGCGATAAGACGCAAAAGCGTCGTCTTGCCGGAACCGGAAGGACCGAGCAGCGCGATCAGCTCGCCGGAACGAATGTCGAGCGACACGTCGTTCAGCGCCGGAAAGCGGTCGAACTGCTTGGTGATGCCGGAGACTTTCACTTCCATGAAGATGCCTTTCAATGCTTGCCGGCTGCGTTGCCCGCGCCAAAGCGTAGTTCGAGAATGGTTTTGAGAACGAGCGTCACCAGCGCCAGACCGGCGAGCAGCGTCGCCACAGCAAAGGCCGCGCCGATATTGTACTCATTATAGAGTATCTCGACATGCAGCGGCATGGTGTTGGTCTCGCCGCGAATATGACCCGACACCACAGAGACGGCGCCGAACTCCCCCATGGCGCGGGCGTTGCAGAGCAGAACGCCGTAGAGCAGACCCCATTTGATATTGGGAAGCGTGACGTACCAGAAGGTCTGCCAGCCGGAGGCGCCGAGCGAAATCGCCGCCTCCTCGTCACCATTGCCCTGATCCTGCATCAACGGGATAAGTTCGCGCGCGACGAAGGGAAAGGTGACGAAGATGGTGGCGAGCACGATGCCGGGCACGGCGAAGAGGATTTCTATGCCGTAGCTCTTCAGCCATGGCCCGAGCACGCTATGGGACGAGAACAGGATGACATAGACCAGACCTGAGATCACCGGCGAGATCGAGAACGGCAAGTCGATCAGCGTGATCAGGAACGCCTTGCCCTTGAACTCGAATTTCGCGATCGCCCAGGCGGCCATCACCCCGAAGATCAGGTTCACCGGCACGGAAATGGCCGCGACGAGCAGCGTCAAGCGGATGGCGGAGAGTGCGTCGGGTTCGACAATCGCCTCCCAGAAGGCGTCTGCGCCCTTGCGGAAGGCTTCGAAGAAGACCGATATCAGCGGCAGAACCAGAAAGGCCGCAAGGAACAGGAACGCTATCGCAATCAACGCCAGCCGGGCGGGAAGGCTCTCGCTGGCGGGATCGCGGAACGGCCGGGGGGATGTGCGGGAAACGGTCTCAGACATAACCGTACCTCCTTCGGCTCCAGGCCTGAATGAGATTGATGAGGAACAGCATGGCGAAGGAGATGATCAGCATGATGGTGGCGATGCCCGTCGCGGCCGCATAATTGAACTCCTCCAGCCGGATGACTATGAGGAGCGGCGCGATTTCCGAGACGTAGGGAATATTGCCGGCGATGAAGATGACCGAGCCGTATTCCCCAACGCCGCGCGCAAAGGCGAGCGCGAAACCCGTGAGGATGGCGGGCGTGAGGCTCGGCAAAAGAACGCGGCTGATAGTCTGAAAACGATTGGCGCCAAGCGTTGCCGCCACCTCTTCCACCTGCCGGTCGATCTCCTCCATGACAGGCTGCACGGTGCGGACCACGAAGGGCAGACCGATGAAGATCAGCGCAATGACGATGCCGGTCGGCGTAAAGGCGATCTTGATGCCGAAGGGTTCGAACAGCGAGCCGACCCAGCCTCTGTTAGCATATAGCGTGGTGAGCGCGATGCCCGCCACCGCCGTCGGCAGGGCGAAGGGCAGATCGACGATGGCGTCCACAAAGCGGCGGCCGGGGAAGCGATATCGCGTCAGCACCCAGGCGACGATGACGCCGAAGACGGCGTTGACCAGCGCGGCAAGAAATGCCGTGCCGAAACTGACACGCAGCGCATTCAGCGTGCGGCTATCCGTGGCGATTGCAATGAAATCTGAAAAACCGAGTTTCGCCGTGGACCATATGAGACCGCCCAGCGGAATAAGAATGATGAGAAACAGATAGGTCACGGTGTAACCAAACGTCAGGCCGAAGCCCGGTATGACGCTCGACTGCCGCCATTTCCACCTGTTTCCGGATGTATTATTGCTCATCAAGGCTCCGGATAAACTTTGTTCTATTTTATTTTCAGGACAGAAACCGGGGTCGGTTGTCCTGAAGATGCCCTATGGGACCCGGTATTCCCGGCGTCCATTACAAAGTATCGACCGGCACGAGGTCCGGTCGATCAGGCTTTCATCGCCTTGTCCCCGCGGACGGATGACGACGTTTCACCCCATCATCCGCTTACTTGGCGGGCTTGTAAATCTGGTCGAAGATACCGCCGTCACCGAAATGTTCAGGCTGCGCCTTCGCCCAACCGCCAAACTGCGGGTCGTCAATGGTGACGAGCTTGATCTCGGGCAGCTGCTTGAGCAGATCCTTGGAAACCGCAGCGGGATTGGACGGGCGGTAGAAGTGTTTCGCCGCAATATTCTGGCCCTCGTCGGAATAGAGATATTGCAGATAGGCTTCTGCCACCTTCCGGGTGCCCTTGGCATCGACATTGGCGTCAACCACGGCGACCGGCGGTTCCGCAAGGATCGAGATCGGCGGCACCACGATATCGAAAGCGTCAGCGCCGAATTCCTGACCGGCGAGATAGGCTTCGTTTTCCCAGGCGAGCAGCACGTCGCCGATCTGGCGCTGTGCGAAGGTCACCGTGGAGCCACGGGCACCGGTATCAAGAACCGGGGCGCGCTTGTAAAGCTCGCCGACATAGGCCTCGATCTTGTCCTTGTCGCCCTTGAACTCTTCGTTCGCCCAGGCCCAGGCCGCCAGGTAGTTCCAGCGCGCGCCGCCAGAGGTCTTTGGGTTCGGCGTCACGATCTGCACATCGCCCTTCACCAGATCGCCCCAATTATGGATGCCCTTGGGGTTACCCTTGCGAACGAGGAAGACGATGGTGGAGGTGTAAGGCGAGGAATTATGCGGCAGGCGGGTGCGCCAGTCCTTGTTGATCTTGCCGGAGTTCTGAACGATGGCGTCGATATCGCTCTGCAGCGCCAGCGTCACCACGTCGGCTTCCAGACCATCGATAACCGAACGGGCCTGCTTGCCGGAGCCGCCATGCGACTGCTGGATGGTGATATCCTCGCCGGTGTCGGCCTTCCACTTCTTGGCGAAGGCTTCGTTGAAATCCTTGTAGAGTTCACGGGTCGGGTCGTAGGACACGTTGAGCAGCTTGGTCTGCGCAGCGGCCGAGCCAGCGCCGCCAAGCGCCAGTGAAAGGCCAAGCGCCACAACGCTCAAACCGGACAGAAGCTTGGACATCGGTATTCCCTCCTGATTGCGACGGCTTAACTCTACCGGTTGGGTAGAGTTGGTCAATGAGGCCGAATACGATCGAAAAACTGTTTCCCGAGAGCGTTTTTCCGGGCAACAAAAACAGCGCAGCGTAAGCGAAAGGCGCAACAAGCGTCGTGTAAAACTTTGCTGAATGCAAAAGCGTTTCACATTTTTGATGATTTTTTGCCGCTATGGCGGAAAATATTATGAGGTTTTAGACGATTTTTTCGTCAGGCTGTCAGAAGATCGGGCACTTCAACACCCGCCACGGCATCGGCGATGGTGGTGTTGAAAAGAATGTTGCGGGTGGCGTCGGCCACGCGGGCAAAGACGTGGCGGATTTCGCACTGCTTTTCGCCATCGCAATCCTCGCAGCGGCGATAGGCGGTCTGTGACAGGCAGGGCAAGGGCGCGAGCGGCCCGTCGATGAGGCGCAGCACTTCGCCGAAGGTGATGTCCGATGCCGGGCGCGCCAGAAGATAACCACCCTGCTTGCCGCGCCGGCTTTCGACCAGGCGTTCCTTCTTCATTTCGAGCAGGATCTGTTCCAGAAACTTTTTCGGAATGGCCTGTTCGCGGGCAATGTCGGAAATCTGCACAGGACAGGCGCCGTCGGCCTTGGCCAGCGAAAGGAGCGCCCTCAGCGCGTATTTTGCCTTCTGCGAAATCATCGTAAAACCAGTAGACCACAAGCCCGGATACCCGGCAATTCCCGCTTAGCGCAGAAGTTGTCACAATTCAAATCCAAGCTGCAAAGAAGGTGAACGGGCATCTTTTGCTCATAGATCGTGCGCGTGAGGCATTTTTGCTCTGAAGTGCAGCGCACAAAGACTGTCATTTCTGTTCGCATAGCCGGATTTCAACAATAATCGGCCATGGAAATCCCGGACGTGACAATGACGATCAATTCAGCAAATGCCTCCGCCGATGCCGCTTCTCTCGACGCCACGCTTGCCGGGCTCGATCTTTCGGGTCGGCTTTCGTTTATCGCCGGCCTTGGTGGGCGGGCGGTGTTCACCACCAGCCTCGGCATCGAGGATCAGGTCATTACGGCCGCCATCGGCACGCACCGCCTGCCGATCGACGTCGTGACGCTGGAAACCGGCCGGCTGTTCAAGGAAACTGTCGATCTCATCGACGAAACCGAAGAGCGTTTCGGCATCGAAATCCGCCGGTTCCGACCGGAGCAGGACGATATCGACGCCTATGCCAAAAAATACGGCCTGAACGGTTTTTACGAAAGCGTAGAAGCCCGTCACGCCTGCTGTCATGTCAGAAAGCTGATCCCGCTTGGCAAGGCGCTCGAAGGCGCCGTCTTCTGGATCACCGGCCTCCGTCGCGGACAGTCGGGCAATCGCGCCACGACGCCGTTTGCCGAATTCGACGCGGATCGCAATCTCATCAAGATCAATCCGCTGGCTGACTGGGATATCGACCTCATCCGGGCGCATGTCGCCCAGGAGAACATTCCCGTCAATCCGTTGCATCAGCGCGGTTACCCCTCCATCGGCTGCGAGCCCTGTACGCGCGCCATCAAGCCCGGCGAGCCTGAGCGCGCAGGACGATGGTGGTGGGAAAACGACGAGAAGCGCGAATGCGGTCTTCATGTCGCCGGTGCGGAGCAGACACCCGCCGTTTCCGCCATCCCGCAACGATAATCATTCAGACCATTTCCGGAGTTCACAATGTCCAACGCAGTCCACGAGACGGACAGCAAGAATACTGTCGCATCCAAGCCGCCGCTCGATCCCCATCTGAAGGCGCTTGAAAACGAAGCTATTCATATTTTCCGCGAAGTCGCCGCCGAATTCGATAATCCCGTGATGCTCTATTCCATCGGCAAGGATAGTTCCGTGCTGCTGCATCTCGCGCGCAAGGCTTTCTTCCCCGGCCGCGTGCCCTTCCCGCTGTTGCACGTCAATACGGGCTGGAAGTTCAAGGAAATGATCGAATTCCGCGACAAGATCGTCAAGGAATATGATCTTGACCTGATCTCCTACACCAACCCGCGCGGTGCGAGCGAAAACGTGACGCCCTTCACCCATGGTTCGGCGCTTTACACCGACATCATGAAGACCGAGGCGCTGCGTCAGGCTCTCGACGCCGGCCAGTTCGACGCAGCCTTTGGCGGCGCACGCCGTGACGAGGAAGCGAGCCGCGCCAAGGAGCGCATCTATTCCTTCCGCACGCCTGACCATAAATGGGACCCGCGCAACCAGCGCCCGGAATTGTGGAACATCTATAACGGCATGGTCCGCAAGGGCGAAAGCGTGCGCGCCTTCCCGCTCTCCAACTGGACCGAAGTGGATATCTGGCGTTACATCGAGGCGGAGAACATTCCGCTGGTGCCGCTCTATTACGCCGCCGAGCGTCCCTATGTTGAACGCGACGGCATGATGATCCTTGCCGAAGACGAGCGTCTGGAGCTTCTGCCTGGCGAAGAGATCAAGCATGGCTCGATCCGCTTCCGCACGCTCGGCTGCTTCCCGCTCACCGGTGCGATCCGTTCCGAAGCGGCGACGCTTCAGGAGGTGATCGCGGAACTCGAAATCGCCACCGTTTCCGAACGACAGGGCCGTGCGATTGACCGCGACCAGTCCGGTTCCATGGAGAAGAAGAAGCGCGAGGGGTATTTCTGATGAGCGCTGCAGCTGCCAACACCCCCTCCTCTTCCGCCACCATTCTGCCGTTTGCCGAACATTCGAAGGCGGCACGCGACACGCGTCCGCTTCGCCTCATCACCTGCGGCAGCGTCGATGATGGCAAATCGACCCTGATCGGTCGTCTTCTCTGGGACACCAAGGCCGTCAAGGAAGATCAGGCCGCCACCCTGCATCGCGACAGCGGCAAGCAGAACGATCTCGGCCTTCCCGATTTTGCCCTGCTGCTGGATGGTCTTCAGGCGGAGCGCGAACAGGGCATCACCATCGATGTCGCCTATCGTTATTTCGCAACCGACCGGCGCGCCTTCATCGTCGCCGACACGCCCGGCCATGAGCAATATACCCGCAACATGGCGACCGGCGCTTCCACCGCCGATCTTGCCGTGCTGCTCGTCGATGCCCGCACCGGCATTCTGGAACAGACCCGCCGCCACGCCACCATCGCGGCGCTGATGGGCATCCGGCAATTCGTGCTGGCCGTCAACAAGATCGACCTGACGAATTACGACAAGGCCGGTTTCGAACTGATCGCCCACGAGTTCCGCGATTTCGCCTCCAACCTCGGTATCAAGCAGATCACCGCCATTCCGATGTCGGCGCTGAAGGGTGAAAACGTCGTTCTCTCCGGCAAGGCCGCCATGCCCTGGTATGAAGGCCCGACGCTGGTGGAAACGCTGGAGTTGGCCACCGTTCGCTCCGCGCAGTCCGGCGGCTTCCGCCTTCCGGTGCAGCGCGTCTCGCGGCCGGGTGAAAGCTTCCGTGGCTATCAGGGTACGGTTGCCGGCGGTTCGGTGAAGCCCGGCGACAGCGTCGTCGTCCTGCCTTCCGGCATGGTCGCCAACGTCAAGCAGATCGTTACCTTCGATCTGGTGCGCAATGCCGCCGTGGCGGGCGATGCGGTCACGCTCGTCCTCGACCGTCAGGTGGACGTCTCGCGCGGCGACATGATCGTTTCCATTGAGGCGCAGCCACAGACGGGCCTTGCCTTCGACGCGCAGATCGTGGCCTTGCAGCCCGGCGGCATCGAAGCGGGCAAGCGCTACTGGCTCAAAAGCGGCAGCCGCCGCCAGCGTGTCAGTGTGCAGCCCGTCAGCCAGCTGAACCTGAAGGAAGGCGAATGGCAGGCGCATGAAACCGCACTGCCGATGAACGCCATCGGCAAGGTGCGGCTTTCCTTCGATGAGACGGCGATCTTCGATCCCTATGAACAGAACCGCGCGACCGGTTCCTTCATCCTGATCGATCCCGACACCAACAACACGGTCGCGGGCGGCATGATCGCCGGCAAACGCAGTGTCGGTGCGTCGGAAGAACAGGGCGACCGGGTCATTCTCTCACTGCCCGCCGATCTTGCGGAAAAACTGCTGGCCAGCGAGCTCCTCGCCAAGCACCGCGACGAGATCGACATCCGCCGCACCGACGGCGCAACGGCCGCGCGGCTGATCGGCGATCTGGGCTGACACGCCCCCCTCAAACAAACAAAAGGCGACCGTCAAAGCGGTCGCCTTTTTCGTTTCAGGGCCTTTTCCGCGTCAGAGACTGCGGATTGGCTTAAAACACGAACATATAAAGCAGAATGATCACGAAGATCGGAACGCCCATAGCCCACAATGCAATACCCTTCAGCATGTTATCCTCCATTGTTGTATGGTTGAATAACGACTGAGGCGGCTTTCCGATCCATGCCGCTCTCCTGATTTTTACGGGTTGTTTCTCGGCGGCAGAAAAAGCTGTTTGTTCATTCGACGTTCATGCACGAAAGGCGAATTTGCATGCGGTCGCTCCGCCAAGCGGCCCAACAGAGGCTCGTTGTTTGAAAAAGCAGCGGGCCTCTTTTTTGATCGCGATAAGTTGATCGCGACGAGGCCCCTGAAACTCAGGGCCCATGACGGTGAGGGATAACTTCTTGGATTGTGAAGAAGAATTGAGACTTCTAAGACGGTTCCTGTCGCGCGTCCCCTGAAACAGGCCGCGACATTGAGGCCTGGCGCTTGGCGGAGCGACGGGCCTCTTTTGCTGGTATTCCGTGTGGCGACACCAAAAGCCCGCCGAAGCGGTCCATCCCTATTTTTTGAAGGCGCTTATTCGCACCTGCGCCCGGATTTCGAGAAGTAAGCGGCGAATGCAGTCCAACCGGCGCGGCTTTTGACAGCCCGGTTTCTGTGCGAGATTTCGATCTTGGAAGTTTCGGGATGAGTTGCAAGCCGCCGTAACTATTGGGCTTTGTCCGACTTGAGAGATAGGTGACGTTTTGTACCGGAGACATGGGTAACACTTTTCGCTTTGCGGGAGGTGTTGATGCCGTGGAGAGAGACTTCGGTTATGGAAGAACGTCTACGCTTTGTCGCCCG
>NZ_JAQKGN010000011.1:0-148533 GCF_027956555.1 Agrobacterium sp. ST15.16.055
CCGCCTGGGGATGAGGAAACGAGGCTCATCTTATCTCCCGTTCACCCGCAAAAGACGACAATAAAACGTCATCATCCCGAAAAAGAAAAAACCCGCCGAAAATATCGACGGGTTTGTCAGCGGTCTGGGCGCAGTTCTGCGCTGCCGTCTTCCGGTTCCGCTGCGCATCGAAGGCTTGTCAAACCCTGCCCGGAATTCCCCTGTCCTGTACGCCATGCCGGTGCAAAGACTTGCAATTTCGCCCTCTCAGGCTCACACTGCACGGATGATTTGGGTGGAATCGGAGGTATTGGATGACCGATCAACCGGATGTGCAGCAGGTGCAGACCGCTTCACGTGACAATTCCACCGTCATCGATCTCCGCGAATATAAAAAGAACAAGGACCCTTTGCCGGTCACCTTTCACCGCCGCGAGCTGGATGCGATTCTGCGCATCTATGGCCGCATGGTGGGAGAGGGCGAATGGCGTGACTACGCCATCGATCACCTGAAGGAAAAGGCAGTGTTTTCCGTCTTCAAGCGCTCAGGTGAAATGCCGCTTTTCAGGATCGAGAAAAACCCCAAGCTGGCGGCGAAACAGGGTGCTTATTGCGTGGTGAATACGGATGGCCGCATTTTAAAACGTGGGCATGAGTTGCCGCAGGTTCTGAAGGTCTTCGACAAGGTTTTGAAGCTCATCGAGTGAGATGAGATGGCGCGCTATCCCACCAGCCTGCTGTGGCTCTATGCGACAAACGGGCGAAAGGGCAGTCCGTGAGAAATCTGGTAAATAAAAAGGCGGCCGGAAGGGCCGCCTTTTGCATGTCTGCCAGTTGGGTTCCTGCCCTTACTTGTCACGGTTACCCATGAACTGCAGGAGGAACATGAACAGGTTGATGAAGTCGAGATAGAGCGTCAGCGCACCCATGATCGCCTTGCGGCCAGCCACGGCAACGTCATCGCCATCGAAATACATTTCCTTGATCTTCTGCGTGTCGTAGGCGGTGAGGCCTGCGAAGATCAGAACGCCGATCGCGGAAATCGCGAACTGCAGCGCAGACGATGCCAGGAAGATGTTGACGATCGATGCGATGATCAGACCGAACAGACCCATGGTCAAGAAAGAGCCCATACCGGACAGGTCCTTCTTGGTCGTGTAACCGTAAAGAGAGAGCGCGCCGAACGAGGCAGCGGTCACGAAGAACGTCTGTACGACGCTCTGGCCGGTATAGACCAGGAAGATCGAAGACAGTGATACGCCCATCAGCGCCGCATAGACCCAGAAGGTCATCTGGGCAGCGGAAACGCTCATGTTCTGGATGCGGAAGCTAAGAAAGAACACCAGTCCGAGCGGTGCGAGCATGACGACCCAACGCAGCGGCGACGCATAGAGCAACTGGGCGAAAGCCTCATTGGTGGTCGCGAGCGTAAAGGTCGCGAATGCCGCGACACCGGTGATGACCAGAGCCAGCGCCATCAGGTTGTAAACCTTGAGCATATAGGCGCGAAGACCTTCATCGATCATCGCACCAGACTGTGCACGCGTCTGCGCCATGCGGTTCTGGTAGTTATTGAAGTCAGCCATTGTTTCCTCTTTTGAGCTCCGTGATTGCTACGGTGTCGGGATACCTCCCGGGCGCCGCTGCGGAGCTTCAGCAAGCCTGCTTGAGAATATGATGGCAGATCGTGTCCGATACAAGGCCTTTTCCCGTCGAAAAGACACCATATGCGCGAAAAGCGCTCACGTTTTGGCGATCATTACAAAGAATTAATCGTTAAAGTTAAGCGGCGTACAACCGACGATCATTCGCCTGCCTGCCGGAGAACCGGGGCTGCCTTCTGCCCGAGAATCCGCCATGTGCCGATGAGACCGATGCCCACCGTCATGACGAGGGCGACGACGAGGGTTCCGATCGCCACATCCGGCAGGAAGCTGGAGGGCAGCTTCATGATACGGGCAATCACGAACCATGCGGAGACGCCGCCGGCGAAAAGCGCGAAGACAGCGGTGGCGAGGCCGAGCATCATATATTCGTAGGAAAAGGCACGGATCAGCAGGTTTCTCGTTCCGCCCAGCGTTTTGAGGATCACCGCGTCATGGGTGCGGGCGCGGTTGCCGGCGGCGAGTGCGCCGGCAAGCACCAGAACGGACGCGATGAGCGCAACGGCCGCAGCCGCGCGACTGGCGGTGGCAAGCTGGCCGACCAGCCTGTTGACGACATCAAGCGCATCCTTCACGCGCACGCTGGTGATCGTCGGATAGGTGTTGGTGACGGCGCGCAATATGCGGCCCTCGTCGCTGGCGGTTGCAGCAGGATCGGCAAGGGTCGCAAGCCAGGCATGCGGTGCGCCGCGGAAGGTATTGGGCGAAAACACCATGACGAAATTGATTGAGAGGGATTCCCATTCGACATTACGCAGATTGGCGATCTTGGCCGTGATGCTGCGGCCGAGCACGTTGACGGTAACCGTGTCGCCAATCTTGAGACCCAGTTCTCCAGCTTCCTCGGCTGCGAAGGAAACCAGCGGCTCGCCGCTATAGTCCGGCCCCCACCAGCTTCCTTCTGTCAGAGTCGCATTTTCGGGAATATCCTGCGAATAGGTGATGCCCCGGTCGCCGCGCAGCACCCAGCGCCCGGCCGGAGGCACCTCCATCTTCGTGACGTCCTCGCCGTTGAGTGTCAGGATGCGGCCGCGCAGCATCGGCACTTCTGTCAGCGCGCCTTCCGGCGCTTCCCGTTTCAGAAGATCGCGGAAGCCCTGAAGTTCGCTGCCCTGAATATCCACGAAGAAGAAATTCGGTGCGCGGTCCGGCAGGCTGTCCGTCAATTCGCGACGCAGATTGCCGTCGATCAGCGTCAGCGTCACGAGCAGGGTCAGGCCGAGGCCGAGCGAAAGAACGACGGAGGGGGTGAGCGCGCCTGGCCGGTGAATATTGCCGATCGCCAGCCTGAGCGCAGCCGAATGAACGCGCGGGCTGCGCTTGGCGATGGCCTTGACGCCGGAGGCAACGAACCTCAGCACCATGAACGCAAAAGCGATGGCCGCCAGGAAGACCGAGGCGATGAAGCGGTCTTCCGCAGAAAAGATGGCAAGGGCGGCGAGCGCCGCCAGCAGCAGGCCGGTTGCTGCCAGATAGGGCCAGGATGGCCAGCTTCCCTCCTCGAAACCCTGTTCGCGGAAAAGCGCCGTTGCCGGCACCTCGCGCGCTTGGCCAAGGGGTACGATGGCGAAAGCGAGCGTCGTCAGGAGACCGAACAGGGCGGCAAGACCGAGAGCGCCGGGATAAAAGGCAAGCTCCTTCGGCACGGGCAATACGCCCTCCAGAAACCGCATGGCGATAAGCGGCGCGACGGCGCCGACGACAAGGCCGATGACGATGCCGACGGCGGCGATGAAGGCGATCTGGAAGAGATAGGTCATGGTGACCACCGAGGCCGGCGCACCCAGGCATTTCAGCGAGGCGATGGTGGTGCGTTTAGAATCCAGAAAGGCGCGAACGGCATTGGCGACGCCGACCCCGCCAACGATGAGCGCGGTGAGGCCCACCAGCGTCAGGAATTGCGAGAAGCGATTGACGTTTTCGGTGAGCGATGGGGCCGCCCGGTCACTGGTGCGGATGGACCAGCCGGCATCGGGAAAGGCCTTGTTGGCCGCATCGGTCATCGTTGACCGTGCCGAAGGATCGTTCAGCCTGATCTTGTAGGCATGTTCGACAAGACTCCCGTTCTGAACGAGACCCGAGGCGAAAAGGGCGTCGCGACTGACCATCAGTCGTGGAGCAAAACCGAAACCGTCGGACAGAGCATCCGGCTCGTCGACCACGGTGCCGGTCAGTTTCAGCTTCACATTACCGAGCAGGATTTCATCGCCGACCTTGATGCCGAGCCGTTCCAGCAGAAGCGGCGCGGCGATGGCGCCATAGGTGCCGCCGTTCCCGGCCAGAAGTTCGCTCAGCGGTCGGTTCGGCTCGGCCACGAAAGTTCCATAGAGCGGGTAGGCGCCGTCAATGGCCT
The DNA here is from genome assembly GCF_027956555.1 of Agrobacterium sp. ST15.16.055. NCBI lineage: Bacteria > Pseudomonadati > Pseudomonadota > Alphaproteobacteria > Hyphomicrobiales > Rhizobiaceae > Agrobacterium > Agrobacterium sp. ST15.16.055. Next base: position 3,997 of record NZ_JAQKGN010000011.1, read on the forward strand.
TCACTTCCGTCAGGGTCTGTTCAGACCCATCGGCAAGGCGCGCCATGGAACGCAGCCCGGTGGAAACCGCGACGGTACCAAGGCGGTCGAGATAGGCCCGTTCCTCCTGCGTCGCCTCCCTGTTGCGCAGCTCGAAACGGACGTCTCCAGCGAGGATCGACTGGCCTTCGGTGGCTATGGCGCTAGTGACTGCGCGTGACACGGAATTGACGGCGGCTATGGCACCGGTTCCGAGCGCAATGCAGGCGAGGAAAATGTAAAAGCCGCGCAGGCCGCCACGAATTTCGCGGCGCGCAAGCCTCATGGCGTTTCTTATATTGGCGAAAGAGGGGAAAATGGAGCCGATCATGCCGATACCGCCCGCGCCATCTGGGGACGGGCGCTGTCGCCCTCAATCTCGCCGGATCGCACCTTGATCTGCCGGGAGCACCGGGCGGCAAGCGACGGATCATGGGTGACGAGGATCATCGTCATGGCCCGTTCGGCCTGCTTGGCAAAGAGAAGATCGGCGATTTGCCTGCCGGTATCGGTATCGAGGTTGCCGGTCGGTTCGTCGGCGATCAGTACGGCCGGCGAAGGGGCAAGCGCGCGGGCGATGGCGACACGCTGCTGTTCGCCGCCGGAGAGCTGGCCGGGATAATGGCTCAGGCGCTCGCCGAGACCGACAGCGACGAGCTCGCGTCTGGCGATCTCGAACGGGTTTGGAACATTGGCCAGTTCCAGCGGAACGGCGACATTTTCGAGCGCCGTCATATTGGCGATGAGATGGAAGGACTGGAAGACAATGCCGATATTCCGGCCGCGGAAATCCGCCAGCGCATCTTCGCCGAGCTTGTGCAGTTCGGTGTCGGCAATGATGATTTCGCCGCTATCGAGCCTCTCGAGACCGGCAAGCACCATCAGAAGCGTCGACTTTCCCGATCCGGAGGGGCCGACGATACCAACCGCCTCGCTCTCTCCGATTGAAAGATCGATGTTCTTGAGAACGTGAACGGAGGCGGCGGCATTGCCGAGCGTGAGGTCGGCTTTCTTCAGCTCTATGATGCTTTTCGTCACAATTCTCGTTCCTATATAGGGTGATGAAAACGGTCTGGCGCTCGATGCGGTCGGTATTTCAGACAATGGGAACCAAGTTAGGAAAGCCGTGATGAGATTTAAAGCTGCCCTGTTTCACTTCATCGTCATTTTCGCCGCTGCCTTTTCGGGCTCTGTTGCGATGGCTCAGGAACGGACATTGCAACTGGTCGGCCTCGGCGACAGCTTGATGGCTGGTTATCAGCTGCCGCCAACCGACAGCTACACCGCACAGCTTGAAGCTGCATTAAAGGGCAAGGGCGTCAATGTCGCCATCGCCAATGCCGGTGTCTCCGGCGATACCTCCTCAGGTGGTCTGGCGCGAGCGGAATGGTCGGTTCCCGATGGTACGGACGGGGTCATTCTGGAACTCGGCGCGAATGATGCGCTGCGCGGAATTCCCCCGGAACAGACGGAAAAGAACCTCGATACCATCATTTCCGGTTTCCAGAAACGCAATATAGCCGTGCTGCTGGTCGGCATTATGGCACCGCCGAATATGGGCGATGATTATGCCAGCCGCTTCAATCCGATCTTTCCGAAGCTCGCCGAAAAATACAACCTGCCGCTTTATCCGTTCTTTCTTGATGGCGTGGTGACGGATGATGCGCTGAAGCTGGACGACAAGATGCACCCCAATACGAAGGGTGTGGCGACGATGGTTGAAAAATCTTTGCCGGTTGTTGAAAGCTTCATCACGACAATCGGTGCGCAAAAAAAATAAGCACTTGCGCCCGCCTGCATTGCGTGATTCGCTATGCTTGTTCTGCCAAGAGATTCGGGGAGCTCGCCATGCCGAGACTGTTTACCGCCCTCGAAATTCCGCGCAATGCGGCTATGAGCCTCTCATTGTTGCGCGGTGGTCTGCCGGGAGCCCGGTGGATCGATGTGGAGAATTATCACATAACCCTGCGTTTTATCGGTGACATCGACGGTCGTACCGCAGATGAGGTCGTGGACAGGCTGGACCGGATCGACAGGCCGGAATTCCAGCTGAACCTCACCGGTATGGGGTCCTTCGGTTCCAAGAAACCGCATTCCATCTGGGCCGGGGTTTCTCCCTCGCCGGAAATGCATGCGCTTCAGGCGGAAATCGAGCGGATTTGCCAGAGGATCGGTCTCCCGCCCGATCCGCGCAAGTTCATGCCGCATGTCACGCTGGCGCGGTTGCGCTCCTCCCGCGTGGACGATGTGGTGCAGTATCTTTCCGGACGCGGCAACTTCCGCACCTCGCCCTTCACGGTCGGCCGTTTCGTGCTGATGTCGTCGAAGGAGTCGGTGGGCGGTGGACCCTATATCGTTGAAGAGGCGTTTCCGCTTCATGAGGCGCGGTCCAGCTCCATCTTTTCGAGCAACGATCTGCATCCTGCCAAGAGCATGTTGTAGACCTTGAGGAACCCGTCCTCGGCCCCGTAATAGGGGTCGGGGACGTTCTCGCGGCAGCCAGTGGCATAGTCCATGAAGAGATGGATCTTGTGTCGCTGCCTTCCCGGGCTCGATTGCAGCAGGTTCGCCAGATTGTTTTCGTCCATGGCGAGTATCAGGTCGAAGGTCTCGAAATCCGCCAGGGTGACCTGTCTCGCCCGCTGCCGGGAAATATCGACGCCATGCCGTCGCGCCATGGCGATGGACCGTGGATCGGGCGCGTCACCCGCGTGCCAGCCGCCGGTGCCGGCGGAATCGATGGTGAGCTGATCAGACATGGCCGCGCTGTCGGCAAGGCGTCTCAAAATCCCTTCGGCCAGCGGTGAACGGCAGATATTGCCCATGCAGACAAAAAGAATAGCTGTATGTTTCATGGATTGTGCGTCGATCCCGTCGTTGAAGCGTTAATGGGTCTCAAGCGGAGGTAAGTTCATGAAATATCCCAGACTAGAGCCGGACGCCATCCGGCAGGCCCTGTCGAAACTAGAGGGCTGGTCCCTGCGCGAGGACGGAGCGGCTATCGTCCGTTCCTTCAAGTTTGCAAGCTTTGCGGAAGCCTTCGGTTTCATGGCCGAATCCGCACTTGTGGCGGAAAGGCTCAATCATCATCCCGAATGGTCCAATGTCTATTCGCGGGTGAAGGTCTGCCTCACCACCCATGATTCGCAGGGTGTGACGGAGCGCGATTTTCTTCTGGCCGAGGCCATGCAGAAGGCGGCTGTGGCCCGAAGCAATTGAACGGCGGAGCTTAAATCCCATATAATAGCCGTGACCGGAGGACCGTCGATCGTGGATGATGTGAAAATCGGTGAAATTCTTCTGCCTGGTGAAGCCGACAGGCGGGAGGAGCGCGAGAACGTCGTGCGTGCGAAATTCTGGCCCAAGCTAAAGCGCGTGATGTCGAAGGTACCTTTCGCACGCGATGCGGCGGCGGCCTATTATTGCGCGATCGACCGCGATACGCCGCTGCGCGCCAAGGGTATCATCCTGGCGGCGCTCGCCTATTTCATCATGCCGATGGATGCCGTGCCGGATGTGCTGGCCGTTATCGGATTCACTGACGACATCGCCGTCATTACGGCAGCGCTCGCTATGATCCGCGCCCATATCAAGATGGAGCACTACGAGGCGGCTGACGCCATGCTGAAACGGCAGCAGGAAGCCGGGTAACGCCTCTGTGATCTGCCTGTTCGGGCGAGCCTGACGGGCGACAAATTCTTGCCTGAATTTATGTGTCATACACACGAAAGAAGGGTGTTTCGCACCTTTCTCCTCAGGGCGTCGGGAGTCGCCAATCTGTAACACCGCAAGACGTTTCCGGCATTTTATGCGTGTTGTTGACGGTTTGGTAACCGCTTCCCGACCACAATGAGAAAAGACGATCCGCACCTGAACGTGGCCGATCCAGAAACTGGGCTCGCCGATGCTTCGGGCCAATGGAAGACAATAACCCGGCAGGAAATTCAATGTTTGTAAGAAGTGTAGCAACCGCAGCGGCCATTTTGCTGACCAGCGTCGGCGTAGCATCTGCACAGTCGCCCACGCGCATCCAGCAGTTCAATGCATGGGGTGCCTATTCGTACAAATCGGGCAACAGCACCGTCTGCTACGTTCTTTCCATTCCGACCGCCAAGGAGCCGGCAAATGTCGACCACGGCGATATCTTTTTCATCGTTTCGCAACGTCCGGGGCAGAACATTTCCTATGAGCCGCAGGCCATGGTGGGTTATCCGCTCAAGCAGGGTTCCAAGGTTAATGTGACGATCGACAACAAAAACTTCGTCATGTTCACCAAGGACAAGGCCGCCTGGGTTGAAAACGCCGCCGAAGAACCGGCGCTTGTGGCGGCCATGAAGGGCGGCAGGTCCATGACCGTCAAGGCCACCTCCGGCCGTGGCACCGCGACGTCCTATTCCTATTCGCTGTCGGGTATTTCGGCGGCTCTCAAGCAGATCGAGAGCTGCAAATAATCCTGACACCGTATTGTGTCTGACAATGGCCGGTCCTTGACCGGCCATTTGCGTTTTTGCTTGTTTGATGCTAAAGGCGCGGCAACATTGACAGGCGGATGCGCGAAAACTGCTCCGCCTTTGATTTTCTCGACATGCAGACGATTTTCCGCCTATCCGAAAGGCCGGTCGTGCGATGCATGGAATGATGGGATAGCGTAATGTCTGTAATGCAAGCCCCTGCCGGCCTGGCAGTCAAAACGCCGTTGATCGCCAATAGCGATCTGATGTCCGGCAAGCCGTCGCTGATCGGCATGACCCGTGAGGAAATGGGTGAGGCGCTTTCGGAAATCGGCGTGCCGCAGAAGCAGGTGAAGATGCGCGTCAGCCAGTTGTGGAACTGGCTTTATGTGCGCGGCGTCTCCGATTTCGACAATATGACCAATGTCGCCAAGGAGCTTCGCGAGAAGCTGAAGGCGGCCTTTACCATCGCCCGTCCGGAAATTGTCGAGGAACAGATTTCCAATGACGGCACCCGCAAATGGCTGATGCGGTTCCCACCGCGCGGTGCGGGACGTCCGGTCGAAATCGAGACGGTCTATATTCCCGAAGAGGGTCGCGGTACGCTGTGCATTTCAAGCCAGGTGGGCTGTTCGCTGACCTGTTCCTTCTGTCACACCGGCACCCAGCGCCTCGTGCGCAACCTGACGGCTGAGGAGATCCTTTCCCAGCTTCTGCTGGCACGCGATCGGCTCGGTGATTTTCCCGACGGTTCGACGCCGGTCGGCGCTTATGTGCCGAGCGAAGGCCGCAAGGTTTCCAACATCGTGATGATGGGCATGGGCGAGCCGCTCTATAATTTCGAGCATGTGAAGACCGCGCTTTTGATCGCCACCGATGGCGACGGCCTGTCGCTCTCCAAGCGTCGCGTCACGCTCTCCACATCGGGCGTTGTGCCGGAAATCTTCCGCACCGGCGATGAGATCGGCGTCATGCTGGCGATTTCGCTGCATGCGGTGCGCGACGAGCTGCGCGACATGCTGGTGCCGATCAACAAGAAATATCCGCTGAAGGAACTGATCGAGGCCTGCCGCAAATATCCGGGCCTCTCCAACGCCCGTCGCATCACCTTCGAATATGTGATGCTGAAGGATGTCAATGACAGTCTGGAAGACGCCAAGATGCTGGTGCAGCTTTTGAAGGGTGTCCCGGCCAAGATCAACCTCATTCCGTTCAACCCATGGCCGGGCACGAACTATCAGTGCTCGGACTGGGCGCAGATCGAGAAGTTCGCCGATTTCATCAATCAGGCAGGTTATGCTTCGCCGATCCGCACGCCGCGCGGTCGCGATATTCTCGCCGCCTGCGGCCAGTTGAAGTCGGAATCGGAACGGATGCGCAAGACCGAAAGGCTGGCTTTCGAGGCGATGATGATCGCCAACCACGGCGCGGATGACTGAATAAGCCGCAATTGCCGCCTGAAAGCTTGTTTTGCAGTGGTTCTCCGATTGATTTCGGGCTGTCTTGTTCCTAAGAAGACGAAAACAGGGAACCAACAGGAGGATATCCATGCGCGCATTCATTCTGGCTCTCGCCGCCGCGAGCGCCCTCGTTCTGCCGGCCAAGGCTGAAAACGTCACCGTTGCTGTCACCGCCATCGTCGAACATCCGGCGCTTGACGCCGCCCGTGACGGCGTCAAGGCCGCGCTTGCTGAAGCCGGTTACAAGGAGGGTGAGAACCTCAAGTTCCTTTATGAGTCCGCGCAGGGCAATCCCGGCACCGCCGCGCAGATCGCGCGCCAGTTCGTTGGCGATGCGCCGAACGTCATCGTGCCGATCTCCACGCCCTCCGCGCAGGCCGTCGTTGCCGCCACGCGCGACATTCCGGTTGTCTTCACGGCGGTTTCCGACCCGGTCGGCGCACAGCTCGTCAAGGACATGCAAAAGCCTGGCCGCAACGTGACCGGCCTTTCGGACATGCTCCCGGTTGGCGAACATCTGGCGCTCATCAAGGAAATCTCCCCGAACGCCAAGTCCATCGGTTTCATCTACAATTCGGCCGAGGCCAATTCCGTATCGACGCTCGCCCTCTTGAAGGCTGAGGCTGAGAAGGCGGGTCTCAAGGTTGTTGAATCCGTCGCCACCAAATCGGCAGAAGTGCAGGGTGCAACCCGCGCACTGGTCGGCAAGGCCGATGTGATCTACGTTCCGACCGACAACACTATCGTTTCCGCTTTCGAAGCGGCTGCCGGTGTTGCTTCCGAAGCCAAGATCCCGCTTTACGCGGCCGATACGGATTCGGTCGCCCGCGGTGCGGTTGCCGCCCTCGGCTTCAACTATTTCGACGTTGGCAAACAGACCGGCGCCGTCGTTGTCCGCATTCTCAAGGGTGAAAAGCCGGGCGATATTCCGGCAACCGTTGCTGTCGGCACTGATCTGGTGATCAACAAGAAGGCCGCCGAAAAAGCCGGCGTCACCTTCCCGGAAAGCGTCACCAAGCGCGCCACCAAGGTCATCGACTGAACCGAAACCAGACTGAATAACGGGCGGCGGCAAATTCGCCGCCCGTTTTACGTGGCGCGAGACAGCACCCGTATCCGCCTGATGGCGGCAATAACAAGGACATTACCGTGAGCCAAATCGCCTTCTGGGGCGCCGTGGAGCTGGGACTGGTCTTCGCTTTCGTGGCGATCGGCGTTTATCTCGCTTTCCGTGTGCTTGATTTTCCTGACTTGACCGTGGACGGTTCGTTTCCGCTCGGCGCCGCCGTGGCTGCCGTGCTGATCATCGCCGGTCTGAATGCCTGGGTTGCGACGGCGATTGCGATGGTGGCCGGTGCCGCCGCCGGCATCGTGACCGCCACCCTCAACGTTCGTTTCAAAATCCTCAACCTGCTTGCGTCGATCCTGACGATGATCGCGCTGTTTTCCGTCAATCTGCGCGTGATGGGAAAGCCGAATGTGGCGCTGCTCAATCAGGATACGATGATATCGCCGTTTTACGGCCTCGGCCTGTCGGAATATCTGGTGCGGCCGCTGTTCGTCGGCGCGCTGGTGCTGGCCGCGGTCATCCTCGTCTGGCGTTTTCTTGAAAGCGATGCGGGCCTTGCCATGCGCGCGACGGGCGCCAATGCCCGGATGGCGCGGGCGCAGGGGGTGAAGACAGGTAACCAGATCTACCTCGGCATGGCGCTTTCGAATGCCCTGGTCGCTCTCGGCGGCGCGCTGTTCGCGCAGACCAATGGTTTTGCGGATGTGACCTCCGGTGTCGGCACTATCGTTGTCGGGCTTGCGGCCGTCATCATCGGCGAAACACTGTTCGGCGCGCGCGGTATTCTGGTCGCGCTGATCGGCTGTGTCTTCGGCTCCATCGCCTATCGTCTCGCCATCCAGCTCGCTCTGTCGAGCGATGTGCTGGGCCTCAAGGCGTCCGATCTCAATTTCGTAACGGCGGTATTGGTGGCCATCGCATTGATCCTGCCCCGACTGCGCCGCGGGGGAGCAACATCGTGATTTCCCTTTCCGATATTCAGGTTGTCTTCGGGCGCGGCACGCCGCTGCAGAAGCAGGCGCTCTCCAAGATCGACCTCACTATTGAGGATGGCTCCTTCGTCACCGTCATCGGCTCGAATGGCGCCGGCAAATCGACGCTGCTCGGCGTTCTCGCCGGTGATGTCCTGCCGACGGCGGGCAAGGTGATGATCGGCGGCGCCGATGTAACCCGCAAACCGACCGCCAGCCGGGCGGGGCGGGTGGCACGCGTGTTTCAGGACCCGCTGGCGGGCAGCTGCGGCGCGCTCACCATCGAGGAAAATCTGGCGCTGGCGGCGTCGCGCGGCACGCGTCGCGGCCTTTTGCCGGCGCTTGGGCGTGGTCGGCGGGATTTCTTCAAGGAGCGGATCGCTTCGCTCAATCTCGGGCTGGAAAATCGTCTGAAGGACCGCATGGACCTTCTGTCCGGCGGTCAGAGGCAGGCAGTCTCGCTCGTCATGGCGACGTTGTCCGGCTCGGACGTGCTGCTGCTGGATGAACATACGGCGGCACTCGATCCCGGCATGGCCGAATTCGTGATGGAGTTGACCCGCAAGGTGGTGTCGGAGCGCAAGCTGACGACGCTGATGGTTACCCACTCCATGCGTCAGGCGCTGGATTATGGTAGCCGCACGATCATGCTGCATGCCGGTGAGATCGTGCTCGACGTTTCCGGCGACAGCCGCAGGGATCTCGAGGTCGAAGATTTGATCGACATGTTCCGCAAGATACGCGGCCAGAAGCTCGATGACGATGAGTTGCTGATCGGTTGATTGTAAAAAAGGCGCCGTAGGGCGCCTTTTTGTTGCCGTCAGCGCGCCTGCGTGAAGAAAATCTTGACGGCGAAAAGCGAAAAGACACCTGCGATCGTATAATCCAGTCCGCGCAGAATTTTCCGGTTGCGTTGCAGCCAGGCTGAAAGAACATCTGCCGCGATTACGATGCCGATGCCGATCGGCAGCGCGACGATGATCGACCAGATGCCGAGGAAGATCAGCTTGCCGGTCACATGCGGATCGGATGCGCTGACGAATTGCGGCAGGAAGGTCATGAAAAAGATGATGATCTTCGGGTTCAGCAGGTTGACCCAGATGCCGTTCAGCAGCGCCGACTTCAGGGAGGACTGCGATTTTTCGCCGGCGCTTTTCACCATCACGAAATCCGAGCCTTTGCGGATTGCCTGGATGGCGAGCCAGACCAGATAGGCGGCTCCGCCGGTCTTCAGGATCATGAAAGCCGTCGGCGAGGCGACGATGAGGGCGGCGACGCCGAAGGCGACGAGCATCGTGTGCACGGTAATGCCGATATTGGTTCCCAGAAGCGTCATGAAACCTGCCGTCCGGCCCTCACGCAGGGAGCGGCTGATCCAAAGCGTCATGTCAGGCCCCGGGGTCACAGCCAGAAGGAGAATGGCAATGGTGAAGGCGATCAATGTCGGCAGGCTGGGAACGAAATCCATCGCGGCACCCGTAAAAGCTGGAGATTGCCGTGCTTAACGCGGTTTCGCATTTCTGCCAATGCTTTTGAGCACTGACGCGAAAGACCGCCGCAATGGTTACATCGCGGCGGCCCGGAACATTCAGTTTTTCAGGAAGCTGGTGAAGGCGGCGGAATATTCCGTGTGCCAGCGCGATAGCGGCGGACGGTTCTGGACGATGTCATAGGCCGCCCAGAGAATGCGCTTTTCATCGGTCGGTCGGTCCACCTCGCCATCCGGGCAAAGAATGTAGAAATCGCCCCGACCGATGCTTTCAACCATGAAATCGACGGTCTGTTCGCCGGTCCATGCGCCTTTAGGCTTTTCTGTCCTGCCATGGGCGGTGAGGCCGGTGAAGACGAAGCCGGGGATCAGCAGATGAGCGGAAACCGAGCTGTTCGGTAGGTTACGCAATTCGTGCTGAAGCGCCTCCGTGAAGGTTTTGACGCCGGACTTCGAGACATTATAGGCCGGATCGCCGGGAGGCGTGGTGATGCCCTGCTTCGAGCCGGTATTGACGATGAGCGCCGGCTCGCCATGGGCGATCATGCCCTGCCCGAAAACACGGCTGCCGTTCACGACACCCATCAGATTGACGTTGATGATATTTTCCCAATTGGCCTGTGGACCGAAAATGGCGCTGCCGGGCTGGATGCCGGCATTGTTCATCAGGACGTGAACGCGTCCGAAACGCTGGATCACGGCGCGCTCCAGCGCCTCCAGTTCATCGAGCCTGGATACGTCGGTCGGAATGGCGACAACCTGCGCTTCGCCGTTCTTGGCAACGGCCACAATATCCGCATGGGCTGCGGCAAGCCTCTCGCCGTCGAGATCGACGAGCACGACACTCATGCCGAAACCGGCGAATTTGCGGGCTGCGGCAAGTCCGATGCCGGAGGCAGCACCGGTGATGACGGCGACATTATCTTCCTTGAATGCGGGGTGGATGGTCGTCATAGGTCTCTCCTTCGCGTCGTTTCGGCTGTTTCCAGCGGTTTGCAACGTTGCCTGAACCTCACGGGTTTCATTCACGGTCTTCAAGTTGATCGCGCCGCTTTATGATAAAGCGCGAATTTTCATAATGCATGTGACAATCGCCTCGTTTCCATCAATACGCCCGGTCATCGCCCGCCCTCGTATGCGCCCATCAATTGTTTTGTCGCTTATCTCACTGAAAAGCGCTTCACACATTTCGGCTTGCACTGTAAAAGTGCCGAAATCCCAAGGAAATGGCGGTGTCCCAATGCCGTCATCATGCAGATGGACATCACTATGGCACTTCCGAAAGACGTTAAGAAAGTCGTTCTCGCCTATTCCGGCGGTCTCGACACCTCGATCATCCTGAAATGGCTTCAGACGGAACTCGGCGCGGAGGTGGTGACCTTCACCGCCGATCTCGGCCAGGGCGAAGAACTCGAGCCGGCGCGCAAGAAGGCCGAGATGCTGGGCATCAAGGAAATCTTCATCGAGGACGTCCGCGAAGAGTTCGTACGTGATTTCGTGTTTCCGATGTTCCGCGCAAACGCGGTTTATGAAGGCGTCTATCTGCTCGGCACCTCCATTGCCCGTCCGCTGATCTCCAAGCACCTGATCGAAATCGCAAGGAAGACCGGCGCCGACGCCATCGCACATGGCGCCACCGGCAAGGGCAACGATCAGGTCCGTTTCGAGCTGTCGGCCTATGCGCTGAATCCGGATATCAAGATCATCGCTCCCTGGCGCGACTGGTCGTTCAAGAGCCGTACGGACCTCCTGAACTTCGCTGAGCAGCATCAAATTCCGGTTGCCAAGGATAAAAAGGGCGAGGCGCCTTTCTCGGTGGACGCCAACCTGCTGCACTCCTCTTCCGAGGGCAAGGTTCTGGAAGACCCGGCGCAGGAAGCGCCGGAATATGTGCATATGCGCACCATCTCCCCGGAAGCCGCGCCCGATAAGGCAACCGTCATCAAGGTCGGTTTCCGCAAGGGCGATGCCTGCTCCATCAACGGCGTTGAAATGTCGCCGGCGACGCTTCTTGCCACGCTCAACAATTACGGCCGTGAAAACGGCATCGGTCGTCTCGATCTGGTCGAGAACCGTTTCGTCGGCATGAAGTCGCGCGGCGTTTACGAGACGCCCGGCGGCACCATCCTGCTTGCCGCGCATCGCGCCATCGAATCCATCACGCTTGACCGGGGTGCGGCCCACCTCAAGGACGAGTTGATGCCGCGTTACGCCGAGCTGATCTATTACGGTTTCTGGTTCTCGCCGGAGCGCGAAATGCTGCAGGCCCTGATCGACAGGAGCCAGGAGCATGTGGAAGGCGAAGTGACGCTGAAGCTCTACAAGGGCAATGTCATGGTGACCGGCCGCGAGAGCGCCAAGTCGCTCTATTCCGACGCGCTGGTGACCTTCGAGGACGACCATGGCGCCTATGACCAGAAGGACGCTGCAGGCTTCATCAAGCTTAACGCATTGCGTCTTCGCACACTCGCAAAGCGCAATATCAGCAAGTAATTCTGCTGGAATGGAAATAATGAAACCCGCTGGCGACGCCGTCGGCGGGTTTTTTCATGTCTTTCGTATGGAGACGATGCGGAAGCCGATGTAGCTGGCGATTGCGGTGAACTCCATCACGGGGATGATGATGCCGAAGCCGGTCAACGGCGAACCGATGATTGAGGCTGCAGCACCGCCCGCAAAACCAGATCCCATCTGAATGAAACCCATCATTGCCGATGCCGAGCCGGCAATATGCGGGAAAGGGGCGAGGGCCGCCGTCACCATGGATGGCGTCAGCAAGGCGATGCCGACCGTTGCGACCGCCACAGGTCCCATAATCGAAAGAAAGGATGGCGGTATCAGGAACACCGACAGCAGGATAAGGAGGCCGCCTATTCCCGAAAAACAGAGGCCAAGGACGACCGAACGGCGGTCACCAAGCCTCGGTGCGATATAACGCAGGGCGATTGAGCCGAAGAAATAGGCGCCGGTCTGCATCAGCATGCCGATGCCGAAGGCGGTGGGTGTCATGCCGACTTTGTCAATGAGGATGAAGGTCAGCATGGTCGCCTGCGCATAAAGCGCGCCGATGGAACCGCCGAGTACCAGTGCAGCGAGAAGAAAACGCGGCTCGGTGAGCAAGGTCCCATAGGCCGACAGGAGCCGACGCGGGCGGATCAGGTTCTTGTCCGGGATTGTCGTCTCGCGCAGGAAAACCACGACGGTGAAGATGGCGATGGCCCCGAGGCTGGCCATGAGGAAAAATACCGATTGCCACCCGAAAGCCGCAAGCGAAAGTCCGCCTATGGTCGGGCCCATGGCTGGGCCAACGGCCAGCATGATGCCAATAAGGTTCATGATGCTGGAGGCTTCCGAGCCGGTAAATTGATCGCGCACGACGGCGCGCGCCACCGTCATGCCGACGGAGGCGCCAATACCCTGAACAAGCCGGGCGAAGAGCAGCACCTCGATTGTTGGGGCGAAGATCGCCAGCAGCCCCCCGCCCAGAAAGATGGACAGGAAAACGAGACTCGCCTTTCGCCGCCCGAAGGCATCGGATGCCGGGCCGGCCAGCAGTTGCGCCATGGCGAAACCGGCGAAGTAAAGCGACAGGCTGAGTTTCACGGCGGATTCCGTGGTGGAGAAAACCCGCGTCAGTTCCGGCATGGCGGGTGTGTAGATGGCCATGGAAATCGGTGCCAGCGCCGTCAGCAACGCACCGAGCATGGCCGTGCGCTTTCTGGACATAACCGTTTCTGGCGACATTGCGATCAGCAGCCCTGGCTCGACTGTTCCGGCTGGAGATTGTTGCGGAGAGTCTGCAGGAAGCTGCGGAAAAGCGCGACCTCCTCGTCATTCAGGCCCTGCGTGGCGTGACGGACGAGTTCATCGATTTCCTGGCGCACGGCTTCCAGCATCTCGGCTGCGTTTTTCGTCATCACTATACGCTTGGAGCGCCTGTCCTGCGGGTCCTGTTGGCGTTCGATGAGATCGAGAGATTGCAGCTTGTCGAGATAGGCGCAGATCGTCATGGGCTCGATGCCGAGCCGGGCGGCGATATCCGATTGTTTGCTGCCATCAACGACGGCGACCGTCAGCAGGGCGCGTGCTTCGCCGGGTGTCAGGCCCAGTCCTGCTTCAGCAATTCGGCGCTCGAAAGCACTGTTCAGCAGGCGTGCGCCACTGTTCAGTAAAAATGCCAATGAGTCTTTTTCGCGTTTAGTGCCCATGTTTCGCCTTTTCGTAAGTCAGACTTACTAAAATCCGGGCGATAATCAATGGTGCACAAGTCATATTGTGGAAAATCGGGTAAAGTATGCGTCAGTTCGGTTGCTGGATGATCTGCAATATAGTCGCCGATTGTTACGCTGAAGCAAAAAAGACCGGACTTTCCATATTTTTTCACGCGGCCTGACATCTCCGCCGGGCATATTGAATTGCCGGTGGAGGCGTGCCCATATGAGCTTAACCGGAATTGTACAAGGAAGATGAAATGCCATCCAAGACCGCGCTTTATCCCGCACTCGTTGACTGGAACGGCCATAATGGTCTGCCGAAATTCGATGCGGTCAGGGATGGGGATTTCGCTCCGGCCTTCGATGCCGCCCTTCTGTCCCACGAACACGAAATCGATGCGATTGCCGGCAATTCTGAGGCCCCGAGCTTCGAAAACACGGTGACCGCGCTCGAAATCGCAGGCGACGATCTTTCGCGCATTTCGGCGCTGTTCTGGAACAGGGCAGGCGCCAATACCAATGGCGTGATCCAGGCGCTAGAGCGGGAGATCGCGCCGAAACTGTCGCGGCACTATTCGAAGATCGGCATGAACGAGGCCCTGTTCAAGCGGATCGACACTTTGTGGGAAAAGCACGAGGCGCTGGGGCTGACGGGTGAGGAGAGCCGAGTTCTTGAGCGGCACTGGAAGAGTTTCGTGCGCTCCGGCGCCAAGCTGCCGAAGGACCGGCAGGAACGGCTGGCAGCGATCAATGAGGAACTTGCCGGTCTCGGTGCGAGATTCGGGCAGAATGTGCTGGCAGATGAAAAGAACTGGAAGCTCCTGCTTTCCACGGAAGAGGAACTTACCGGCATTCCCGATTTTCTGCGAGACGCGATGGCGGGTGCTGCCCGTGAGCATGGCGAGGACGGCAAATTTGCCGTTACCCTTTCCCGATCCATCATCGAGCCTTTCCTGACCTTTTCCGAGCGCCGCGATCTGCGCGAGCAGGCCTTCAGGGCGTGGGTGGCGCGTGGCGAGAATGGCGGCGGGACCGATAATCGCAAGATCGTCCGCCGCACGCTCGAATTGCGCGAGGAGAAGGCAAAGCTTCTCGGTTACGCAAATTTCGCCGCCTACAAGCTCGATGATACGATGGCAAAGACGCCGGATGCCGTGAACGGTCTTCTGGGGCGGGTCTGGGAAAAGGCCGTGCGCCGTGCGGGCGAGGAGGAGGCCGAACTGGCAGCCATCATCGCTAAGGAGGGAAGGAATCACGAGGTGCTGCCCTGGGACTGGCGGCATTATGCCGAAAAGCTCCGGGCACGGAAATTCAGCTTCTCCGAGGCTGAATTGAAGCCCTATCTGCAGCTCGAAAAGATCATCGAAGCGTGCTTCGATGTGGCCGGGCGGCTGTTCGGGATTCGGGCGGTCGAAATCAAAGGCGTCGCGGCCTATCACCCGGATGTGCGGGTTTTCGAAATCAGCGATGAAAAGGGCGGTCTGAAGGCCATGTTCCTCGGCGATTATTTCGCCCGTCCCTCCAAGCGGTCCGGCGCATGGATGAGCTCCTTCCAGTCGCAGCATAAGCTGCCCCTCAAGAACGGCACGGTCGGAGAAATACCGATCATCTACAATGTCTGCAATTTCGCCAAACCGGCCGAGGGTAAACCCGCGCTGCTTTCGCTCGACGATGCGCGCACGCTGTTCCATGAATTCGGCCACGCATTGCATGGCATGTTGTCGAATGTCACTTACCCTTCCGTTTCCGGAACGGGTGTCTCGCGCGATTTCGTTGAATTGCCGTCGCAGCTTTACGAACATTGGCTGACGGTGCCGGAAATTCTCGAAAAATACGCCCTGCATTATGAAACAGGCGCGCCGATGCCGAGGGCGCTACTGGACAAGGTTCTGGCTGCGCAGACCTTCAATGCCGGTTTCAGCACGGTGGAATTCACCTCGTCGGCGATTGTCGACATGGCGTTTCATACCCGCGACAACGTCGGTGACCCGATGGCCGTGCAGGGTGAGGTCCTTTCCGCGCTCAACATGCCGAAATCCATCGTCATGCGCCATGCGACGCCGCATTTCCAGCATGTGTTTTCCGGCGACGGTTATTCCGCCGGATACTATTCCTACATGTGGTCGGAAGTGCTGGACGCCGACGCCTTTTCGGCATTCGAGGAAACCGGCAATGCCTTTGATAGCGAGATGGCGCGACGGCTGAAGGATAACATCTATTCCGTTGGCGGCTCGATCGATCCGGAGGAGGCCTATCTTGCCTTCCGCGGCAAGATGCCGAGCCCGGACGCCATGCTTTTAAAGCGCGGTCTCCTATAAGAGACTGTCATATTTCTGAGTTAGAAGCTGAGCGCAGAGGGCTTATGACATGAGCCCCCTTTCGCATTTGCAAAAAAAAGGTTATGAGCGCGCCAAACTAAATTGGCGTTTCTCATCAATATAGCGCCCAACCTCAGAGATTTTAAACAATGGCACTTCGCAACATCGCGATCATCGCGCACGTTGACCATGGAAAAACGACGCTTGTTGACGAGCTTTTGAAGCAATCCGGTTCGTTCCGTGAAAACCAGCGCGTGATGGAGCGCGTGATGGATTCCAACGACATTGAAAAAGAGCGCGGCATCACCATTCTCGCCAAGGCGACCTCGATCGAGTGGAAAGATACCCGTATCAACATCGTCGACACCCCCGGTCACGCCGACTTCGGCGGTGAAGTCGAGCGTATCCTGTCGATGGTGGATGGCGCCATCGTTCTGGTCGATGCTGCCGAAGGCCCCATGCCGCAGACCAAATTCGTGGTCGGCAAGGCGCTGAAGGTCGGTCTTCGCCCGATCGTCGCGATCAACAAGATCGACCGTCCGGACGCCCGCCATGAAGAAGTCGTCAACGAAGTGTTCGACCTTTTCGCGGCGCTCGACGCCACCGACGAACAGCTCGATTTCCCGATCCTTTACGGTTCCGGCCGCTCCGGCTGGATGAACGTCAATCCGGAAGGCCCGACCGACGAAGGTCTCGCGCCGCTGCTGGATCTCGTCGTCAAGCACGTTCCGGAGCCCAAGGTCGAAGAGGGGCCGTTCCGCATGATCGGCACGATCCTCGAGGCTAACAATTTCCTCGGCCGCATCATCACCGGCCGCATCGCCTCCGGTTCGATCAAGCCGAACCAGGCCGTCAAGGTTCTGGGCCAGGACGGCAAGCTGATTGAAAACGGCCGTATCTCGAAAATTCTCGCTTTCCGCGGTATCGAGCGCACCGCGATCGAAGAAGCCCATGCGGGCGACATCGTCGCCATTGCCGGCCTCTCCAAGGGCACCGTCGCCGATACCTTCTGCGATCCTGCCGTCATGGAGCCGATGCAGGCGCAGCCGATCGATCCGCCGACGGTTACCATGTCCTTCATCGTCAACGATTCGCCGCTCGCCGGCACCGAAGGTGACAAGGTCACGAGCCGCGTCATTCGCGACCGCCTTTTCAAGGAAGCCGAAGGCAACGTTGCGCTGAAGATCGAAGAATCCGCCGACAAGGATTCGTTCTTCGTCTCCGGTCGCGGTGAATTGCAGCTGGCGGTTCTGATCGAAAACATGCGCCGCGAAGGCTTCGAACTTGCCGTTTCGCGTCCGCGGGTTGTCATGCACAAGGATGAAAACGGCCAGCTTATGGAGCCGGTCGAAGAAGTCGTCATCGACGTTGATGAAGAACATTCCGGTGTCGTTGTTCAGAAGATGTCCGAGCGCAAGGCCGAGATGGTTGAGCTTCGTCCATCGGGCGGCAATCGTGTCCGTCTGGTCTTCTTCGCGCCGACCCGCGGCCTTATCGGTTATCAGTCTGAACTTTTGACCGACACGCGCGGCACGGCTGTGATGAACCGTCTGTTCCACGACTACCAGCCTTACAAGGGCGAAATCGGCGGCCGCGTCAACGGCGTTCTGCTGTCGAACGAATCCGGCGAAGCAGTCGCCTATGCCCTGTTCAACCTTGAAGATCGCGGCCCGATGATCATCGATGCCGGCGAGAAGGTTTATGCGGGCATGATCATCGGCATTCATAGCCGTGACAACGACCTCGACGTGAACGTGCTGAAGGGCAAGAAGCTCACCAACATCCGCGCCGCTGGCAAGGATGAGGCGGTGAAGCTCACGCCACCGATCAAGTTCACGCTGGAGCGTGCGCTGTCCTGGATTCAGGATGACGAACTCGTCGAAGTTACGCCGAAGTCGATCCGTCTTCGCAAGCTCTACCTCGACCCGAACGACCGCAAGCGTTTCGAAAAGGCAAAGCTTGCAGCCAGCTGATCGGCTTGATCCATGCTTTCGAAAAACCCGGCTTTGGCCGGGTTTTTTTATGCGTTCGTTTTTATGTGCGTATGAGTCGAAAGGCGCTTTGCCAAAGGTTAAGGATGCGTTAATTTTTCAGGGTCGTCCACATGAATAGGCTGTGGGTAAGCTTGCCGGCGTTAACCTTTATGACTGGTAAGTTTCCGTGGCCGGGGCCAGAATCGCGTTATGAAAACGTTATCCATCGATGTTCGCCGTGCTGAACCGCATGACGCGCGCGCCATCTCCGAGGCGCACCGTCTGTCGTGGCAACAGGCCTATGCAGGGCTTATCCCGCATCGGCCGTTGATGCAGATGCTGGAGCGCCGTGGCGAAATATGGTGGAAGAAGGCGACCAGAGGCTCCGCAACCATGCTGGTGGTCGAAGTAGCCGGTGTGGTTGCCGGATATGCGACACTGGGCCTCAGCCGGGCACGCGGGCTGCCGCAAGACGGCGAGATATACGAACTTTATCTCCGACCGGAATATCAGGGCATCGGGCTTGGCTCGCTGCTGTTTACGGAAGCGCGCAGATTGCTGACCTCGCTTGGCTGCAACGGCATCGTTGTTTGGTGCCTTGAAGACAGCGATGTGGCCAACCGCTTTTTCCGCTCTCACGGCGGCCGCGATATTGCCGAAGGCATGGAAGACTTTGACGGCAAGTCGCTTCGCAAAGTCGGTTTCGTCTGGAATTGACAAATAATGCCCCGGTGATTTGGGCCGGGGTTCATTCTCGCGGACGGCCATGCGCCATTGCGATAGCCTCAAATCCCGCATTCTGCCTTATCCGCCCAAAGCCATGTTGCAATGCGGCGACTTTCCCAGTATCGAAAACCAAATCCAACCCGTCGAATGAGGGAAGCGAATGCGTATCGATGCAATTTCCGTAGGCAAGAATCCGCCGGATGACGTGAATGTCATCGTTGAAGTGCCGGTCGGCGGACATCCGATCAAGTACGAGATGGACAAGGATGCCGGTGCGCTGATCGTCGATCGCTTCCTCTACACGCCGATGACCTATCCGGGTAACTATGGCTTCGTACCGCACACCCTGTCCGACGACGGCGATCCGATCGACGTTCTCATCTGCAATACCCGTCCGCTGGTTCCAGGCTGCGTCATCAATGTCCGCCCCATCGGCGTGATGATCATGGAAGATGACGGCGGCAAGGACGAGAAGATTCTCGCCGTGCCGGTTCCGAAGCTGACACGCCGTTACGACAAGGTCCACAATTACACCGACCTGCCGGAAATTACGCTGAAGCAGATCGAGCACTTTTTCGAGCACTACAAGGATCTGGAGCCCGGAAAGTGGGTGAAGATGGGCGGCTGGCAGGATGTTGATGTTGCCAAGAAGCTGATCGTTGAAGCCATTGAGCGTTACAAGGCGCAGGGCTGATCTGCCTTAAAGCTTTTTAAATAGCTCCTCGAAATCCTCCGGGTCGGTATCGATCCGGAGGATTTTTTTACGCGCTGTTTCGCCTGAAACGAAGCTGATGGAAGATTTCGGCAGGCCGAGTTTTTTTGCCAGGAAGACAATCAGGGCCTTGTTGGCCTTTCCGCCTTCCGGCACGGCGCTGACACGGGCCTTGAGATGCGTGTTTCCTTCCGCATCCTTTTCCACGCCGTCGATGGCGTCCCGCCCGCCATTCGGTGTGAGGCGGACGGTCAGGCGGACATGATCACCGTGCTTCTGCCAGAAGCCGCTCAAGCGACCATCGGGTAAAGCGTGTTCCACATGAAGGAGCGGATGAAGAAGATGATCAGGAGCACGATGATCGGCGAAATGTCGATGCCGCCGAGATTGGGCAGAATGCGGCGGATGGGTCGCAGAACCGGTTCCGTGACATTGAACAGAAAGCTGCCGATGGCGTTCACGAACTGGTTGCGGGAATTGATGACGTTGAAGGCGTAAAGCCAGGAAAAAATAGCGCTGGCGATCAGCACCCACGTATAGAGGTTCAAGGCCAGATCGATGGTCTGAAACAGGGCAAGCATCAATATCTCCGTATCTTGGTTGCAAGACATTTAGACATTCGCTGGTGAACCGGCAAGTCTTGCCCCTGATCGTAATGAACTTTGGCCTCGTCGACCGGCGATCATGGCAGTCCGGCTTGTGGCCTTGCAGCGGGAATTCGCACAAAACCGCCTGCACTTTTCGTCATCCATCGATGAGGGCTGGCGATTCCTGCCATATCGCTCTATTGCAAAGCTCTCCTATTGTCTCGCGAGCACCCAGCCGATGTCCCTCCCTTCCGCCGATAATCGCTTTGGCGCATTCCGGCATAGTTCCTATCGCCGTTTTTTCAGCGCCCGGTTTTTTTCGGCCTTCGCCATCCAGATCGTCAGCGTCTCTGTCGGCTGGCAGATGTATGAGGTTACCGGCAACGCCTTTTATCTCGGCCTGATCGGTCTTTTCCAATTTCTGCCGTCGCTGCTTCTGATCCTCGTCACGGGAACGGTCGCCGACCGGCACAATCGCCGGCGCATCATGGCCATATGCCTGCTGATCGCGGCGCTCTGCGCTGCGGCGCTTCTTAGCCTCACGTTGATGCACAGCTTTTCGCCCTGGCCGGTCTTCGCCATTCTCGTCGTCTTCGGCATAGAGCGGGCCTTCATGGGGCCGGCGGTGCAGTCGCTGGCACCCAATCTCGTGCCGGTCGAGGATTTGCCGAATGCTATCGCCTGGAATTCGTCTTCATGGCAGATGGCGTCGATTCTTGGCCCTGTCGCCGGTGGTCTGCTTTATGGTCTCGGGGCCTCCGTCGCCTATAGCGTAGCGCTCGTGCTTTTCATTGTTTCCGCGGCGCTTGCAGTAGCAATCCGTAAGCCGGAACAACGCGGCCCGGCAAAAGCCATCAGCCTCGAAACCATGCTGGCCGGGTTCAAATTCATCTCGCAGGAAAAAGTCGTCCTTGGCGCGATCTCGCTTGATCTTTTCGCGGTGTTGCTCGGCGGTGCTGTTGCGTTGATGCCGATTTTTGCCAAGGAAGTGCTGACGCTCGGCCCATGGGGCCTTGGGCTTCTGCGTGCCGCGCCTGGCATCGGGGCCATCACCGTTGCGGTCATTCTGGCCTTCAAACCCATTCGTCACCACGCCGGCCTGCTGATGTTTACCGGCGTCGGCCTCTTCGGCATCTCCACTGTGGTTTTCGGACTGTCGCAGACCGCGTGGCTGTCCATCGCCGCGCTGGTGGTCATGGGCGCATCGGACATGGTGTCGGTTTATGTGCGCGAGACCCTGATTGCACTCTGGACGCCGGACGAGGTACGCGGGCGTGTGAATGCGGTTAATATGGTCTTTGTCGGCGCATCGAACGAGCTGGGCGAGTTTCGTGCCGGCACCATGGCTCATGTCGTCGGAGCGGTGCCCGCAGTCGTCATCGGCGGGGCGGGTACGCTTGCTGTGGCGGTCATCTGGGCGCTCGGTTTTTCCAAGCTACGCAAGATCGACAATCTGGATGCGCCGCACTGATGGCGATGGGGCTTAGATCGTTTTGTTTTTACGCATTTTCCGAACGTAAAACCGCTAAGCACTTTTACTGGAAATGCTCTAGCGCTGCGCCTTGCCTTCAAAAACCAGATCGAGAAAATTGCCGAGCCATGCCCTGAGAGGCGTGTCGAACAGCATGCGGCCTTCCAGATGCTGGCTGCCCACCTGTGCATTGGGCATTCCGAACCTCTGGGCGCCGCGCACCACCCAACTATGCATCATGGCGCGGGTCAGTTCGGCGTGAAACTGCAAGCCCCAGGCATTTTTTCCATAGCGATAGGCCTGATTGGGGTAGGTCTCGCCCGAGGCCAGAAGTTCGGCTCCGCGCGGCAGCTCGAACCCTTCCTTGTGGAAATGATAGACCATCTTCGGCCAATGCGGCATCAAAAGCCGCCCATGTTCGGTGGCATGAAGCGGATACCAGCCGATTTCGACCTTACCGTCCCTGTCGGCCTCCACCTTGCCGCCTAGATGTTTGGAAAGCATCTGCGCGCCGAGACAGATGCCGAGAAAGGGCTTATTTTCCTTCAGCGGCACCTTCAGCCAGTCGATCTCGGCTTTGACGTAGTCATGAGAATCGTTGGCGCTCATCGGGCCACCGAAGATGATGGCGCCCGCGTGTTTCTCCAGCGTCTGCGGCAGGTCATCGCCGAGTGCGGGTCGCCTTATATCCAGACGATACCCTTTTTCCACCAGCATCTGGCCGACACGGCCGGGGGTAGAACGTTCCTGATGCAGGACGATGAGCAGCGATGGTTGTTTTTCCTGTTGCCTGGAAGGGTCAAACAGCATCGTCTTCGTTTTCGCTTTCTTCAGCGGGCCCGGACCTCGTGGCGGCCTGCTGACGTTGCAGAACCCTGTCGCGCACGGATACACCGAGCAGATCGGCTACCCGCCAGATCACATGGTCTTCCATTTCGCTTCGTTCGCCGTCAGCGTAAACAATATCCCATAATATTCCAATAAGCTCCACGCGTTGATCTTCGTCGAGATGGCGGCGTATATCGGCGGTGAAGCGGTAATAATCGACGGCCTCCTTGCCCGCCTCCTGGCCGGCGGTGAGAAGGGCATCCAGTTTGCCGCCATCGAGATGGTAATATTCATGCAGAATCTCGCGCAGGCGGTCACGCTCGCTTTTCGAGACGGTGCCATCCGCTTCCATCACCTGGAAAGAGAGGGCGGCCACCGCAACCCTCAGATCGTCCGGGCTGAAATCACCCACATTCGGGCCGACGAGGTTTTGAATAAACGATTGTATTTGCTGGAACATCGATAGCCTGTTGGTCAGAAGAGTTTGAGCCGCGTCTTGGGTTCGGCTTCCGCGCCTGATTTCTTGACGCCCGGATCATCCGGCGCGCCGCCGAAAAACGGCACGGCCTCCGCCTTCCCATTCGATGCATCGGTTTCCACCGGCGCCTCAATTGTAACAGGCTTTTTCTCCTTTGGGACCGATACGGCCGGTTTGACCTCAATCGGCGCGGCCGGGATCGGTTTCGGTTCGGCGCGTGTCTCCGGCGCGGCTTCTGCAATGATTGTCTTCGCAGCCGGTTCGGCCCTTGCCGGTGCTGCGGCAATCGCATTTTCGATCGTGAGATCCTCGACGGGGCCTTCGAGTTGCCCGAAAGGCGCTTTCCATTCGAAGGCATCGAGA
This sequence comes from Agrobacterium sp. ST15.16.055, assembly GCF_027956555.1. Classification (NCBI taxonomy): domain Bacteria; kingdom Pseudomonadati; phylum Pseudomonadota; class Alphaproteobacteria; order Hyphomicrobiales; family Rhizobiaceae; genus Agrobacterium; species Agrobacterium sp. ST15.16.055. Next base: position 27,125 of record NZ_JAQKGN010000011.1, read on the forward strand.
CGGCCGGTAACGGGCGACACCGGCAGCCATTTTTCCGAAACAATGCCATCGGCAACCCAGGCGGGGTCCCGCGGCGCGCGCAGCGCCTGTGCCATCCAGTAGCGTACCCGGCCCTGATCACCGGTTTCGGCTTCCTCGATGTCGGCCATCAGCAGGAAGATGCTTTCGCGAGGCTCGATCCGGGCGGCAGCCTCGGCCTTGGCCCGCGCCTTGGCGAATTCCTTGGCGTCGAGCGCCGCCTGCGCCACCGCGAACAGGGATTCGATATTGTTGGGCTTCAGGCTTTCCAGCCGCTCAGCCCGTTTCAGTCGGTCGATGGCGGTATCGCCGCTGCGGGCGCGGACATAAAGTTCGGCGAGTTGCGGATGCGGATCGTGTTTCCAGACGGGTTCGAGAACCGTGGCCGCCTTGCGCAGATTGTCCTCGCGCAGATAGGATTTTGCTGCGATCAGCGCTGCCGGAACGAGGCTCTTGGCAAGCTTGAGCGCGTGTTTGGCATCCTCGCGGGCACCCACGGGGTCGCTTTCCAGCTTTTCGCCGGCCTTGGCGGTGAGAAGCACCGCTTTCAGCCGTTCCGCCTCGCCGCGTTCGATGACACTGGCCGCCCTCTGTTGGTCGAGCAGGCGTATGGCATCGTCCCATTGTCCGTTGCGACAACGATTTTCCAGCGTCGCCTGTGCTGCCCAGGGCAAATAGGGCGCCTTTTCCGCCGCATCCTCGGCATATTGCTGGGCGGCTTCGTAGGCGCCCTGACGGCGCGCCTCGATATAAAGGCCCCGAAGGCCAAGTTCGCGGGTTTCGGGATCGCGGGCCATGGCTTCGAATTTGCGCCGCGCCGCGTCATATTTTCCTTCGATGAGATCGGCCTGAGCGTCGAGCAGGTGGATCAGTGGCTCTTGATCGGCGCTGAGCAACCCCTGTGTTCGTGCCGTCATCTTCCGGGCAAGGAGGGCATTGCCGGCGCCGGCGGCAATGAGACCGGTGGATAGCGCCTGATAACCACGGTCGCGCTTGCGGGCGCGGAAATAACGACGCGCGGCATTGGGCGAGGTCCAGATGGCGTTGACGACCCACCAGACCAGCATAACGGCGGCGACCAGCGCCGCAATTATGGAGGCCGCGACCATCAGGCTCATTTCGATCAGCTGGCCTTGCCAGACGATGGATAGCACGCCCGGCCTGTCCGCCAGCCAGGAAAAACCGAAGCCGAGAGCCAGAACGATAACGGCGAAAGTCAGAATTCTGGTCATGCCCTTACCCCTGCCTGCCGGTGCTGGTGATGGCGCGGTTCAACGTGCCGCCGACCAGATTTTCGACCTCGATGCGCGCATCCAGCGATTTCTTGTAATCGGCCGATGCCGTCTTGGCGGCATCGGGAAGCCCGTTCCATTCAAGCGCCGCGCCTTGCAGATCGCCGTTGCGCAGCTTGTTTTCCATGCGCGCAATCTGGGCTTCGGGGGTCTCGCCCTCGATATTTCCGACGGGGCGCACCTTCACCAGCGAAAAGGCGCTTTCCGTCAGGCGTTCCATAATGCCCTGATTGGGGTCAGGCTGGTTGATGGCCGACAGCATCGCATTGGCAACATCGGGGAATTTCTGCATCAACTCGGAACGCGATGGTACGCCGGTTGCGGCGAAGGATTGCAGCGATGCGATGGCCGGATCATCAGGCGTGACCTTCGATAGCGTGTCGAGTTCGGTGAGGAACGGCCCACCGCGATCGATCGCGGCCTTCAGCGCGGCGGAAGCAATGGCGCGGGCGACTTCGATATCGTCGCGCGGTTCATTGATCTTGGCTTCCGCATCCGCAAGACGGCGTGTCAGTTCCGCCGTCGCCGATGCCTGCGCGGATCGCTCCGACTGGAGGGTGGATTCCAGCGCGGCGATTTTTTCCGACAGTCCATCGATTTGTGGGGTCTCACCCTTTGCGCCCTCGAGGGTTGCGATGCGCTGTTCCAGCGCCGAGGTATCGGCGGCAGGCGCATTGGCAAGCTGCTGCCGTAAGCTGCTCAGATCGGTTTTCAATGCGGCGATTTCCTCGCTTCCCGCCTGGCCTGCATTAAAGGAGGGCAGGATGCCGGCATATTGCATGCTGCCTGCGGCGGTGAGCGCCACAAGGCCGCCGACGATACCAGCCGCGATGAGGCCGGAGGTCGCCGCCTGTTTGCGCTCCACCTGATGTGGTGTGGAGGGCTTTGCCGGTCCTGAGGAAGAGGTTGCCGTCGATGGTTTTGCAGCGCCGTCGCTGCTGGATGCGCTGGAGGACGCTGTAGAGCCGAAGGCCGGCTTCGCCGCAGCCGCCGCAGCGGCGCTCGTGTCAGTGGCGCCCGTCGACGGTTTTGTATCGGCTTTCGGCGGAACAGGGGCCGTCGAGACAGGCTCTTTCTGTTTGCCCGCAGCGCTTTCAGCCTTGGGCGCCGTGGCCCCGGATTCAGCTTTGCCGATATTGGGTTCGGGCTCGATAGGGGATTTCTTGGGCTGGTCCCAGACGGGGGCGGGGTTACCCGTTGCGGCTGCTTGCGACTTTGCGGCCGAAACTCCAGGCGCTGCTGTAGCCTCCGGTGTTTTGTCACCGGGCTTTTCGTCCGTCTTCGCAGCGTCCACGTCGGCGGAAATTGCTTTCACGTCTTTGGCGTCCAGGTCGATGGTGACCGGTTCGGCTTTGGACTTGGAGTGGCGTGGCGGCTTTCCCGATACCATGACAACCTCATTTCTGCCTGCAGTAATCTAAACCTAGTCAGTGACGGCGGCAAAGGAAAGAGGCGAGCTCGAATTAGGTTCCAGAGTTATGGCGCAGAAGTTCAAACATTGCCGCCTCGCTCGGCTCGCTGGCGGCCTTGGCGTTTGCGCGGAAGATTTGAGGAACGAGAGACAGCACGTTGTGGCTGATGCAGATGATTTGTGTCGTTGCCAGCGCCGCCACGTATTTTTGCGTCGATACATGATGAAAAAAGGCCCGCGCTGCTTCCGATGAATAGAGCAGGACCACATCGGCAGCGCTTTCGACAAACGCCGTCCCAAGCATTGTCTGCGGAATGCCGGAGGGCAGCATCTCGTAACAATCTACCGTTCTGAAGGGAATGCCAGCGGCGGCAAGGCCCTTCTCGAAGGTGGCGCCACGGGGCCTGCCGGCGAGATAAAGCAGCGGTGCTTCTTCGGAAAACAGAACCTGGTGCTCAGCTACCAGTGCGGTCAGACTGGCGGCGTCGCCGGAGGCGGTGAAAATCTGTTCGAAGCCGGTTTTTTCCGCCGCTTCCGCCGTTGCTCCGCCGACGGCGAAAAGCGGTTTTGACAGATAGGGAGCCAGCCCGTCCCGGGATGTTTCCAGCGCCCGCAGCGCCTCGGCGCTGGTCACCGCGATGGCCGCCAGCGGGGCGGATAGCGCCGAGACGGCGCGTTCCCCATGATGGACAGGATAAAACAGCGGAAGAAGCACCGGCTCATGGCCAAGTGCTTCAAGCTTTGCGGCCGTCCTTTCGCCCGAACGCTGCGGCCGGGTGACGACGATCCGCATCGCCTCAGCTCCAGCCTTCGAAGAAATTGCTGCCGGCCTTGGCGCGCACATCTTCGCCGGCCTGCCGGCCGAGCGTTGCCGCATCGCGGCGGTTGCCGGAGATTTCGATGCCGTGGCTCGTCTGGCCATCGGGGGTGAGGATCAGGCCGGAAAAATGCAAGTCGCCGCCGTCGCAGGTGGCGTAGCCGGCAATCGGCGTGCGACAGGAACCATCGAGTGCTGCCAGAAAGGCGCGCTCGCAGGTCACGGCATCATGAGTGGGCCTGTCGTTTATCGGAGCGAGCAGTTTGTCCATGCGCGTATCGCCGATGCGGCTTTCCACGCCGATTGCGCCCTGGGCAGGAGCCGGAGGGAATTCCTTCGGGTCGAGAATTTCCGTCGGCACATTGTCCTTGCCGAGCCGCTTCAGGCCGGCAAAAGCAAGAAGTGTGGCATCCGCCTGGCCTTCTTCGAGCTTGCGCAGACGCGTATCGACCAGACCGCGGAAAACGATGACGCTGAGATCCGGACGCAGGCGGCGGATGAGTGCCTGACGGCGCAGAGATGCGGAGCCGACAACGGCGCCCTGTGGCAGCTCCAGCAACTTCGGTGCGGTGCGACCGATGAAGGCGTCGCGTATGTCTTCGCGCGGCAGGAAAGCGGACAGATAGAGGCCTTCGGGCAGAACGGTCGGCATGTCCTTGGAGGAATGCACGGCCATATCGAGTTCGCCTGATAGAAGCTGGTTTTCCAGCTCCTCTGTGAAGAGGCCTTTTCCACCGATCTCCGACAAAGCGCGGTCGGTTATCCGGTCGCCTTTGGTGGACAGCACGACGATTTCGAACATTTCTTCCGGCAGGCCATGCGCCGCCATCAGCCGGTTGCGCGTCTCGTAAGCCTGCGCGAGCGCCAGCGGGCTGCCGCGCGTGCCGATTCGGAAAGGTTTTGTTTGCATCCGCGTCTATCCATTGTTACCGGAGTTGTCTTAGACCAACTCAGCGCATGATCGCAATGAACGAACAGATTTGATGGCCCCCTTTCTTCGTATTCTTGGCATAGAGACAAGCTGTGACGAAACCGCTGCATCCATTGTGGTTCGGCATGCGGACGGGCGTGGTGAGATCGTCTCCGACGTCGTTTTGTCGCAGCTGGAGGAACACAGCGCTTATGGCGGTGTGGTGCCTGAAATTGCCGCCCGCGCCCATGTCGAAGCGCTGGATACGCTGGTGGAAGAGGCGCTGGAGCAGGCGGGCGTCACTCTTGCCGATGTCGACGCCATTGCCGCCACATCCGGCCCCGGCCTCATCGGTGGCCTGCTGGTGGGGCTGATGACCGGCAAGGCTATCGCCAAGGCGGCCGGCAAACCGCTTTACGCCATCAATCATCTGGAAGGCCACGCGCTGACGGCGCGGCTGACCGATGGTCTGTCGTTCCCGTATCTGATGTTGCTGGTGTCCGGCGGCCACACCCAGCTGGTGCTGGTGCGTGGCGTGGATGACTACGAGCGCTGGGGAACCACCATTGATGACGCTTTGGGGGAAGCCTTCGACAAGACCGCGAAACTTCTGGGCCTGCCCTATCCTGGCGGGCCTGCCGTAGAGAAAGCGGCGGCAAAGGGTGACCCGGACCGTTTTCCGCTTCCGCGCCCGATGGTGGGAGAGACACGGCTCGATTTTTCCTTCTCGGGCTTGAAGACAGCGGTGCGGCAGGCCGCGACCGCCATCGCGCCGCTTTCGAAGCAGGATATTGCCGATATCTGCGCCTCCTTCCAGAAAGCGGTGTCGCGCACCCTGAAGGACCGTATCGGCCGTGGCCTTGCCCGTTTCAGCCAGGAGTTTCCGCAGCTGGAGACGACACCTGCGTTGGTCGTCGCCGGCGGCGTTGCGGCCAATCAGGAAATCCGCCAGACGCTGCAGTCGCTTTGCGATACCCATGGCTTCCGTTTCGTTGCGCCGCCGCACCGGCTTTGCACGGATAATGCGGCGATGATCGCCTGGGCGGGACTGGAGCGCATGGCGGATGGCCGTGACCCCGATCCGCTCGAAATCCCGCCGCGCTCGCGCTGGCCGCTGGACGGCAACGCGGAGACACTGATCGGATTCGGTAAAAGGGGAGCCAAGGCCTGATGCAGCGGGAAAAAATCGTCGTTATCGGCGCCGGCGCCTTCGGAACAGCGCTTGCCGTCGTTATTGCGTTGGAAAACCGGCATGACGTCACCTTGCTCGGCCGTGATCCATCGCTGATGGCCGATCTGGAGGTTGATCGTGTTCACGAGGCGGCTCTGCCGGGTGTCGATCTGCCGGACGCGCTTGAATTTTCGGCCGAGCCGGATGTGCTGGCTGGCGCCAATATCGTGCTCTTCGCCATGCCCTCACAGGCTCATGCGGATGCGGCCCGTCATTACGGTCCTTATCTGGCTAATGACTCTATCGTCGTCACCTGCGCCAAGGGCATCGACCGCAGCTCCGGCCGACTGCTGACGGAACTTCTGGAAGCGGAATTGCCGCATCATCCGATTGCGGTTCTCTCCGGTCCGGGATTCGCGGCGGATATTGCGCGCGGCTTGCCGACGGCCATGGCGATTGCGGCGGAAGACCCGGAGGTTGCCGAGCGGCTTGCGACCACGATTTCCGGCAGGACCTTCCGGCTTTATGCCTCGACCGACCGCATCGGCGTGCAGCTGGGCGGGGCGCTGAAGAATGTTCTCGCCATTGCCGCCGGCATTGTTGAAGGCGCTGGCCTTGGTGATTCCGCCCGCGCGGCGCTGATCTCGCGTGGGCTTGCCGAAATGTCGCGGCTCATCGTCGCCATGGGCGGCAAGGCGGACACGGTGCGCGGTCTCTCGGGCCTCGGCGATCTGGTGCTGACCGCCACCAGCCACCAGTCGCGCAACCTGCGTTTCGGCATCGCGCTTGGCCGGGGCGAGGGCAAGGACATGTCCGGCGGGCTGGTGGAAGGCGCCTTCGCTGCTGCCGTCGCCGCCCGGCTCGGGGAAAGTCACGCTGTCGACATGCCGGTTACCGAAGCGGTGGCCGCTATCATTGACGGCAATCTGGATGTGGCGAGCGCCATGCAACAATTGATGACACGGCCGATCACCACCGAGTGAGGTGGGCGGTCAAATGATGTTTTACGCATGTCCTGATCCCGAAACCGCTGACGCTTCGGGGGACATGCTCCAGCAAGGAGACGACAATGCTGTTTGCCTTTATCTGCAAGGACAAGCCGGGCCATCTTAACGTGCGCATGGAAACGCGCCCGGCCCATCTGGAACATCTGAACAAACTCAATGCAGAAGGCACGCTGAAGATCGCCGGTCCGTTTCTGGATGCCGAAGGCAAGCCGAATGGCAGCCTCGTGATCGTGGAAGCTGCCGATATCGATGCGGCCAAGGCCCTTGCCGACGCCGATCCCTATGCCAAGGCCGGCCTGTTCGAAAGTGTCGATGTGAAGCCCTATAACTGGGTCTTCAACAATCCGGGGGCGTGATCGGATATGGCGAATTATTGGCTTTACAAGTCCGAGCCGTTCAAATGGTCCTGGGAAATGCAGAAGGCCAAGGGTGAGGCCGGTGAAGAATGGACCGGCGTGCGCAATTATCAGGCGCGCAACAATATGCGCGCCATGAAGATTGGCGACAAGGGTTTCTTCTACCACTCCAATGAGGGGCTGGATGTCGTCGGCATTGTCGAAGTCTGTGCATTGTCGCATCCGGACTCGACTGCGGAAGGAGATCTGAAGTGGGATTGCGTCGATATCCGTGCCGTCTGCGATATGCCGCAACCGGTTTCGCTGAAGGATGTGAAGGCCAACCCGAAGCTGGAAAAGATGTCTCTCGTCACCTCCATGCGGCTTTCCGTGCAGCCGGTGACGGAGGAGGAGTATCTCGAGGTTTGTCGCATGGGTGGCCTCGCCAATCCGCCTAAGTCACCGGACTGATGCTTCGGTGAGGACCGATCCCCAACGCTTCATTCTCGACAACACTGGCATTATGCGTCCGCCGCATGTGCCGGAATTGCGGCTTTATCTTGCGACGGAAGCCCATGAGCTGTGGCTGAAGACGGAGGATGAGCTTGAGGAGATCGGCTTGCCGCCACCGTTTTGGGCCTTCGCCTGGGCTGGCGGGCAGGGGCTTGCTCGTTATGTTCTCGATCATCCTGAGAGTGTTTGCGGCAAGTATGTGCTGGATTTCGCCAGTGGCTCCGGGCTGGTTGCCATCGCGGCGGCGAAGGCCGGCGCAGCCAAGGTTCTGGCAGCGGATATCGATCCGTGGACAGAAACGGCCATTCGGTTGAATGCTGCACTCAATGGCGTGGATATCGGCTTTACGGGGTTAGACCTAGTCGGCAAGCCGGTCGAGGCCGATGTCCTGTTGGCGGGCGATGTGTTCTACGACCGCGACTTTGCCGATCTTCTCGTGCCGTGGTTTCTGGCGCTGACGGCGAAGGGTGTGAGCGTCCTCGTCGGCGATCCGGGGCGGGCCTATCTGCCCAAAGAGCGCCTTCGCGCCGAGGCGACCTATCAGGTGCCGGTGACGCGGGCGCTGGAAGACAGCGAAGTGAAGAAGACCACGGTGTGGCGTTTTATCTGATCAGGGCCTGATGATGCAGACGCCATGCTCATACGCGCAGGCATCGTCGGCGTTTTCGGCATGGACAGAGATGATTGTCGCCCTGGGGGCCAGTTGCATGCCCGTTTTATCGGCTGCACCTCTTCGTGAAAATCCGCTGTTGATCGCGAAATAGTTGCCGTTCCCGCGCACCCGCAGGGCTGCTATGCCGCCGACATAGGTGCCGCCGGGAAGGGTTGATGGCAACCCATCGGTGGAGAAGCTTACATCGGATTGATGATGCCGATATTGGTGGCGGCCATAAAAATCCTCTGCCGCCGCCGGTGGCACGGAGGCGAAAATTGCGCCAGCGACCGTCATGGTCAGGGCGGCGATTCGGCGCTGTAACATGAGCCTCATGCTCCGGTTTTTTGAGGTTAACCAATCGTAAATTACACCTTTTCTGAATTACGTAAAGGTAAATATTTCGGGGGCGTAAATCTTGGAAACGCTCGATTTTTTATTTCGACGCAAAAAAATTCCAAAAAAAAATCGTGAACCAATCGATTAAATTCGAATCGGCCGTGAAATGTGCTTGTGGTGACGCTGCCATGTGATTAAACGTCGCGGTTGGTGCAATGCACATTCTTTCGTCATGTGCTGTTGCTTGGGGGCGTCCTTATCTGATGGGCGCACGGGAAAACGCCGCGAGGTTCTGATGGCGAATGCGACTAATAACCGGCCTCTGTCGCCGCATCTTCAAATTTACAAGCCGATTCCGACGATGGTTGCATCCATCGTGCACCGCATCACCGGCGGCGCGCTTTATTTCGGAACGCTTCTGGTTGCCTGGTGGCTGATCGCGCTTGCCTCGGGTCCTGCCTATTACGACTGGGTCAACTGGGCGATGGGCACCATCATCGGCAGGCTCATCCTGATCGGTTACACCTGGGCTCTGGTTCACCACATGCTGGGTGGTCTTCGCCACTTCATGTGGGATCTGGGTCATGGCTTTGAAAAGCACTTTACCACCAAGCTGGCAAAGGCCTCGTGGGTCGTGTCGATCTGTCTGACCGCGCTGATCTGGGTCATTGCCCTGATCGTGCGCTGAGGAGATTTTTCATGGATATGCGTACACCTCTCGGAAAGGTTCGCGGTCTCGGCTCTGCCAAGGAAGGTACGGACCATTTCTTGCGCCAGCGCGTCACTGCGGTCGCCAACGTTCCGCTGCTGATCTTCTTCGTGATCTTCCTGATCAAATATGCCGGCGCCCCCTATCCGGAAGTCGCCGCCGCGCTGTCGAACCCGCTCGTTGCGGTCATCATGGCTCTGGTGCTGGTCTCCGGCCTCATCCACATGAAGCTCGGCATGCAGGTCATCATCGAAGACTACGTTCACGCCGAGGTTTCGAAGCTCGTTCTTCTGATGCTGAATACATTTTTCGCGATCCTCATCGGTGGCCTTTCGATCTTCGCCATCCTGAAAATCGCATTCGTAGGATAAGTTCGCCATGGCTTCGATCAGTTCACCTTCCCAGAATGGCAAGGCCTATACCTATGTTGATCACTCCTATGACGTGATCGTGGTGGGCGCCGGCGGCGCCGGTCTGCGCGCCACGCTCGGCATGGCCGAGCAGGGTTTCAAGACCGCCTGCATCACCAAGGTTTTTCCAACGCGCTCCCATACCGTCGCAGCGCAGGGCGGCATCGCCGCATCGCTCACCAACATGACGCCCGACTGTTGGCAGTGGCACCTTTACGATACCGTGAAGGGCTCCGACTGGCTGGGCGATGTCGACGCCATGCAATATCTCGCCATGGAAGCGCCGAAGGCGGTCTATGAGCTGGAGCATTACGGCGTGCCTTTCTCGCGTAACGAAGAAGGCAAGATCTACCAGCGTCCGTTCGGCGGTCATATGCAGAATTACGGCGAAGGCCCGCCGGTGCAGCGCACCTGTGCCGCCGCCGACCGTACCGGCCACGCCATTCTGCACACGCTTTATGGCCAGTCGCTGCGCAACAATGCGGAATTCTTCATCGAATATTTCGCGCTCGACCTCATCATGTCGGCAGACGGCCGTTGCACCGGCGTCGTTGCCTGGAACCTTGATGACGGTACGATCCATCGCTTCTCCGCCAAGATGGTGGTGCTGGCGACCGGCGGTTACGGTCGCGCCTATTTCTCGGCAACGTCTGCCCACACCTGCACCGGCGACGGCGGCGGCATGATTGCCCGCGCCGGCCTGCCGCTTCAGGACATGGAATTTGTTCAGTTCCACCCGACCGGCATTTACGGCGCAGGCTGCCTCATCACCGAAGGCGCGCGCGGCGAAGGCGGTTATCTCGTCAACTCCGAAGGCGAGCGCTTCATGGAGCGTTATGCGCCTTCGGCGAAGGACCTTGCCTCGCGTGACGTTGTCTCCCGCTGCATGACCATGGAAATCCGTGAAGGCCGCGGCGTCGGCAAGAACAAGGATCACATCTTCCTGCATCTCGATCACCTCGATCCGGCGATCCTGCACGAGCGTCTTCCGGGCATTTCCGAAAGCGCCAAGATCTTTGCCGGCGTTGACGTCACACGCGAGCCGATCCCGGTTCTGCCGACGGTTCACTACAATATGGGCGGCATTCCGACCAACTATTGGGGTGAAGTGCTGAATGCCGATGCCAGCAACCCGGAACGCATCGCACCCGGCCTGATGGCTGTGGGCGAAGCTGGTTGCGCCTCGGTTCACGGCGCGAACCGCCTCGGCTCCAACTCGCTGATCGACCTCGTGGTCTTCGGTCGTGCTGCCGCTATTCGCGCCGCCCAGGTCATCGATCGCGATGCGCCGGTTCCGGCTCTCGACGTTGCGGCCTGCGACAAGATCATGGAACGCTTCGACAGCCTGCGTTACGCCAATGGCTCGACGCCGACGGCGGTGCTGCGTGACAAAATGCAGCGCGCCATGCAGGACGATGCGGCCGTGTTCCGCACCCAGGAATCGCTGGAAAGCGGCTGCCGCCGTCTCTCGGCGATCTGGAAGGAACTGCCCGACGTCAAGGTCACCGACCGTTCGATGGTCTGGAACTCCGATCTGGTCGAGACGCTCGAGCTGCACAACCTGATGGCCAATGCCATCACGACGGTTTACGGTGCGGAAGCGCGCAAGGAGAGCCGTGGTTCGCACGCCCGCGAGGATTTCGTCGACGGTCCGTTCGGCGGTCGCGACGACGTGAACTGGCGCAAGCATACGCTTGCTTGGGTCAGCCCCGAAGGGGACGTCAAACTCGACTATCGCCCGGTTCACACCGACCTCATCGCCGACGGCATCGATCCGAAAAAGATCGAGCCGAAGGCGCGCGTCTACTGATTTGAGGAACTGGATATGGTTGAACTCGCTCTCCCCAAGAATTCCCAGATCAACGAAGGCAAGGTCTGGCCGAAGCCGGATGGTGCCAAGAATGTGCGCGAATACCGCGTCTATCGCTGGAATCCGGATGATGGCCAGAACCCGCGCATCGACACTTTCTATATCGACGTCGATGATTGCGGACCGATGGTTCTCGATGCGCTTCTCTACATCAAGAACAATATCGACCCGACGCTGACGTTACGTCGCTCCTGCCGCGAAGGTATCTGCGGTTCCTGCGCGATGAACATCGACGGCACCAATACGCTCGCCTGTACCAAGGGCATGGACGAGATCAACGGGACGGTGAAGGTCTATCCGCTGCCGCATATGCCCGTGGTGAAGGACCTGGTTCCCGATCTCTCGAACTTTTATGCGCAGCACCGCTCCATCGAGCCCTGGCTGAAGACAGTCTCGCCGACACCCGCCAAGGAGTGGAAGCAGAGCCATGAGGATCGCCTGAAGCTGGACGGTCTTTATGAGTGCATTCTCTGCGCCTGCTGCTCCACCTCCTGTCCCAGCTACTGGTGGAATGGCGACCGTTATCTTGGTCCGGCCGTTCTGCTGCAGGCCTATCGCTGGCTGATCGACAGCCGCGACGAGGCAACCGGCGAGCGTCTCGACAATCTCGAGGATCCGTTCCGCCTTTACCGCTGCCACACCATCATGAACTGCGCGCAGGCTTGCCCCAAGGGCTTGAACCCGGCCAAGGCGATTGCGGAAATCAAGAAGATGATGGTCGAGCGCCGCGTTTGAAGGCGATTCGCTGACGACGGAAACCCTATCGGGCCACGGTCTCGACCGTGGCCCTTTTTACAACCCGGCACGGGAAAATTCGGTAAAAATCGACCGAAATGGTAATTATCCCGGCCATCGCTTGCGCAAGATAAGGCTTTGGTAATAATTCAGCCTTCTTGTTTGATCACTGTCTTTCCGGAAGCGAGAGAATCGGGAGCTTGATATGCAATTCAGATATGTGGTGACGGGCCTTGCCGTTGTGATGGGCCTTGCCGGTTGCCAACGTACCTCCTACGATTACAACAATAGTGGCAGCAACAATCCCGGTTATACGCCGCCGTTGCAGGCGCAACCGGTGCCGTCGGTCCAGTCCGGCGCCTTGCCGCCGCCCGGTGGCGCTTCCGGCAGCCAGTTCCCATCGGCTCCGGCATCCGCAGCACCTGGCGGCGTGAATGTCGCTTCTGCAGCGCCCCCGGCAACGGCCCTCGACGTTACCAAGGAATCCATGGTCGGCAACTGGCGCGTTTCCAACGGCGGTGCCAATTGCGACATGTTCCTGACACTCACCAATCTCGGCGCCGGCTCCCGTGGCGGCACGCGCGGTTGTGCGGGCGAGCTGACGGCAATGGGTTCCTGGGAAGTCTCCGGCAAGATGGTCCTCTTCAAGGACCGCGCCGGCAATACGATCGGCCGTGTCTACAAAAGCGCCGATGCGCGCTTTGACGGCACGACCAATAGCGGCCAGCCGCTCAGCCTCAGCCGATGAGCATTTCCGGTGCAGCCGGATTGCCTTCTTCGCTCTAAGCCATTCCATTCGTCGCGGGTGCGGATTTGCGCCCGCGTCCGGGGCGCTTTTTCATGAAGCCATTGCCTGACTATAACCATAGTGTCGTTGAACAGCTCAACGCATTGACGGTAGCTGGCACTTTGCAGGCCGACGCCGCCCAGCTAGGCGTGGCGGCTCATCTCGACCGTATCCTTGCCGATCTGAAAGCGCGCAAGCCCGCCAGAAAAAAAAGTGCGCTTGGCTGGATGTTCGCGCGCAAGTCCGGACCTGCGGCGGCCGTCAAGGGTCTCTATGTCTATGGCAGCGTCGGTCGCGGCAAGACGATGCTGATGGACATGTTCTACGAGATGGCGCCCGTTTCTTCCAAGCGGCGTTGCCATTTTCATGAATTCATGGCGGATGTGCATAATCGTGTGCATGCGCACCGGCAGAAGTTGAAAAATGGCGAAACCAAACAGGCAGACCCCATTCCACCTGTCGCGGCCCAACTTCTGGCGGAAGCGGAGCTCCTTTGCTTCGACGAGTTCACCGTCACGGATATTGCCGATGCAATGATCCTCGCCCGGCTGTTCAGCGAGCTCTTCGCCAATGGCTGCACGTTGGTGACCACCTCCAACGTCGTCCCCGACAATCTTTACAAAGACGGGCTCAATCGCGGCCTGTTCCTGCCTTTCGTCGACTTGCTGAAGAAATATGTTGAGGTGGTGACGCTGGACAGCCCCACCGACTACCGGATGGAGAAGCTGGAAAGCCTTCCGGTCTATGTCACCCCGCTCGACGGTTCGGCGGATCAGGCGATGGACATGGCCTGGCGGCATATGACTGGCGGCCATCTTGTTGCGCCGACCGAGATACCGATGAAGGGGCGTTCCATTCTGGTGCCGCGCGCCAGCGGCAGGGTCGCCCGGTTTTCCTTTTCCGATCTCTGCGAAAAACCGCTTGGGGCTTCGGACTTCCTGGCTATCGCCAATCGTTTCGATACGGTCTTCATCGACCATATCCCGTTCTTGAACGCGGACAAGCGCAACGAGACCAAGCGTTTCATCATCCTCATCGACGCACTTTACGATCACAGCGTCAGGCTTTTTGCCTCCGCTGCCGCCATGCCGGAGGACCTGCTCGGCAAACGCAAGGGGACGGAAGGTTTCGAGTTCGATCGCACCGCCTCGCGTCTGTTTGAGATGCGCAGCGCCGATTATCTGGCGCTTCATCTCGAGAAACGGCAGAAACTTTGACACTTTCGTGACGTATTTTCTTACGTTTACGTAAGAAAATAATGATCTAAACGATTGAAAATACTGATCACGAAAGAATCTGTTGCCAATTTTAGCCAATGGGGCTAATCGAAGTGCGACAATTTGGCTGCCGGTTTGGCGCGGTGAAATTGAATTGAAGCTCAAGAGGAAGCATTCGATGGCTCGCAAAAAAATTGCACTTATTGGTTCTGGCATGATCGGCGGCACGCTGGCGCATCTGGCCAGCCTGAAGGAACTGGGCGATATCGTCCTCTTCGATATTGCCGACGGTATCCCGCAGGGCAAGGGTCTGGATATTGCCCAGTCCGGCCCGGTTGAAGGCTTCAATGCAAAGCTCACCGGTGCTTCCGATTACGCCGCCATCGAAGGCGCTGACGTCTGCATCGTCACCGCAGGTGTTGCCCGCAAGCCGGGCATGAGCCGCGACGATCTTCTCGGCATCAACCTCAAGGTCATGGAACAGGTTGGCGCCGGCATCAAGAAGTACGCGCCGAACGCTTTCGTCATCTGCATCACCAACCCGCTCGACGCCATGGTCTGGGCGCTGCAGAAGTTCTCCGGCCTGCCGAAGAACAAGGTCGTCGGCATGGCCGGCGTTCTCGACAGCGCGCGTTTCCGCCTCTTCCTCGCTGAAGAGTTCAACGTTTCGGTTGAAGACGTTACCGCTTTCGTTCTCGGCGGTCACGGCGACACCATGGTGCCGCTCGCCCGTTACTCCACCGTTGCTGGCGTACCGCTGACCGACCTCGTCAAGATGGGCTGGCTGACGGCGGAGCGTCTTGAGCAGATCATTCAGCGCACCCGTGACGGCGGTGCGGAAATCGTCGGCCTCTTGAAGACCGGCTCGGCCTATTACGCGCCGGCTGCATCTGCAATCGAAATGGCTGAATCCTACCTCAAGGACAAGAAGCGCGTCCTGCCCGCCGCTGCCCATCTCTCGGGTCAGTATGGCGTAGACGACATGTATGTGGGCGTTCCCACCATCATCGGTGCAGGCGGTATCGAGCGCATCATCGAGATCGAACTCAACAAGGAAGAAGAAGCCGCCTTCCAGAAATCCGTCGGTGCCGTCGCCGGGCTTTGCGAAGCCTGCGTCAACATCGCTCCGTCGCTGAAGTAATAGCCTCAAGCGGCTCCAAACAGGGATTATTCCATGAATATTCACGAATATCAGGCCAAGGCTCTTCTGAAGGGCTACGGCGCGCCGGTTGCTGAAGGCGTGGCCATTCTCAAGGTCGAAGAAGCAGAAGCTGCCGCAAAGCAGCTTCCCGGCCCGCTTTACGTCGTCAAGAGCCAGATCCATGCTGGCGGACGCGGCAAGGGCAAGTTCAAGGAACTCGGCCCGGACGCCAAGGGCGGCGTTCGTCTGGCGAAGTCCATCGAAGAAGTCGTTTCCCACGCCAAGGACATGCTCGGCAACACGCTGGTAACGGCGCAGACGGGCGATGCAGGCAAGCAGGTCAACCGTCTCTATATCGAAGACGGCGCTGATATTGCCCGCGAACTCTACTGCTCGCTGCTGGTAGACCGTTCGGTCGGCCAGGTTGCTTTCGTGGTTTCCACCGAAGGCGGCATGGACATCGAAGCTGTCGCCCACGACACGCCAGAGAAGATCCACACCATCGCCATCAACCCTGAAAAGGGCGTTTCCGATGCCGACGTTGCTGCGATCTCCAAGGCTCTCGAGCTTGACGGCGTTGCAGCCGAAGATGCCAAGTCGCTCTTCCCGATCCTCTACAAGGCCTTCAGCGAGAAGGATATGGCTCTTCTCGAGATCAACCCGCTGATCGTCATGGAAAATGGCAATCTGCGCGTTCTCGACGCCAAGGTTTCCTTCGACGGCAACGCCATGTTCCGCCATGACGACGTCAAGGCGCTGCGCGACGAGACCGAAGAAGACGCCAAGGAAATCGAAGCCTCCAAGTGGGACCTCGCTTACGTGGCGCTCGACGGCAACATCGGCTGCATGGTCAACGGTGCCGGTCTCGCCATGGCGACGATGGACATCATCAAGCTTTACGGCAAGGAGCCGGCAAACTTCTGCGACGTCGGCGGTGGCGCCGGCAAGGAGAAGGTTGCGGCAGCCTTCAAGATCATCACTGCCGACCCGAAGGTCGAGGGCATCCTCGTCAACATCTTCGGCGGCATCATGAAGTGCGACGTTATCGCCGAAGGCGTCATCGCCGCGGTGAAGGAAGTCGGTTTGCAGGTTCCGCTCGTTGTTCGCCTCGAAGGCACCAACGTCGAACTCGGCAAGAAGCTTCTGAACGAATCGGGCCTTGCGATTACGGCTGCTGACGATCTGGACGACGCAGCCAAGAAGATCGTCGCGGCGATCAACGGCTAATTGAGGGACCGGAAATAATGTCTATTCTCGTTAATAAAGACACCAAGATCCTCGTTCAGGGTCTGACCGGCAAGACCGGCACCTTCCACACCGAACAGGCGCTTGCCTATTACGGCACGCAGATGGTCGGCGGTATCCATCCGAAGAAGGGTGGTGAAACCTGGACCGGTTCCAAGGGCGAAAGCCTGCCGATCTTCGCAACGGTTGCCGAAGCCAAGGAAAAGACCGGTGCAGACGCGTCCGTTATCTATGTTCCGCCGGCAGGCGCAGCAGACGCGATCATCGAAGCCATCGATGCGGAAATTCCGTTCATCACCTGCATCACCGAGGGCATCCCGGTCATGGACATGGTTCGCGTCAAGGCTCGCCTCGACCGTTCGAAGTCCCGCCTGCTCGGCCCGAACTGCCCCGGCATCCTGACGCCGGAAGAATGCAAGATCGGCATCATGCCGGGCTCCATCTTCCGCAAGGGTTCGGTCGGTATCGTTTCGCGATCCGGCACGCTCACCTATGAAGCCGTGTTCCAGACATCGAACGAAGGCCTCGGCCAGACGACGGCTGTCGGCATCGGCGGCGACCCGGTCAAGGGCACCGAGTTCATCGACGTCCTGGAAATGTTCCTCGCTGACGACGCCACGCAGTCGATCATCATGATCGGCGAAATCGGTGGTTCGGCTGAAGAAGATGCAGCGCAGTTCCTGATCGACGAAGCCAAGAAGGGTCGCAAGAAGCCGATGGCCGGCTTCATCGCGGGCCGCACGGCTCCGAAGGGTCGCACCATGGGCCACGCCGGCGCTGTCGTTTCGGGCGGCAAGGGCGATGCGGAATCCAAGATCGCAGCCATGGAAGCGGCCGGCATCAAGGTTTCGCCTTCCCCGGCGCGCCTCGGCAAGACGCTGGTTGAAGTCCTCAAGGGCTGAGACCACATGAAACGGTGACGGGCGGCGCGGCCTAAAGCTCGCGCTGCCCGATGCCGCAAGAACGACAGACAGACGGCATACCGCCCCGGCGGCAGACAGCAATAATCAAAGCGGCAGGCCGGTTGAACGGCCCTAACGGCATCGAGGAGGCGGACGGATAAGTCCGCAAGAACACAATGGCAAGGCAAGAAGCGAACGAGCAGTTTCAGATCACGTCGTTTCTGGACGGCGCGAATGCAGCCTATATCGAGCAGCTCTATGCCCGGTACGAAGAGGACCCCTCTTCCGTGTCGCCGGAGTGGCAGAGCTTCTTCAAGGCGTTGTCCGATAATCCGGAAGACGTGAAGAAGGCGGCCAAGGGCGCCTCCTGGAAGCGTGCCAACTGGCCGATCCCGGCAAATGGCGAACTGGTCTCCGCACTCGACGGCAACTGGGCCACGGTCGAAAAGGCCATCGAAAAGAAGGTACAGGCGAAAGCTGAGGCCAAGAGCGCCGACACCGGCAAGCCGGTCAGCGAAGCCGAAGTGCTGCAGGCGACCCGTGACAGCGTTCGCGCCATCATGATGATCCGCGCTTACCGCATGCGCGGCCACCTGCATGCCAAGCTCGACCCGCTCGGTATTGCCGTTGCCGTCGAGGATTACAACGAGCTTTCGCCGAAGTCCTACGGCTTCGAGGAAAGCGACTACGACCGCAAGATTTTCATCGATAACGTGCTCGGCCTCGAATATGCGACCGTGCGCGAGATGATCGATATTCTGGAGCGCACCTACTGCTCCACCATCGGCGTCGAATTCATGCACATGTCCAGCCCGGAAGAAAAAGGCTGGATTCAGGAGCGTATTGAAGGTCCGGACAAGGGCGTCGCCTTCACGGCCGAAGGCAAGAAGGCCATTCTGTCGAAGCTGGTCGAAGCCGAAGGCTACGAGCAGTTCCTCGACGTGCGTTTCAAGGGCACCAAGCGTTTCGGCCTCGATGGCGGTGAATCGCTCATCCCGGCGCTGGAGCAGATCATCAAGCGCGGCGGCCAGGAAGGTCTGGAAGAAGTCGTTCTCGGCATGGCCCACCGCGGTCGCCTGAACGTTCTGACCAACGTGATGGGCAAGCCGCATCGCGCCGTGTTCCACGAGTTCAAGGGCGGTTCGTTCAAGCCTGACGATGTCGAAGGTTCGGGTGACGTGAAGTACCACCTCGGCGCCTCCTCCGACCGCGAATTCGATGGCAACAAGGTTCACCTGTCGCTGACGGCCAACCCGTCGCACCTTGAGATCGTCAACCCCGTTGTCATGGGCAAGGCCCGCGCCAAGCAGGACCAGCTGGCCAAGGTGTGGGACGGCGACATCATTCCGCTGTCTGAACGCGCCAAGGTCCTGCCACTGCTTCTGCATGGCGATGCCGCTTTCGCGGGTCAGGGCGTGGTTGCCGAAATTCTCGGCCTTTCCGGTCTGCGCGGTCACCGCGTTGCCGGCACCATGCACTTCATCATCAACAACCAGATCGGCTTTACGACGAACCCGGCCTTCTCCCGTTCGTCGCCCTATCCGTCCGACGTCGCCAAGATGATCGAAGCGCCGATCTTCCACGTCAACGGTGACGATCCGGAAGCTGTTACCTATGCGGCCAAAGTCGCGACCGAATACCGCATGAAGTTCCACAAGCCTGTCGTCATCGACATGTTCTGTTACCGTCGCTTTGGCCATAACGAAGGCGATGAGCCGGCGTTCACGCAGCCGAAGATGTACAAGGTTATCCGTGGTCACAAGACGGTCGCGCGCATTTATGCCGACCGCCTGATCGCCGAAGGCCTGATCAGCGAAGGTGAATTCGAAAAGATGAAGGCCGACTGGCGTGCTCATCTCGAGCAGGAGTTCGAGGCAGGCCAGTCCTACAAGCCGAACAAGGCCGACTGGCTGGATGGCCAGTGGTCCGGCCTGCGCGCTGCCGACAATGCCGATGAGCAGCGTCGCGGCAAGACCGGCGTACCGATGAAGCAGCTCAAGGAAATCGGCAAGAAGCTGTCGACCATTCCGGAAGGCTTCAGCGCCCATCGCACGATCCAGCGCTTTATGGAAAACCGCTCGCAGATGGTCGAGACGGGCGAAGGCATCGACTGGGCAATGGCGGAAGCGCTTGCGTTCGGTTCACTCGTTGCCGACGGCCACAAGATTCGTCTTTCCGGTCAGGATTGCGAACGCGGCACCTTCTCGCAGCGTCACTCGGTCCTCTACGATCAGGAGACCGAAGAGCGTTATATTCCGCTCGCCAACCTTTCGCCGACGCAGGCCCGTTATGAAGTCATCAACTCGATGCTTTCGGAAGAAGCCGTTCTCGGTTTCGAATACGGCTACTCGCTGGCCCGTCCGAACGCGCTGACCCTTTGGGAAGCCCAGTTCGGTGACTTCGCCAACGGCGCGCAGGTGGTGTTCGACCAGTTCATCTCTTCGGGTGAACGCAAGTGGCTGCGCATGTCCGGTCTCGTCTGCCTTCTCCCGCATGGCTACGAAGGTCAGGGTCCGGAACACTCGTCCGCCCGTCTGGAGCGTTGGCTGCAGATGTGCGCCGAAGACAACATGCAGGTTGCCAACTGCACGACGCCGGCCAACTACTTCCACATCCTGCGCCGCCAGGTGAAGCGCGACTTCCGCAAGCCGCTGATCCTGATGACGCCGAAGTCGCTGCTGCGTCACAAGCGCGCCACCTCTTCGCTGGCCGAGCTTGCAGGCGAGTCCTCCTTCCACCGTCTCCTATGGGACGATGCGGAAGTCATCAAGGACGGTCCGATCAAGCTGCAGAAGGATTCGAAGATCCGCCGCGTCGTCATGTGCACGGGCAAGGTTTATTACGATCTGCTCGAGGAGCGTGAAAAGCGCGGTATCGACGATATCTACCTGCTGCGTGTCGAGCAGCTCTATCCGTTCCCGGCCAAGGCGCTCATCAACGAGTTGTCGCGCTTCCGCAATGCGGAGATGGTCTGGTGCCAGGAAGAGCCGAAGAACATGGGTGCGTGGTCGTTCATCGATCCTTACCTGGAATGGGTCCTGGCGCATATCGACGCCAAGTACCAGAAGGTCCGTTACACGGGCCGTCCGGCTGCCGCCTCTCCGGCGACCGGCCTGATGTCCAAGCATCTGGCGCAGCTTGCTGCGTTCCTGGAAGACGCGCTGGGAGAGTGAGAACTCTCCCGCATCGCCCCGCAAAAAAGACACCCGAATAACGGAACTAGATCATGGCCACTGAAATCCGCGTACCAACCCTCGGCGAATCCGTCAGCGAAGCGACCGTCGGCACCTGGTTCAAGAAGGTCGGCGACACCGTCAAGGCCGACGAACCGCTCGTAGAACTGGAAACCGACAAGGTTACCGTCGAAGTTCCGGCACCCGCCTCCGGCGTTCTCACCGAAATCGTTGCGCAGAACGGCGAGACCGTCGGTCTCGACGCGCTTCTCGGCCAGATCGCCGAAGGTGCTGCCGGCGCTGCAACCTCGGCACCGGCTGCCGAACCGGCAAAGCCTGCCGCCGCCGCTGCTCCGGCTCCCGCTGCTTCTGCCGCCAGCGCTATGCCGCCGGCACCTGCCGCTGGCAAGCTGCTGGCTGAAAACAACCTGTCTGCCGATCAGGTCGATGGTTCCGGCAAGCGCGGCCAGGTTCTGAAGGGTGACGTTCTCGCCGCCGTCGCCAAGGGCGTTTCCGCACCTGCCGCCGCTCCGGCTCCGGTTGCTGCTGCTCCCCGTCCGGTTTCTGCCGAGCAGGATCAGGTTCGCGAAGAGCGCGTGAAGATGACCCGCCTGCGTCAGACGATCGCCAAGCGTCTCAAGGATGCGCAGAACACCGCCGCCATGCTGACCACCTATAACGAGGTGGACATGAGCGCCGTCATGGACCTGCGCAACCGTTACAAGGACGTGTTCGAGAAGAAGCATGGCGTTAAGCTCGGCTTCATGGGCTTCTTCACCAAGGCCGTGACCCACGCGCTGAAGGAACTGCCCGCCGTCAACGCTGAAATCGACGGTACGGACATCATCTACAAGAACTATTGTCACGTCGGCATGGCTGTCGGCACCGATAAGGGTCTTGTCGTTCCGGTTATCCGCGATGCCGACCAGCTCTCCATCGCCGGCGTTGAAAAGGAACTCGGTCGCCTCGCCAAGGCAGCGCGCGACGGTTCGCTCGGCATGGCCGACATGCAGGGCGGCACCTTCACGATCACCAATGGCGGTGTCTACGGTTCGCTGATGTCTTCGCCGATCCTCAATGCACCGCAGTCGGGCATCCTCGGCATGCACAAGATCCAGGAGCGTCCGGTCGCCATCGGCGGTCAGGTTGTCATCCGTCCGATGATGTATCTCGCGCTCTCCTACGATCACCGTATCGTTGACGGCAAGGAAGCCGTGACCTTCCTCGTTCGCGTCAAGGAAAGCCTCGAAGATCCGGAACGTCTGGTTCTCGATCTCTGATCGCTCTTGCTTTTCGTTTCAGCGGGGCTTCAAGTGAAACCCCGCTGAGAGACCACCCGGGAGAGCAGACGTGCAGCCGACATTTCTTGCCGCTTCGCCTTTTTTACCGCTTATCGGTCTAAGCGTTCTTCTTCTCGTCGTGCATGTCCTGTTGCAGGGGATGACGGCGACCAGAGAATTGGGGCGTGAATGGAATGCCGGTCCGAGAGACGGTGAGCAGAAGCCACAGGGTAAGCTCTCCGGTCGCGCTTCGCGCGCATCGGCCAATTTCCGGGAGACCTATCCGGTTTTTCTGGCACTGGCTTTCGGCGTTATCATGGCGGGTGACCCGGCCGGACTTGCGCTTATCGGTGCGTGGTTGTGGTTGATCTGCCGCATCATCTATATTCCGCTCTATCTGGCAGGTGTGCCCTATATCCGGTCTTTCGTCTGGTTGGGTTCAATGCTTGGACTTGCGCTGATGTTTGTCGTGTTGATGTTCTGAGGCCTGATGTGATGCACCAATATCTTATCGAACTTGCATCGCTGATGGCGATCTTCGCTTTCGCAATCGTATCGCCGGGCGCCGATCTTGCAATGGTCATGCGCCAGGCAATGGTTCACGGACGCAGGCAGGCCATCATCACCAGCTTTGGCGTCGGAACATCGCTGATGTTCCATGTCACCTATACGATCCTCGGACTTGGCCTTATCATTTCCCAGTCGATCTATCTCTTCAACATCGTCAAATGGCTGGGTGTCGCCTATCTGATCTATATCGGCATCAAGGCGCTGCGCGCCGGCAAGACAGAATTGCCGACCGCTGAAGGCGAGGGCGGCGTTCGAGCCAAAAGCGGCCAGACCGGGCTCAAGGCCTTCACGCTCGGTTTTGCCGCAAACGCGCTCAACCCCAAACCGGTGTTCTTCTTCCTGTCGATCTTTTCGACGGTGGTTCACGCGCATACTCCTGTTGGCATCAAGTTCGGATATGGGCTCGTCATGGCAAGCTGCCTCATCCTGTGGTTCGTCGGCGTCAGCCTGTTCATGACGACGCCGCGCATGCGCGCCGCTTTTCAGCGCGCCAGCCAATGGATCGACCGCACCAGCGGCGTGGTCTTCATCGCACTCGGTATAAAACTCGCAACGGAAAAAGCGGCCTGAGTTTCAGGTCAAACGGAAGCAGGGCGGTTCAAAATCCTGCCCGCAATCAATCAGGAACAGAAACATGGCATATGATGTAGTTGTAATCGGTACGGGTCCCGGCGGTTATGTTTGCGCGGTCAAGGCGGCACAGCTTGGCCTGAAGGTCGCAGTGATCGAAAAGCGCGCGACCTATGGCGGCACCTGCCTCAATGTCGGCTGCATTCCTTCCAAGGCCCTGCTGCATGCGTCCGAAACCTTTGCCCACGTTGCTCATGGTGTCGATTCGCTTGGTATCGAAGTCGCCGCTCCGAAGCTGAACCTCGAGAAGATGATGGGGCACAAGGACGGCGTGGTGAAAGCCAATGTCGACGGGGTTGCCTTCCTGTTCAAGAAGAACAAGATCGATGCTTTCCAGGGCACGGGCAAGGTTGTTTCCGCCGGTAAGGTCGCCGTCACCAATGACAAGGGCGAGACACAGGAAATCGAAGCCAAGAACATCGTCATCGCGACGGGGTCGGATGTTGCCGGTATCCCCGGTGTTCAGGTCGATATCGATGAAAGCGTCATCCTGTCTTCCACCGGCGCTATTGCTCTTTCCAAGGTTCCGGAAAAGCTCATCGTTGTGGGTGGTGGCGTCATCGGCCTCGAGCTTGGTTCGGTCTGGTCGCGTCTTGGCGCGAAGGTCACCGTCGTTGAATATCTCGACACCATTCTCGGCGGCATGGACAGCGAAGTCTCCAAGCAGGCTCAGCGTCTGCTCGCCAAACAGGGTCTCGATTTCAAGCTCGGTGCCAAGGTGACGGCCGTTGAAAAGACCTCTGCCGGTGCCAAGGTCGTATTCGAGCCGGTCAAGGGCGGCGCTGCTGAAACGCTGGAAGCTGATGTCGTCCTGATTTCCACCGGCCGCAAGCCCTATACCGAAGGTCTCGGCCTCGCGGAAGCCGGCGTCGTGCTGGACAGTCGCGGTCGTGTCGAAATCGACGGCCACTTCAAGACCAATGTCGATGGCATCTATGCAATCGGTGACGTGGTGAAAGGCCCGATGCTGGCACACAAGGCGGAAGACGAGGGCGTTGCTCTTGCGGAAATTCTCGCCGGCCAGCACGGCCATGTGAATTATGACGTCATTCCGGCCGTGGTCTATACGCAGCCGGAAGTCGCTTCCGTCGGCAAGACCGAAGAAGAACTGAAGGCCGCTGGCGTCGCCTACAAGGTCGGCAAGTTCCCCTTCACCGCCAATGGCCGCGCCCGCGCCATGCAGGTGACGGATGGCTTCGTGAAGATCCTTGCCGACAAGGAAACCGACCGGGTTCTCGGCGGCCATATCGTTGGTTTCGGCGCTGGTGAGATGATCCATGAGATTACCGTGCTGATGGAATTCGGCGGTTCTTCGGAAGATCTCGGCCGCACCTGCCATGCGCATCCGACCATGTCGGAAGCCGTGAAGGAAGCGGCGCTGGCGACCTTCTTCAAGCCGATCCACATGTGATCGGTTTTTGGAGCCCGTTGCTCCATCATTAAATTTCAGTCATCTGCCAAACCCCGGCTTGCCATGCAGGCCGGGGTTTTCCATACTGCGCGCCGCAGCCTGTCTAACCTTTTGATAAAAGGCAATAAAATGGCGTTTCGTAGTCAAGTTTCCTTCACTATGCCGCAGCGTATCATTCATTGGTCGATGGCGCTTCTGATCTTCTTCAACCTGTTGTTTCCCGATGGCATGGAGCACGCCTACCGGCTGATGCGGCGGGGTGAGACGTTGACACCGGATCAGATTTCTTCGGCCAATATTCATGCCTATGTCGGCTTTGCCATTCTGTTGCTTGCGGTACTGCGTCTCTGTCTTCGCTTTTTCCAAGGCGTGCCGCCGCATCCGGCTGAAGAACCGCGTGTGTCGCAGATTGCCGCCAAGGTGGCTCATTTCACCTTCTATGTCCTGTTCTTCATTCTGCCGCTTTCCGGCATCGCTGCTTATTACTTCGGTATCGCAACGGCAGGAGAGTTGCATTCCGGTCCCTTCAAGGCTGTGATGTGGGTGCTGATTGCCGGCCATGTCGCCGCCGTTCTGGTTCACCAGCTCTACTGGCGTACCAATATTCTCAAGCGCATGACACACGGCTAAGCGGCGGTTTGTCACGTTTTCGGTTCGACGGAAAAAGACGATGGTGGCCCTTGCCGCGACGGGCGGCTGGGGGACAGAGATGCGAAACAGCGAAGACATATTGCCGGGCGCCGATTGGTGTGATCGCTTTCAGGGCGAGATGATGAGGACGGGCATAACGTCGCTCGATGTGAGCAGACTGCTTCTCGATCATCCTCCGCCGTGGATCCGCAGCCTAATGGCGCTTCGAAACCGCGTGGTAGCGCTTTTCGGATTGAGAATGGTAGAAATCGCGGCTGGCACATCGGCAGGCGGTTTTCCCGTCCTGTCATCCACGCCACAGCGGACTGTGCTCGGCTTCGATGACCGCCATCTGGATTTCCGGATCGTCGTCGATCTCGAAGAGAAAGAAAACCGCCAGCTGGTGAGTGTCACCACCATCGTCAGGCGCAAGAACCTGTTCGGGCGGCTTTATCTTCTTGTCGTGGGACCGTTTCACCGCCGCATCGTGCCGGCGACGATGCGGCCGTTCTGCGCCAATGTCCGGCCCGTCAGCATCGGGAATGAGCCGGTCAATCGACCCGCGTGAGGGTGAAGCCTTCCGCGCGCAGCAATTCGACAAGACCTTCCTCGCCCGGCAGATGCAGTGCGCCAACGGCCATGAAAACATTGCCCCTGGCAAGTTCTGGTGTGGCCCGCTCCGCCATGACATGGTTGCGGTCGGTGATGATGCGCTGTTCGAAGGCGGCGTAGCCCTGTTCGCTTTCTGCCGCTGCCTTCTTGGGGTCCAGGCTTTTCAGCATGGGCATGGTCATGCCGATATCGCCGGCGACGTAGAGATCGGTCATGGTTGTCATGATGTCATCCATGCGGTCGCCCAGTTCGAGCGTTTCGATCAGCGCCTGAAGATGAAATTCCATCGGCAGCTCCGACATCGCCGTCAGCTGCTCCACCATGGTCTCCAGCCCGACAAGGTGTTTTCCGTCCGCAATGGCGTCTTCCGCCAGCTTCTTGTCGAGAAAGGAGAGGCCGGTGGCCTTGCGGGCGAATTCACAGGCGGGAAGGGCGACGAAGCTCGAAAGCATCCACGGCTTCATGCGCGAAACGGCGTTCAGCGGAATGCCGCGTTCCTTGAGACCCTTTTCCAGACGCGCGACATTTTCCGGCGACAGGATATCGGTGATCGATTTGCCATCCAGAAACATGGTGAGTTCAGGCTTGCTCAGCAGCGAGGCGGCGACCTTCTTGTCGTCGACGATTTCGTCCGATTCCACGATTACCGTCGCGGCTTTTTCGAAGGCGGGGCTGGCGGCGGCAGGCATTTCCAGAACACGCGGATCGGTGACATGCATGGTGCCGAGAAGATAGGACGGGGCCGTGCCTGCCTTTTCGATCCGCCAGAAATTGCCCTTGCCGTTCGGGATAGCTGTCGCTTCCTGTTCGATCTTTGCGAAGGCTTGTGGATCAGTCTTGCGCATTTCCACGAGAATGTCGCTGCCGGTGCAGGCGATCTGCTGCTGCGCGGCTTCCGCTTCACTGAGCGACAGCAGGGTCATGAGCAGGATGGCGACGGCGGTGACGTGCAGGGCGGCCAGCAGCCAGAGCAGGGCGTCGCCGGTCTTGCCCATCAGGGTTGCGGTGAAGTTTTGCGGTTTTATCAGGCTATTCATCGGCTCAATCCGGTTGTCGTTCGCTTATAGAACGGCGGCTTGGATGTCTGGTTAATGGTTATGGTTAACCATTTCGTGCTTCATGCGCGCGGATGGGCGTTGTCGTAGATTTCCAGCAGCCTCGCGGTGTCGACGCCGGTATAGACTTGTGTGGTGGACAGGCTCGCATGGCCCAGCAGTTCCTGAATGGTGCGAAGGTCGCCGCCGCCGGCGAGAAGGTGCGTGGCGAAGGAGTGGCGTAGCGCATGCGGTGTGGCGTTTTCCGGCAGGCCGAAAGCACCCCGCAGCTTCTGCATTTCCCGCTGGATGATGGCGGGTTGCAGCTTGCCGCCGCGCGCGCCGAGGAAGAGGGGTTCATCCGACGAGAGGGCATAGGGGCAAAGCTTCCTGTAGGTATCGACTGCTTCCGTCACCACTGCCAGCAGGGGCACAATCCGCGTCTTGTTGCCTTTGCCGGTAATGCGCAGGCTGCGGGCGCCGGACGGGAAATCGGCCGGGGTAAGACCAAGCGCCTCGGAAATGCGCAGACCGCAGCCATAAAGCAGTGAAAGGACCGCTGCGTTGCGGGCGGCGATCCATGGTTCGTCGTTCAGTTGCGCTTCACTCGTGGTGATTTTCAGCGCCTGCCGGTCGGTCAGCGGTTTCGGTAGCGATTTCGGCTGTTTTGGCGCGCGCATGGCAGTGGCACCGGCGGCATTCACCAGGCCTTTTTTCTGCAGGTACTGAAGCAGGGAGCGCAAGCCTGCCAGATGCCGGCCGAGCGAACGGGCGCCGGCACCTTCCTTGCGCCGGTTGGCCAGAAAGGCGCGCAGATCGACAGGGCGCAGATCGGCTATATCCGTGACCGCAGCGGGTTTGCCGATATAGCCGGTGAGAAAGGTCAGGAACTGGCGCGTGTCGCGCTCATAGGCCTCGACGGTGTTGTCGGAAAGGCGGCGTTCGCCGGCAAGGGCGGCGAGCCAGGACTGGCGTTCATTCAGGAGATCGGGTTCGGCAAATGTCAGGATTTCGGTCACGCGGCGCTCCATTCCATGCCCCGAAACTATGCGCTTATGGTCAGCATTTGGTTAAGAGGTGGACTTTGCCGGGCGCGCCCACTACATCCGGGCGGTTTCCTTTTTCCTGTCGTCGGGGCATGGTCGCCACATCATGGCAAAAGATTCGTCCGATCTGTTTGGGGCTCTGTTCGACCCGCCGTCGCCCACGCGCACGGTGCCCGTTCTCGTGCCCATGCCGGCGCCCGGGCCATACAGCTACTCTGTGCCTGAGGATATGGTGGTGGAGACGGGTTCCGTCGTGCAGGTGCCGCTCGGTCCCCGGCAGGTCTTCGGCGTGGTGTGGGACGATGCGGGCGAGAAGGGCGTCGATCCGAAGAAGCTGCGGCCCATCACCAAGAGTTTCGAGTGCCCGCCGCTGAAGGCGGAAATGCGCCGCTTCGTGGACTGGGTTGCCGCCTATACGCTGTCTCCGCCCGGCCTCGTGGCGCGCATGGCGCTGCGCGCCCCTGCCGCCTTCGATCCCGAACCGATGATCGAGGGGCTGCGGCTGACGGAGGGTCGGCCGGAGCGCCTCACCCCCGCCCGTGAGCGGGTGATGGAACTGGCGGCGGAAGGGCATGGCTGGACGAAGAGCGGGCTTGCCCATGCCGCCGGCGTTTCGACAAGCGTCATCGACGGTCTCGTCAAGCAGGGCGTGTTCGAGACGGTGTTTCTGCCCGCGCCGCCTGTGGTGGCTGAGCCCGATCCAGACTATGTCGAGCCGCGTCTGGAAGGCCCACAGAAACAGGCCGCCTCGGAGATACTGGAAGATGTGCGCAAGGGCGGATTTCATGTTTCGCTGATCGACGGTGTCACAGGTTCTGGCAAGACCGAGGTTTATTTCGAGGCGGTGGCCGAGACGCTCCGTCAGGGCAGGCAGGTTCTCATCCTGCTGCCCGAAATCGCGTTGACGGCGGCGTTTCTGGAGCGTTTTCAGGATCGTTTCGGCGCGAAACCGGCGGAATGGCATTCGGACTTGTCGCCGCGTATGCGCGAGAAGGTCTGGCGGCAGGCCGTCACTGGTGAAGTTAAGGTGGTGGCTGGGGCACGTTCGGCGCTTTTCCTGCCGTTCGACAATCTCGGTCTCATCATTGTCGATGAAGAGCACGACCCCGCTTACAAGCAGGAAGATCGTGTCTTTTATAATGCCCGCGACATGGCGGTGGTAAGGGCGCGGATCGCGGAATTCCCGGTGGTGTTGGTGTCTGCCACACCGTCGGTCGAAAGCCAGGTTAATGGTAGTTCCGGGCGTTATAACACCATTCACCTGCATACACGTTTCGGCGATGCAGCGATGCCGGACCTGCATCTTGTCGATATGCGCCGCCACCCGCCCGAGCGGGGAGGGTTTCTCTCACCCGTCCTGCTGCGCGGGATCGGCAAGACCATCGAAAAGGGCGAGCAGGCGCTGCTCTTCCTCAATCGCCGCGGTTATGCGCCGCTCACGCTCTGCCGCGTCTGCGGTCACCGTTTCCAGTGCCCGCAATGTTCCAGCTGGCTGGTGGAGCACCGGTTTCGCAATCAATTGCAGTGCCATCAGTGCGGCCATAATGAGCCAACGCCCGATCATTGCCCGGAATGCGGCACCTTCGATCATCTGGTGGCCTGCGGCCCCGGCGTGGAGCGCATTGCCGAGGAGGTGGAGAAACATTTCCCTGAGGCCCGCACCATCGTGCTCTCCTCCGATCTCATGGGCGTCAAGCGGTTGCGGCTGGAGCTGGAGGCGATCGTCAAAGGGGAGGCGGATATCGTCATCGGCACGCAGCTGGTCGCCAAGGGACATAATTTTCCGCTGATGACGCTTGTCGGCATTGTCGATGCCGATCTCGGCCTTGCCAATGGCGATCCGCGCGCGGCGGAGCGAACCTTCCAGCTGCTTTCACAGGTGACGGGACGCGCCGGGCGAACCGGTTTGAAGAGCCATGGCTTGCTGCAAACGTATCAGCCGCAGCATCCGGTCATGCAGGCCATCGTTTCGGGTGATGCTTCGGCTTTCTATGAAAGAGAGATCGTGGAGCGTGAAAAGGCTGTCCTGCCCCCCTTCGGACGCCTTGCCTCCATCATCGTTTCCGCCGATACGCGTGCAGAGGCCGAAACCCATGCACGGGGTTTAAGGGCGGCCGCGCCGCAAGTTACGGGCATCATGCTGCTCGGCCCGGCGGAAGCGCCGCTGGCTCTCATCCGCGGACGCCACCGTTTCCGCCTCCTCGTGCACGGGCGTCGCAATTCCGACATGCAGTCTTTTCTACGCACGCTTCTGGCCAATGGCCCGAAAGAGCGCGGCAGCGTGCATGTGCAGCTCGATATCGACCCGCAAAGTTTCCTTTGAAACTCGCCGACGGGGCGTTTTCCCGTTGTCATGACCGTGTCATAACGCAGCAGGCAATCAAAGATGATTTGGGGAACGAGATGGAGTTTTATTTTCCCGCCGAGTTCGGCGAGCAGCTGGCCTTCGGAGCGGCAGTAGTTTCGGCCATGATGGGCCTTTTTTTTATGTTTGCACCGGGTATTACGCTGCGTGCCTTCGGGCTGCAGCCAGCGGGTGAGCGCCGCGATGGTTATACGCTCGCGCGCTCGTCGCTTGCCGGGTTCTATCTCGGTCTCGGCGCCGCCGCCCTGCTTCTCGCGCAGCCCATGGTCTATCTCGCCTTTGGTGCGGCTTTCGGCCTCAGTGTCTTTGGCGGCATTCTCTCCATACTCTCCGATGGCGGCGCAACCATGCGGAATTTCATACTTCTGGTTGTGCACTTTCTGCTCGCTGCGCTGTCGTTGAGCTACGTCTTCGGGCTGGTCTGAGGCGGGCTTTTTGGCTTTTGTGCCGCAGATGCGCCGCATCCTGAGCGAAATCGGAAAATTTAAACGCATTCCCCCTTGCCCAAACGGCGCTTTCCGCTATTACGCGTGTTGCGAGTCCCGGCGTCCTATGCTAGACGGACCGCGAAATTGGGAAAAGGCAGGGGGGAATTCCGGTCTTTTTCGGGGAAATTGAAACGATTTCAAGAATTTGATGCGGTGGAGCCCCATCGCTGATGGTCTTGGACGATTAGCAGGGAAAAAGTGCCCGTGGCAGACACCTCCCATGGAACATCCGGTGTAGCGGAAAGGTATGCGTCGTCGCTTTTCGAGCTTGCTTTGGAAGCGGGTGCGGTCGAAGCGGTTCAGGCCGAGCTGGACAAGTTTGGCGCACTTCTCGACGAAAGCGACGATTTGAAGCGTCTGGTTGCGAGCCCGGTGTTCTCCGCCGAGGATCAGTTCAAGGCAATCGCCGCTATCTGCGAAAAGGCCGGTATCTCCGGTCTCGCTCTGAATTTCCTCAAGGTTGTTGCGAATAATCGCCGTCTCTTCGCTGTTCCCGGCATGATCCGCGCCTACCGCACCATCGCTGCCGCCCATCGCGGCGAAATCACCGCCGAGGTCACCTCGGCACATGCGCTCGACGAGGCGCAGGAAACTGAACTGAAAGCGGCGCTGAAGAGCGTTACCGGCAAGGATGTGACGATTTCCGTTACCGTCGACCCGTCGATCCTCGGTGGTCTGATCGTCAAGGTCGGCTCCCGCCAGATCGATACGTCTCTTCGCACCAAACTTTCCACCCTTAAGCTTGCACTGAAAGAGGTTGGCTGATGGATATCCGCGCCGCGGAAATTTCCGCAATTCTGAAAGATCAAATCAAAAATTTCGGCAATGAGGCGGAAGTCTCGGAAGTCGGCCAGGTGCTTTCCGTCGGTGACGGTATTGCTCGCGTTTACGGTCTCGACAATGTTCAGGCCGGCGAAATGGTCGAGTTTCCGGGCGGCATCCGCGGCATGGCGCTCAACCTCGAAGCCGACAATGTCGGCGTGGTTATCTTCGGTTCCGACCGTGACATCAAGGAAGGCGACACCGTAAAGCGGACTGGCGCTATCGTTGACGTTCCCGTCGGTCCGGAACTGCTCGGCCGCGTCGTTGACGCGCTCGGCAATCCGATCGACGGTAAGGGCCCGATCAATGCCGCCAAGCGTTCGCGCGTTGACGTCAAGGCTCCCGGCATCATTCCGCGCAAGTCGGTTCATGAGCCGATGTCGACCGGCCTCAAGGCCATCGACGCGCTCATCCCGGTTGGTCGCGGCCAGCGCGAGCTCGTCATCGGCGACCGCCAGACCGGCAAGACCGCCATCATTCTCGACACGATCCTGAACCAGAAGGCCATTCACGACAATGGCCCTGACGGTGACAAGCTTTATTGCGTCTACGTCGCTATCGGTCAGAAGCGTTCGACCGTTGCCCAGTTCGTCAAGGTTCTGGAAGAGCGCGGCGCGCTGCAGTACTCGATCATCGTCGCCGCTACCGCTTCCGATCCGGCTCCGATGCAGTATCTGGCACCGTTTGCCGGTTGCGCCATGGGCGAGTACTTCCGTGACAACGGCAAGCATGCTCTCATCGGTTACGACGACCTTTCCAAGCAGGCTGTTGCTTACCGTCAGATGTCGCTGCTGCTGCGCCGTCCTCCGGGCCGCGAAGCTTATCCCGGCGACGTTTTCTACCTCCACTCCCGTCTTCTCGAGCGCGCTGCGAAGCTCTCCGACGAAATGGGCGCTGGCTCGCTGACGGCTCTGCCGGTCATCGAAACCCAGGGTAACGACGTTTCGGCGTTCATTCCGACCAACGTGATCTCGATCACCGACGGCCAGATCTTCCTTGAAACCGACCTGTTCTATCAGGGTATCCGCCCGGCCGTTAACGTCGGTCTGTCGGTTTCGCGCGTTGGCTCTGCCGCCCAGATCAAGGCGATGAAGCAGGTTGCCGGTTCGATCAAGGGTGAACTCGCCCAGTATCGCGAAATGGCAGCCTTCGCCCAGTTCGGTTCGGACCTCGATGCTTCGACGCAGCGCCTGCTGAACCGCGGTGCACGCCTGACCGAACTTCTGAAGCAGCCGCAGTTCTCGCCGCTCAAGACGGAAGAACAGGTTGCGGTGATCTTCGCCGGCGTCAACGGTTACCTTGACAAGGTTGCAGTCGCGCAGGTCGGCAAGTTCGAGCAGGGTCTGCTCTCCTACCTCCGGTCGGAAGGCAAGGCGATCCTCGACACCATCCGCACGGAAAAGGCTATCAGCGACGATACCAAGGGCAAGCTCAAGGGCGCTCTTGATAACTTCGCCAAGTCTTTCTCTTAAATCAGGGCTCTTTTACTCGGACGGATAACGGATGCCTTCACTAAAGGATCTGAAAAACCGCATTGCCTCCGTAAAGGCGACGCAGAAGATTACCAAGGCGATGAAAATGGTCGCCGCGGCGAAGCTTCGGCGCGCCCAGGAAGCTGCGGAGGCCGCCCGGCCTTATTCTCAGCGCATGAGCGCCGTTCTTGCCAACATCGCGAATGCGGTCGAGGCGGACGTTGCTCCGGCGCTGATGACCGGCACCGGCAAAGACGATGTGCATCTGCTCGTTGTCTGCACGGCTGAGCGTGGTCTTTGCGGCGGTTTCAACTCGCAAATCGCCCGTTTTGCCCGCGATCACGCCCGCAAGCTCATTTCGGAAGGCAAGACGGTCAAGATCATCACGGTTGGCAAAAAGGGGTACGACGCCCTGCGTCGCGAATTTGCAGCCAACGTCATCGAGCGCATCGAACTGCGCGACGTGAAGAAGGTCGGTTTTGAAAATGCCGACCAGATCGCCAAGAAGGTGATCTCGCTCTTCAACGCCGGTGAGTTCGACGTCTGCACGCTGATCTATTCGGAATTCAAGTCCGTCATCAGCCAGATCCCGACCGGCCTGCAGCTCATTCCCGCCGCAACGCCTGTTGTGGAAGAGGATGCCGCGACGCAGAGCGCCGTCTATGAATATGAGCCGGATGCGGCTTCTATTCTGGAAGACCTTATTCCGCGCAACATTTCGGTTCAGGTTTTCCGGGCTCTGCTCGAAAACGTTGCCGGTGAAATGGGCGCCAAAATGAGCGCGATGGATAACGCAACGCGCAATGCCGGTGAGATGATCAACAAGCTGACGCTTTCCTACAACCGTCAGCGTCAGGCTCAGATCACCAAGGAACTCATTGAAATCATTTCGGGCGCGGAAGCGCTCTGAGGTAAGGAAAGAGGGTAAGGATAATGGCTAAGGCAGCTACCCCCAAGAAAACCGCAGCGGTGAACGGCGCGGGCAAGGTTACCCAGGTTATCGGCGCTGTTGTCGACGTGGCGTTCGAAGGCGAACTGCCTCCGATCCTGAACGCGCTCGAAACCGAGAACAACGGCAACCGCCTGGTTCTTGAAGTCGCGCAGCACCTCGGTGAAAACGTCGTTCGCACGATTGCCATGGACTCGACCGAAGGTCTTGTTCGCGGCCAGAGCGTTTCGAACACCGGCGCTCCGATCTCGGTTCCGGTTGGCCCGGAAACACTCGGCCGCATCATGAACGTTATCGGTGAGCCGGTTGACGAAGCTGGTCCGATCGTGACCGCTTCCAAGCGCGCCATCCACCAGGACGCACCGTCTTACGTCGAGCAGTCGACCGAAGCACAGATCCTCGTCACCGGCATCAAGGTGGTCGACCTTCTGGCTCCTTACGCCAAGGGCGGTAAGATCGGCCTGTTCGGCGGGGCCGGCGTTGGCAAGACCGTTCTCATCATGGAACTTATCAACAACGTTGCTAAGGCACACGGCGGTTATTCCGTATTCGCCGGCGTTGGTGAGCGTACCCGTGAAGGTAACGACCTCTACCACGAAATGATTGAGTCCAACGTCAACAAGCTTGGCGGCGGCGAAGGTTCCAAGGCAGCTCTCGTTTACGGCCAGATGAACGAACCGCCGGGCGCCCGCGCTCGCGTCGCTCTGACCGGTCTGACGATCGCTGAGAACTTCCGTGATGAAGGTCAGGACGTTCTGTTCTTCGTGGACAACATCTTCCGCTTCACGCAGGCTGGTTCGGAAGTGTCGGCTCTTCTCGGCCGTATTCCTTCGGCCGTTGGTTATCAGCCGACGCTCGCAACCGACATGGGTCAGATGCAGGAACGCATCACAACCACGACCAAGGGTTCGATCACCTCGGTTCAGGCTATTTACGTCCCCGCCGACGACTTGACCGACCCGGCTCCGGCCACCTCGTTCGCCCACCTGGACGCAACGACGGTTCTGTCTCGTTCGATCGCTGAAAAGGGCATCTACCCGGCCGTTGACCCGCTCGACTCCACCTCGCGCATGCTGGACCCAATGATCGTCGGCGAAGAGCACTATGAAGTGGCCCGTAAGGTTCAGTCGACCCTGCAGCGCTACAAGTCTCTTCAGGACATCATCGCCATCCTCGGCATGGATGAACTGTCGGAAGAAGACAAGCTGACGGTTGCCCGCGCCCGCAAGATCGAGCGCTTCCTGTCGCAGCCGTTCTTCGTTGCTGAAGTCTTCACCGGTTCTCCGGGCAAGCTGGTTGCTCTCGAAGACACGATCAAGGGCTTCAAGGGCCTCGTCAACGGCGAATACGACAATCTGCCGGAAGCTGCCTTCTACATGGTCGGTTCGATGGAAGAAGCCATCGAAAAGGCAAAGAAGCTGGCTGGCGAAGCTGCATAATAATAAATTGGCGGGCGCGTGGTTTAACCGCGCGCCTTCCAGCCAATGACGGCGAAACCGGAACGGCTTTGCCTTTGTTGTAACAGACAAGTCTGCGACGCCCGCGTAATTGAAAAGAAGTGAATAGCCATGGCTGACAGTTTCAAATTCGATCTCGTTTCCCCGGAGCGTCTGCTCGTTTCCGAAACGGTTACGGAAGTCGTCATTCCGGCTACGCTGGGTGAAATGACGGTTCTGGCCAATCATGCGCCGACAATGACCACGATCAAGCCGGGTCTGGTGACTGTGAAGTTTGCCTCTGGCGAAACGCACAAATACGTCGTCTTCGGTGGTTTTGCCGATATTCTGCCGACCGGCTGCACGCTTCTCGCCGAATCGGCCGTTTCGGCCGATGATATGTCTCCCGACACGCTGCAGAAGCGTATCGATGCGGCCAAGGCCGAAATCGAAGAGGGTAATCATCACCACGAGCATTTGACCAAGCTTGAAAAGCATCTTTACGAACTGACGAACCTGCATGAGGTTCTCGTCGCTGCTTGAAAGCACCGGGCGGGTTCGAAAGAATGACTGCCCACAAAAAACCTAAAGCAGAAAGCGGCCGTTTCGGTCGCTTTTTTGTTTTGGCCTGTTTCCTCACCATATCAGGCAAAGCATGGCTGGCCTCGCATAGAAAACATCAGTTGACCTGGTCATAGCTTCGGCATGGCCTTGGCGGGATCGCATCAGTGATGGACGCGCCGACAATGGATTAGGCAGGGTAGCGCCTTCAACGGGTGCATCCGGGAAATCGATTCCGATTTTCCGGGCTTTCGGTTAGATATGATACCGGGAAGAAATGCTGCTTTGGTATCTTGAGCGAGACGAGGCGGATTTTCGTCATGGAGGAGTGATCGCGTGTCGGCAAAGGCAAGTTACCGAAGGGTTGCAAGAACCGCTTTGCGCGAAGGTGCCATAGTGGAGGGCGAAAGGGCGGTGCCCGAGGAGGTGCCGGTTGCCTTTTCCTATGGCGGCAGCACCCATGCCGTGATGATGGCCAGCCCGGCCGACCTTGTCGATTTCGCGGTCGGTTTCAGTCTTACGGAAGGCATCATATCCACAAGGGCGGAAATCCGTTCCATTGAGGTGATCGAGGCGGGGCAGGGCTTCGATGTTCAGGTGGATTTGCAGGATGCCAATGCGGATGCCTTGAGGGCAAGAAGGCGGCATATGGCAGGCCCTGTCGGCTGCGGTCTTTGTGGTATCGAATCCATAGAGCAAGCGGTTCGTGTGGTACCGGAATTGAGCGACGTGGACGTCTCCGTTGACGGTGATGACATCGTCGCCGCGGTGAAAGCGCTGAATGAAGCGCAAAACCTCAATCGCGAAACGAGAGCAGTTCACGGCGCGGGTTTCTACAATCCTAAAAAAGGGCTGCTTGCTGTCCGCGAAGATGTCGGCCGCCACAATGCGCTCGACAAGCTCGCAGGTGCGGTCGTTAATGCGGACCAATCGCCCGATAGGGGTATTGTGGTGGTCACCAGCCGACTGTCGGTGGAAATGGTCCAGAAGACAGCCATCCTTGGCAGCCCGATTCTGGCGGCGATCTCCGCGCCCACTGCGCTTGCCATTGAAACGGCGCAGAGTTCGGGCATCACACTTGTGGCGCTGGTGCGGGGTGAAGATTTTGAAATCTTCACCCGGGCGGATCGTATCACTCTATAAAGATTGAGGCCGCCGTTTCCCGGCGGCCCTTGGCTTCAGAGCGGGCCTAGAATTCCGCCCATTCGGCGGCTGCGTTTCCGTGAGACCTTGGCGCGGCGGCGTATCGCGGCTGCGGTGTCGGGAGCCGGGTGACAGGGGCGGGCTTTTTGTCGGCCGGGCGGGCGGTTAGTGCCGATGCCTCATGCGATATTCTGAACTGCCGCAGCAGTTCGTGCAGGATTTCCGCCTCATTTGCGAGTCCATGGCTGGCGGCAGTGGTTTCCTCCACCATGGCGGCGTTCTTCTGGGTAGCCTGATCCATGATGTTGACGGCCTGATTGATTTCCCTGAGACCGCTTGACTGTTCGCGGGAAGCTTCAACGATGGCCGAGACATTGGTGTCGATCTCGCTCATTTGGGACTGGATATCCCTGAGCGCGCCGCCGGTTCTGCCCACCAGATCAACGCCATTGGCGACCTGTTCGCGTGACGTGTTGATAAGAGACTTGATTTCCTTGGCCGCAACGGCGGATCGCTGCGCGAGTTCGCGGACCTCCTGCGCCACGACGGCGAAGCCTTTGCCCGCTTCTCCCGCCCGGGCGGCTTCAACGCCTGCATTCAGAGCCAGAAGATTGGTCTGGAAAGCGATGTCGTCGATGACGCCGATGATGTTGGTGATTTCGCCCGAGGAACGCGAAATCGCGTCCATGGCAGAAATTGCCTGCTGGACGATTTCTCCGGAATGTTCGGCATGTTCTCTCGTCCGCAACACCAGCTTTCCGGCCTCGCCGGCGCGCTGGCTGGCATCGGTAACGGTGGTGGTGATTTCTTCCAGCGCGGCCGCTGTCTCTTCGAGTGAAGCGGCCTGCTGTTCCGTGCGCTGCGAAAGCTGATCGGCGGCGATGCGGATTTCCCCGGAGCCTGAGGCGATTGTCGAAGCGTTATGGGCGATGGTCTGCATGGTGGCCTGCAGCTTGGCGACAACTTCGTTGAAATCCGCGCGCAGCTTTTCCATGCTGGGTACGAAGCTGCTGTCGAGGCGTTGCACAAGATCGCCTTCGGCCAGCGCCCGCAGAGCATCTGCAAGCACACTAATGGCGCTCATGCGCGGCGTGACATCGGTGGCGAATTTCACCACTTTCACCACCTTACCGGCTTCGTCCATCACCGGATTATAGGCAGCCTGTATCCATATTTCCTTGCCGTTCTTTCCATAGCGGACAAATTCATCCGAGATGAACTCCCCTGCTGCCAGCCGCTGCCAGAAATTACCGTAGGCGGGTGAGGCGGCATAGTCCGGATCGCAGAACATGCGGTGGTGCCTGCCCTCGATTTCCTTGAGGTCGTAATTCACCGTTGCGCAGAAATTCGGGTTTGCGGTGATGATGGTGCCATCCGGAAAAAACTCGATTGTAGCCTGCGAACGGGAGAGCGCCTCCAGTTTGCCCGCGTCGTCCACGGCCCTGATCTTCTTGGCGGTGATGTCGGTGGCGATCTTCACGACCTTATAGGGTTTGCCCGAACGGAAAACCGGGTTGTAAGAGGCCTCGATCCAGATAACCGATCCGTCCTTGCGGACACGGCGATATTCCTTTGCCTGGAACTCGCCACGGGCGAGAGAGTCCCAGAATTCCTGATAAGCCCGCGACCCGGCAAGCTCGCTGTCGCAGAAGATGCGATGATGCTTGCCGACGATCTCGGTGAGATCATAACCCAGCGCCGCGCAGAAGTTTTTATTCGCGGTGAGGATGTTACCCTTGAGATCAAATTCTATGACCGCCTGCGATCTGGATATCGCGTCGAGCATATTTCTGTTATCTGCGCTTTTCCCTAACCCCAGCATTATACGTCCCCCAAAATCGGTCCACAACGCGGCGTGGCGCACAGGACATGCGGTCCACATCGAATCATGTTGAACAATGAACAGGTTTTGCCGCCGAAGGCAGCAAGGCAGGCACTTCCGTCTTTCCGCCTCGGTCAGGTATCGGGTTCGCCTTATATGCGTAATGGCGCGACACTGATCTAGGGTCCGTAATATTAGACATACATAATATTAAAATGTTCTTATTTGATGAAACGAGGTAAAGAAGAAAAACAAAACCGCCGGGCGGGTGCTCCGGCGGCCTGGATTTATAGATAGTCTTCGTGCGGCGAGGCCAGACGAAAAAGCCTGATTAGGCCGCGAGATCTTCCGCTTCTGTTCCCTTGAACATTTTCGCAAGATTGAGGAAGCAGATCATGCCGTGTTCGTTGGCGATGATGCCTTCCGAATAGGACTTGTCGAAAGAGGCCGAGATCTCCGGAACCGGCTGAACCTGATTTGCCGGGATCGTCAAAATGTCGGAAACGCGGTCGACGAGCATGCCGATGACCATGTTGTGCACTTCCGCCACCACAATCGCGCTTCTTTCATTGGCGACGGTGCTCTTCATACCGAGCTTGTGAGCCAGATCGATGATCGGAATGACAGACCCGCGCAGGTTCATGACGCCGATGACGTCTTTCGGCGCATGGGGAATGGGCGTTGAAGGAGCCCAGCCGCGAATTTCGCGTATGGTCGTCGTCTTCACGCAGAATTCCTGATCATGCAGGCGGAATGCGATGATCTCGAGCGTCTCACCGCCAAAATTGGTAGAGTTAATCATTGCCATCAGAATTCTTCCCAATGCTCGCTGTGGAGGCCGGCGCAAGTGCACCGACACTTGCATATGCGGATTCGGCGTTCTGCCTGGTGCCTGAACAGCCGGAAACAATATTTCCGTCTTCAATGGATGATTCGTAGCATGAGATGGTTTCGCAAACCTAAATGCGAAGCGACCCTGGAATATTTTGCGCATTGTCCGGGCGTCAAATCGTTACGCCCTCTTAGTGGAAATGCTAATACTCCTTCTCGTAAAATATGCCAGCTGCGCCTTCGCCATTGCCGCCCGCTTCTCCGCGCAGCTTCACGCCCCGCCCGACATCGAGGTTGATGATGGCTTTTGCGCCGGATTCGCCGCTTTGCTGCAGCTCGAGATACGTTCTTTCGTTGAGATATTTACCGGCGGAAACGCGGGCCTGCCCTTCGGAATCGGTCGAAATATCGAGGTCGTCGACACCGAGATTGCTTCTGAGCTTGTCAAACAGCGAAGTGGAACGTCCGCCGGCCAACTGTGCGGCTGCATCGGCCAGCCTTGCGATCTGCAAAGCCGAGAGTTTCGACATGGACTGGCCGAAAATCAGTTGCGCCATAACTTCATCCTGCGGCAGGGCAGGCGCGGAGGAGAAAGCAAAGGCCGGATCATTGGCGTTGCCGGACACCGACACAGTGACCGTGGTCGACCCCACCGTCGAGTCGGCCTTCATATCGAGAACCGGAACGAGGCCCCCGCCGAAGGTGATATTGCCGGTCGTGAAATCGAGGCGGCGGGTGAGGATTTCCAACCGGCCGCGACGCATTTCAAAGCCGCCCGAGATGACAGGAACGGCTGCCGTACCACGGATGGTCAGACTGCCGGTCAGTTCCGCATCAATACCGCGTCCGCGCACGAAGATACCGCTCGGTGCGTTCACCTGCAAATCGAGATTGATGGTGGACGAACTGCCGCTGCCGCCCTGATCGGCTCCGAGCGCCTTGGCCTGAGCGCGTACCTTCGGGGGGGCGTTCTTGTGCTTGACATCGATTTCCGTCAGCGAGGCCGGAAGTTTTTCCGGAATGGTGATGGCGCTTCTGTCCAGTGTCAGGTTGCCGCCCAGTACGGGGGAATTCAGCAGCGGGCCTTTCAGCGTCAGCGTGCCGCTTACCACCGTTGTCACCAGCGTGCCGTCATTATAACCGGCACGATTAAGGGTAATCGATATATCGCCGGGGAAACCTGAGCCACCGGCTATGCCGACGCTGCCGGTTCCCGAGATCGTGCCGCCGCCCGCCAGCTTGCCCGTTAGTCGCGAAATAACGGCGCGGTCGCGGTCGAAGGTGATGGTGGCGCCCAGATCGTTGATGGTCAGGTTCCGCCGCACGTCTGTCAGGCGCGTGCCATCGGTGGTAATGCTGCCGGTAACGACGGGTGCGGAAGCGCTACCGGAGATCTTCACGTCGATGGCGGCCGTGCCGTTGACGTCAAGACCCTGCGCTGCGGTCTGTGCTGCGACGGCGGAGAAGGGCAGCCTGCCGGAAAACGCCATGGAAAGCGGACGATTGCCGGCGATGCCGAGCGAGCCGCCGCCGGAAAGCGACATGCCGCCCTGGCCGGATACATTGGTGTCGATCTGCAAGGTGCCGCCGGCGAAACGACCGTTCGCCTTGATGCCGAGCGCAGCGAGCCCCGCCGCGCGTGTCTGCGCGACCTCGGCATTGGTCCAGTTCAGATTGTATTCGACCGCGGGGTTCGATGCGTCTCCCTTGGCCGTCACCGTGCCGGAGATGCTGCCTGCCGCATCCAGCCCGGCGGCGAAGGCATTTGCGAGACTGGCGGGCAGCGAACGGATATCGGCATTGATGTCGAGCGTCGACCCGGCGGTGCCGTTGACCTCGACGCGTCCTTCACCCGTGATGACGGTCAGATCGGAGATGCGGGCCGTGCCGTTCTGGATGGCGATGGTGCTCGGTTTTTCAAGGCGAACCGCAATGCCCTTGGGGGCGGCCGAAAAGGCGTCGACGCGCACCGTCATCGGCGATCCGCCGGTCTCGGCGCTGCCCTTCACCACCAGTGGCGCGTTGTCGTAACGGCCGTTGACGTCGAACTGCGTCGTGGTGCCGGAATGGCCGATGGTGGCATTCAGGCCTGATATAGCGGCGGCGCCGGCATTGACGCTATCGGCGCTGACCTTGCCATTGATGGCGAGAGCCTGAAGGTCATCGATGGAAATATCGGCGGCGAGCTTGGAGATCGTTGTTGTGCCCTGACGGATGCTGCCGCCATTGGCCTTGATCGTTGCGGCGATCCGGCCATTGGCGTTGCTCAGGGCGATATCGCCAGCAATATCGCCGTCCGCCTGCTGCGCGGCGAGGGCGGCGAGAAGGGCAAGGTCGGGGAAATTGAAGGAGAGATTGCCCGATGGCAGGAATTGCTGCGAGAATTGCAGCTGTCCGTTCAAGATATTCCGTCCCACTGCCACGTGCAGCTCGGGGATAGCCGTGCCGTTTTCGGTCTGCACCACATCGGCATTGGCGTCGATCTTCTGTCGGTCGAGACTGCCGCTGGCGGTGAGCTTTGCCTGAGGCGCGGCGGGATCGGCCTTGCCCGTTGCATTGACCTTCAGCGATTCGAGTGTTCGTCCGGCAAGAATTGCGCTTTCGGAACTCAGAGTGACGTTGAAATCCGGTGCTGCCAGCGCGCCGCTGGCCTCGATTGCAAAATCGGCGACGCCCTTCGCCTGTGGCGTTAGTTTTTCAAGAGCGGGAAATTTACCCGTCAGGCTGGCGCTCAATGTATCGTTTTCGAGGCCGACATTGCCGGTTGCTTCGATCGTTCCCGACTTGACGACGAGGTTTTCAAGGCTGGTGCGTCCGCCGATGGTCACGTCGACATCGCCCTGGAGGGCGATGGTGGTGTCGAACTTTTCCGCGAGAACCGGTGGAAGGGTGGCGGGCAGCGCGAAGAGCTGCACGCTGGAGGTCAGGCGATTGCTGGCGAGATCGAAACTGCCGCTCAGCGTTCCGCCGACACTGGCGCTTTCCAGCGTCGCGCCATCAAAGCCTATGGCGGAAGAGGTGAGGCTGAGCGGCGCCTTGACGGTGAGGGGCGCCCGCACCAGCCGGTCGATATCGGGGCTGACGAAGGAGGATTGCGCCACGGACAGGACCGTCGCGATCGTGCCGCTGCGGTTGGCAATGTTGAGATCGGCGCTCTCGGCCGTCAGCTTGACGTCATCGAG
Source organism: Agrobacterium sp. ST15.16.055 (assembly GCF_027956555.1). NCBI lineage: Bacteria > Pseudomonadati > Pseudomonadota > Alphaproteobacteria > Hyphomicrobiales > Rhizobiaceae > Agrobacterium > Agrobacterium sp. ST15.16.055. The sequence goes on from NZ_JAQKGN010000011.1 coordinate 70,063, forward strand.
CCTGCCTTGCGGCAGGGAAAGGCTGCGCAACGATACCGTCGTGTTGAGATGCGCGGCGTCTGCGCCACCTTTGAGGGAAAGATCGAGGCCGTTGATGAGGGCCTGAACCTCGCCATTCTCCAGCGGCCAGCGAAAATCCACGGGGCCGGCGGTGCCGATGAGATTGGCGACGAGATCGTTCTGACCGTTCGGATCGACCGTGCCTGACGCCGTCAACAGCAGGGTGCCGGTCTCCAGCGTGCTGCTGCCGATTTCGATGCGGCCCTGCGGGGAAAGCGCGGCGTTTGCGTCGAGCTTTGTCTCGCCGGCAAAAAGCTGGCGGAAGGCCGGAGGCAGAAGCAGATCGGGCTGACCACCGCCTGCAATTTCGATACGGCGGGTGCCATCATCAGCAAGAAGATGGCGGCCGGTGACGTTGACGACTTGGTTGCCGGCGACATTGCCGCGCAGCGTTCCTGTCCAGTTGGAAAGCGGGCCTTCGCCGTTGAGGTCTATCGCCACCGCAGGTGTTCCGGGAAGCGAAAGCAGCGTGGCGAGAAGACCGCCTTCGGGCTCCTTCATCTCCGCTTTCAGCTTCAGGACGTTTTCATTCGGAAGGAAGGCGATGTCGGTATTCACCTCCGCATCCGGCGCATTGAGCCGATGGGCGGTGAGCGATAGCCGCATATCGTCCTGCGCAGCCGTCAAACTGCCTTCCGCATTCAGGTCGAAGGGACGGCCGAGAAGCGGCGTGCCAAGGCTGATATCGGGAAGGCTGAAATTGTCGACGGCGATTTCGATCGGCAACGAGGAGTTACCGGAGCTTTTGGTCGATGTCTGCTCCGCCGCAAGCGGTTTGCGCTCGACATCGATCGATCCGGCCGAGACGCGGTCGGCATGGAAGGTGCCGGCAAGCAGCGAAAGCGGCGACCAGTCGACGGCGATCTGGTTCACGCGCGCATAGGGTCCCTGCCGGTCTGAAAGAGTGACATTGTCGAGCCGCAGGCGGCCGGTCAAAAGGCCGCTCGGGGGAGAAATATCGATTACCTGATCGGGTGTGGAAACGAGCGATGAAATCTGCTTTGCGGCAATTCTCGCGCCCATCGGCGTGAAACCGACGAACAGAACCGCAAGCAACACCAGCACCACGCAGCATAAAGCAGCGTAGCCCAGCCATTTCAGCAATCGAATCAACGTTTTCATAAAGGATAATCTACACTCTGTTGTAAGGGTGTTCGACTGCGGCGTTTAAAAAGACTGACCGATGCCAGCATAAATGCCGAAACTGTTGCCGCCGTCATATTTGTCGAGCGGCATGGCGACATCAAGACGCAGAGGCCCGAAGGGCGTCGCGTAACGCAGGCCGATACCGGCGCCAGCCCGGATATCGGAAAAATCAGGGGTCACCTCATCCGAAACCACGCCGGCGTCGATGAATGGCACGATGCCGATTGTCTCGGTGACCGTGATGCGGGCCTCAACGGAGCCGACCACATAAGAACGGCCGCCGGTCGCGTCGCCAGCGGCATTATACGGCGATATTTCCTGATAGCTGTAGCCGCGCACCGATCCGCCGCCACCGGCATAAAAGCGCCTTGTGGTGGGAATGTCCTGCAGATCGCTGCCGCCGACGAGCACGCCGCCGGAAAGCTTTCCGGCCATGATCAGCCGGTCTTCGGCGCCAATCCCCTTGTAGCCCGAGATGGAGCCTTCGAACGAGGAAAAGAAGGTGCCGTTCAGCGCTTCATAGCTAGGCTTGGCGGCCAGCGAGGCACGGAAGCCTTCGGTGGGGTTGAGCTTGTCGTCGCGTGTATCACGAACGAATTCCAGCGGGATCGAGGTAGTGAGGTATTCGTTTTTGCCGAATGCGTCTTCCGTATCGGCCCATTGCACCTCAAGGCCGGCTGCGGCTGTATCGGTATCGTTGAGCTCGTAGGCGAAACCGGCTGTGCCCGTCACTGTCTTGGCGTCGTATGTATCGGGGTGTTCGGTCTTGGCAATCAGGCTGGTCTTGAAGGTGGTTCGCGGATTGAACATGCCGGGCTTGGTGAAAGTAATGCCCGCCGAATAATCCATGCCATCGACGCTCGATGCTTCGGCGATGCGCGAAACCGAACCTTCGATACGCAGCGATTCCGCCTGTCCGAACAGGTTCCGGTGGCCCCAATAACCCTGAAGGCCGATGCCTTCCGTGGTTGAGTATTGTGCGCCGACGCCGAAATAGCGGTGCTTTCCTTCAGAAACCTCGATGGTCAGCGGAATGGTGCCGTCGCGCGCCAGTGTTCCCGCTTCCTTGATCGTCAGGCTGGAAAAGACGCCGAGCTGCCGCAGCCGGTCGGCGGCCTTGCGCAGTTTTTCCGGCGAATAGGGTTCGCCGCCATTGAGGCGCGAATAACGGCGGATGAAATCGCCGTCGACGGTTTTTTCACCCGTGACGGTGACCGTGCCGAGGGGTGCCACGGGACCGCCTTCAGCCGCCATGGTAATGTCCACCGTGTTCGTCGCGTGGTTGGCGACGGCCTCGCGTTTCGTCAGCTTCGCAAGCGGACGGCCTTCGGCCTTCAGGTCATCGATCAGCTTGTTGCCGGCGCGGATGATGGCGAGAGAACCGGCGTCACCCCCGGCTATCAGGCCGTATTCCTCAAGGTTACGGCCGGTCACATCGCCTTCCAGCCGTACATTTCCAAGTTTGAAAACCGGGCCGGGCGAAACCGTGATCACCACGGGTACGGGAGCGGAATGATCGAACACAGGATTGGGCGGCAGGCTATCCACATCCTTGCCGGCGACGGTAACATTGACGATGCCGCCATAACGGGCGTTTTCATAAAGCGCCGCGATCAGCCTGTCCCTGTCGTCTCTTGCCTTTATCAGAAGTCCGAGATCGCCGGAGGCGGGCTTGTCCTTGTCAGCCAGGAGGAGCGAGCTGTTTTCCAGGCTGTTTTTCAGGGATTTATCGGCGTCCGCGGCATCAAGCGTGACGGTGAATTTGACAGGGTTTATAACCTCCACTTCCGGTTCTTCCGAACCCCAGAGGCGCATGCCAAACAGTTTGAAGGCAAATGCATCACGGGTAAACGCCGGATACAGGGCGAACGTCACGGCGACCGCAAGCGCGGTGCCAGCTTTCCGATACGCAATACCTGTCTTCGGGTTAGTTCGTGTTCTTCGCATAAGCTGCTTTATGGTTGAGCCTTTATTGTCGCCCTAACCCGTTTCCTGTCCGTTAACAGTGCAATTTAATCATAAATAAACTGCTTTGAGGACCCTTGCGCTTGTGTTTTGCCTGCCATAACGCAAAAAGCCCCGGGTGACCGGGGCTTCTGTGCAACGGTATTTCGCGAAGCGATTAGCGGCAACGCGCCGTGTAACGCTGACCGTACTGGTCGCGATAATAGCAATAGCCCGGTTCGGAAGCATTGCCGATGAGGGCGCCGCCCACGCCGCCGATTGCTGCGCCTACTGCCGCACCACGAACGTTGCCAGTCACGGCGCCGCCGATGACCGCACCGGAAACGGCACCGATGGAAGCACCCTTTTCGGTCTGCGTGCAGCTTGCGAGCGACAGGCCGACCAGCGCAAATATGATTGCCTTTTTCATGAAACTCTCTCCAACGTTACAATGAGCTCTTGTGGCTCGGTAGGCGTCCCATATTTATCTGCGGCGACTGCTACCTCCGACCGCCACAGATAACTAACAATTCGATGTCGTTTAGGGAAGCCTCCTCTTTGCAGGCATTCCTCCGAGCGTAAATCGATTGTGCCCCAAACAACGGCGCGGCGCAAAAAAGGTTCCAAAAATCCGCTTTTTTGATGTGAATCAATTTTGCGCTTTTCATAGGCGCCTATAAGCGCTTTATTGGAATGGTTCAAAACAACGGCGAATTGACGCAGACGCGGTTAATGTGGCCCGAAAGGGTTGACGGTCCCGGCGACGAGGCAGAAAACGATCTGGTCAATTCTGGAGCATGGCATGGACTTCGAGGCATTTTTCACGACGGAACTGCAAAGCCTGCATTCCGAGGGACGCTATCGCGTTTTTGCAGATATCGAGCGCCAGCAGGGCAATTTTCCCCGCGCCACACGGTACAACGCCAATGGCGAACGCAAGGACGTTACTGTCTGGTGCTCTAACGACTATCTCGGCATGGGCCAGAACCCCAAAGTCATCGAAGCCATGAAGGCCGCCATTGATCACTGTGGCGCGGGTGCGGGAGGCACCCGGAATATTTCTGGCACCAACCACTATCACGTCCTGCTGGAGCGGGAGCTTGCCGATCTCCACGGCAAGGAATCGGCGCTGATCTTCACGTCGGGTTATGTATCCAACTGGGCCACCCTCGGCACGCTCGGTCAGAAAATTCCAGGCCTGATCATTTTCTCGGATGCGCTCAACCATGCATCGATGATCGAAGGCATCCGTTACGGCCGCTGCGAGCGGGTGATCTGGAAGCACAACGATCTCGAAGATCTCGAAGCCAAGCTTAAGGCCGCCGATCCGAATGCGCCGAAGCTGATCGCCTTCGAATCCGTTTATTCGATGGATGGCGATATCGCGCCTATCAAGGAAATCTGCGATCTGGCAGACCGTTATGGCGCCATGACCTATCTCGATGAAGTTCACGCTGTCGGCATGTACGGCCCGCGCGGCGGCGGCATTGCCGAGCGCGAAGGCCTGATGGATCGCCTGACGATCATCGAGGGAACGCTCGGCAAGGCCTTTGGCGTAATGGGCGGTTATATTGCCGGATCCACGGCGGTCTGCGACTTCATCCGCTCCTTCGCCTCCGGCTTCATCTTCACGACGGCCCTGCCGCCGTCTCTTGCTGCCGGTGCCATTGCTTCGATCCAACATCTGAAGGCGAGCCCCTTCGAGCGCGCCCGCCATCAGGACCGGGTGCGCAAGCTGCGTGGTCTTCTCGATGCACGCGGTATTCCGCATATGGACAACCCGAGTCACATCGTGCCTGTCATGGTTGGCGATGCCGCCAAGTGCAAATGGATTTCGGATATCCTGCTGGACAATCACGGCGTCTATGTTCAGCCGATCAATTATCCGACCGTGCCGCGCAAGACCGAACGTCTGCGCATTACCCCGACGCCGCTGCATAGCGATGCCGATATCGAGCATCTCGTCGGCGCGCTGCATCAGCTTTGGTCGCATTGTGCACTGGCGCGTGCGGTGGCGTGAGGCCGCTGTTTAGATAAGAGTAGATCGGGCCGCGTTTAAGCGGCCTTTTCTTTGGTGGCGATCAATTCGCGGGCGTGGCGACGGGCCTCCTTATCCGCTGCGAATACATCTTCAATCGTGGCGGCGGAGCGGCCGTCATGCATGCGGTCCATGACCGTTTCAACGATCTCGGCCATATCGAGAAAACCGATATTGCCCGCAACGAAGGCGTGAAAGGCGGCTTCTTCGGCGGCGTTCAGGGCGGCGCCCTGCAAACCGCCGCGTTCCAGCGCGGTGCGGGCCAGACGAATCGCCGGGAAACGGGCTTCATCCGGCGCTTCGAAATCGAGCCGCGCGAGTTTTGCGAAATCCAGCCGCTCAACGTTCAGATTGCCGCGTTGCGGATAGGTGAGGGCATAAGAAATAGCGGTGCGCATGTCTGGAGAGCCGAGCTGGGCGATATAGGAGCCGTCGGTGTAGCCCACCATTGAATGGATGATCGACTGCGGATGGACGATTACCTCCACCTGATCGGGCCTGAGATCGAACAGGTATTTCGCCTCGATCATTTCAAGCCCCTTGTTGAACATGGAGGCGCTGCCGATGGAGACCTTCAGCCCCATCGACCAGTTGGGATGGGCGCGGGCGATATCCGCCGTAACATTGGCCATCTCCTCGCGCGACCAGGTGCGGAACGGGCCGCCGGATGCGGTCAGCACGATGCGTTCCACGGCCTGCTTATGGTCGCCCGTCAGGCACTGGAAGATTGCGCTGTGCTCGCTGTCGACCGGGATCAGCCTGCCGCCGCCCTGCTTGACCGTGCGCAGGAAAACATCGCCAGCCGAAACCAGGCATTCCTTGTTGGCGAGCGCTATGTCTGCGCCACGTTGCGCGGCTGTAACAGTAGGTGCAAGGCCGGGGGTTCCGGCAATCGCCGCCATCACCCAGCCGGCATCCGTCGACGCGGCCTCTTCGAGGCCGGATTTGCCCGCCGCAACCTCGATGCCGGTGCCGGCAAGGGCCGATTTCAGCACTTCGTATTTGTCGTCTTCGGCGGTGACCGCCAGCCGCGCGCCGAATTCCCGCGCCTGTTCTGCCAGAAGCGCGACGTTGCCCGCGCCGGTCAAAGCCGTGATCTCGAACGCGTCGCGGCCACCCAGCTGGCGGACGACATCCAGCGTATTGGCGCCGATCGAACCGGTCGAACCCAATATTGTCAGCTTGCGTGGCATGTCACTGGCATTCGTCATTTTCAGTCCGTCGGTCGTTTCCGGTTCGCACCCCTTGGTGCACGTCGTTTTCCCGAAAACGCCATGCACTTTCAGGCAACATTCCTTAGCCTCTACCCGCGAAAACCAGCCATCACAAGGACAAAGCCCAGGCTATTGTTTTTGCGGAAGGCAAAGCCATATGCAAGAAAAACAATGAGAGGATATCGATGCGACGTTTTCTGGTTTCCAGTGGGTGGGTCTTTGCGGCAAGCCTTGTGCTGGTCCTTGCCTTCATTCCTTTTGATCCGCGTCTTTCCGAAAGTGCGCAGGCCCTGCCGGGCGGAGTGGTTTCCTTTAACCGCGCGATTACCGATTTCGGAACCTTCCGCTGGATGCTCTATTCCACCGGCCTTCTGGCGATATTGGCCTATGTCGCCGCACGGGTTTTAAAGGCGCAGACCTACAATGGACGGCTGAGGACGGCATGGCGGCTTCTGGCTTATTTCTTCCTGACGATCGGAACGGCGAGCATTCTCGTCCATACGCTGAAATTCCTGATCGGGCGGGCAAGGCCGGAGCTTCTCCTTGAAATGGGCGCCTATAGCCTCACTCCATTTACCGGCGACAATCTCTATGAAAGTTTCCCCTCAGGCCATTCGACCGCCGCCGGGGTGTTTTTCGGCGCTTTCGCCATGTTGATGCCGCGCTTCCGCTGGGTGTTTCTCCTGCTTGCGCTTGTCATCGGTGTTTCGCGTGTCATCGTCGGCGCACATTATCCAAGCGATGTCGCCGCCGGGCTGTTGCTCGGCATGTGGACGGCCATGGCCTTCGCCTTTATCTTTGCCCGGTCCGAAATGCTGTTCCGATTCGATGCGCATGGCTGGCCGCAGCCGAAGAATGCAAACCTCCCGACGGCGGATACACGATAAGGACCTCAAGCAGGATGTAAGGGGGAAGGTGATGGAGGAAGCGACAAACGCTCCGGAAAATGACGGCAAGTCCGTTCAGCATATCCGTACATCAGTCGCCGTGGCTGGCGGCGGGCCGGCGGGCTTGATGCTTGGCCTGCTGCTTGCGCGCAGCGGTATAGATGTTGTCGTCGTTGAGAAACATGGAGATTTTCTCCGCGATTTTCGCGGCGACACCATCCACCCTTCAACGCTTGAATTGATGGAGCAACTCGGTTTCATCGATGAGTTCCTGAGCCTGCCTCATACGCGCGCGCCAAGACTGAATGCGGTTATCGGCGGCGAGCGTATCACGATCGCGGATTTTTCCCGCCTGCCGGTCCGCCACCGCTTCATCGCCTTTATGCCGCAATGGGATTTTCTCAATTTCATCGTCGGCAAGGCGGGGCAATACGAAAATTTCCGATTGCTGATGAATGCGCCGGTGACCGGACTGATCGAGAGCGGCGAGCATGTCGGGGGTCTCACGGTCAGCACACCTGAAGGCATCATCGAGATCGAAGCCGATCTGGTGGTGGGGGCGGATGGGCGCAACTCCATCGTCCGTGAGGCGGCGGGGTTGGAAGTGCAGCGCTTCGGCATTCCGACGGAGGTGCTGTGGATGCGCCTTTCCAAACAGCCCGACGATCCGACGGAAACCATGGGGCATGCCGGCTCGCGGCAGGGTTTCGTCATGATCAACCGGGGTGATTACTGGCAATGCGGCTATGTGGTGCGAAAGGGATTTTTCGCCGACATAAAGCTGCAGGGAATTGAAGCCTTCAGGGACAGGGTCGCGGAAATCTGCCCTTTCCCACGCGAAAGGCTCGATGAGCTCAAGAGCTGGGACGATGTGCATCTCCTCACCGTCCGTATCGACCGGCTGAAGCGCTGGTGGAAACCGGGTCTGATCTGCATTGGTGACGCGGCCCATGCCATGTCCCCCGTCGGCGGTGTCGGCATTAATCTGGCTATTCAGGATGCGGTTGCGGCGGCCAATATATTGGTGCCGGTGCTCGTATCCGGCCGCGCCGTTACCGACGAGGATCTTGCCGCAATTGAAAAGCGGCGATCCTTCCCGACCAAGGCCACGCAATTTCTGCAGCGCATGATGCGTATCGGCCGCAAGAAGGGACGGGCGGATGCGGAAAAACCGAAAGGACCGCCAGCTTTTGTGCTGGCCATCATGCGGTTTCCGCTCCTTTCCCATCTGACCGGCCGGCTGGTAGGGCTGGGTTTTCGCCGGGAAAAGATCGAGACGATGTGACGCCGCTCAGGCAGTGCCTTCGGCTTCTTTCTCATGTTTCAGCCCGATAACGGCGGATCCGATCAGCCCCGGCTCGATGCGGCAGATGGCGGGCACGACCAGAGGGCGGTCGAAGCGCCTCAGAATGCGGCTCCTTACCACCTCGTCCAGAGCGGCCAGAAGCGCTTTCGAATTGGAAAGTCCGCCGCCGACCGGCACCATGGTTGCGCCGGTAACGTTGATCACCATTGCCAGAGGCGAGGCGAGAATATCGATAAGGACATCGATGGTTCTTGCGGCCTTCGCATCGCCCGCCTGCCAGGCCGCAATGATGTCCTCGCTGGTCATCGCCTGCCGGTGAAGATGCGAATGCAGTTTTTCCATGCCACGGGCGCTGCCGATTGCGTCGACGCAGCCGGTAAGCCCGCAACCGCATTCGAAACGCGGCAGCGAAACCGGCGGATTTCCGGCCAATGTCGCGGCCACCGGCCCATGGCCCCATTCGCCGGCGAAACCGCCGTGGCTGTTGATGAGCTTGCCGTCGATCACCAGGCCGCCGCCGACACCCGTTCCGAGGATGACGCCGAAGACCACGCGATGACCCCGTCCGGAACCGATTTCCGATTCAGCGATCACGAAGCAATCCGCATCGTTCGATACGATGACGGGAAGGTTCAGCGCCTTTTCCAGCTCGTCCTTCAGGACCCTGCCATGGATGCTCTGAATATTGGCGACAGTGGCCTTGCCGGTATCGGGGTCGATGACGCCGGCAATCGACAGCGACACGCAGGCGGGTGTGCCGCCGCTATTGTCGATGATGGATTTCAGTCCGGCGGCGAAGTCTTCGAAACTGGTCTTGGGCGTCGGGATGCGCGGCACGGGCCGAATATCGTCGGGAGCGTAGGCAATCGCGCCCTTGATGGTCGTTCCGCCTATATCGAAACAAACGATCATGATTCAGGCTCCGGAACGGGTGGCATCGTGGATTTTTTCTGCGCCGATCCATGTCGAATGCATCTGAAGGTCGGGTGTCAGCATGACGAAATCCGCATCGAATCCGGACAGGAGCTTACCCTTGCCGGAAGCGCCGACCGCCTCGGCGGGATAGGCAGACGCCATTCTCAAGGCCTCTTCCAGCGGTGTCGCCAGCTTTTCATGCATGAAACGGATGCAGGAAAGCATATCGATATCCGCCCCCGCCAGCGTGCCGTCGGCCAGCGTCAGCCGACCGCCGTTGCGATAGACACGCCTGCCGTTCAGTTCGAAACCGTCATCATCCGTTCCGATAGTAGACATGGCGTCGGTGACGAGGAAAATGCGGCCGGGACCATTCTTGGCGCGAAGCGCAATGCCGATCGCTGCGGGATCGACATGGAAACCATCGGCGATCAGCCCGCAATCCAGCTTGCCGTTGGAAAGTGCCGCGCCCACCAGTCCCGGCTCGCGATGGCCGAGCGGGCTCATAGCGTTGAAGAGATGTGTCACCATGGATGCGCCGGCCTCGGCATAGGCCGTCGCGACGCTGAGGCCCACATCGGTATGGCCGAGGCTGACGACGATGCCGGCTTTGTGCAGCGCTGCGACCTGCGTCTCGGTTACGTTTTCCGGGGCGATGGTTGTCAGCAAAAAAGGAAGCTTCGCCTTGCAGCCCGTCAGAACAGCGAGATCGGCCGTTTCCATCTTTCGGATCAGCGCCGGGTCATGGGTGCCCTTGCGTGCGACAGAAAGATGCGGCCCTTCGAAATGCAGGCCGAGAAAGCCGGGCACCCCTGCTTCGTGCGCGGCGATGCCTGCTTCGGCGGCTTTGGCTGTGATATCCGGTCTGTCTGTTATGAGGGTGACCATCAGCGCCGTAGTGCCGAATTGCGCATGGGCCGAGCAGATGCGGGCAATGCCTTCCACATCCGGCTCGTTGTTGAACATCACGCCGCCGCCGCCGTTGACCTGCAAGTCGATGAAGCCCGGCGCAATGAACAGTCCTTCCGCGTCGAAGATGTCGGCGTTTGCGGGCACGGATACGCGGTCGACGATGTCGGCAACGTGGCCATCACCGGTCACGAGCGCTTTGCCATCGTGCCACGCGACGCCATCGAAAATACGGGCGCCGACAAATGCCTTGCTGCTGCTCATTGGGTTTCCGTCACCTTTTTCAACGCCACCGGCGCATCCGGGTTGAAGCCGCGGGCACGCGACAATTGCTCGATGAAGCCGTAAAACGGTGCGATCAGCAACAGGGCGTCAGTCAGCGGATGATTGGTTTCCACGAAAGGCAGGGACTTCGCCGGGCTGCCCTTTGCGGAGGTGACAAAAACACTTGCGCCCTTGCCGGCGAGGCCGGCCGCGATATCCGTCACCGAGGTTTCGGCGCGGTCACGTGCGGCAAAGGCGATGACGGGAAATTTCGGTGCGACCAGCGAAACGGGGCCGTGCATGACTTCCGCCGACGAATAGGCCTCTGCGTGGAGCTCGCAGGTTTCCTTGCATTTCAACGCAGCTTCCGCTGCGATGGCGAGGGCGGGACCGCGGCCCAGCATATAAAGCGATTCCTCGCCCCTGACCGCTTCGCTGATCTGGCTCCAGTCGAGCGCGATGGCCTTGGCGAAATTCTGCGGCAGGGCGTTGACGGCTTTGGCGAGCAGGCTGTCTTCCGTCCATTCGGCAAGGATCGCGAGGCCGGCGACGATGGAGTTGACGAAGGATTTGGTTGCGGCCACCGCTTTTTCAGGGCCCGCCTGGATATTGATGGCGTGATTTGCCGCATCGCCGAGCGGGGAGGGCAGGGTATTGACAAGCGAAAAGGTGAGCGCGCCGCCCTTGCGGGCGCTTTCCGACAGAGCGACGATGTCAGGGCTTTTACCCGATTGCGAGACGGCGAAGGCCGCCGCCCGGTCCAGCCGCAGCTTCGTCTGGTAGATCGAGGCGAGCGAGGGGCCGAGCGACGCGACCGGTAGACCGGTCTGCAATTCGATCGCATATTTCAAAAAATGCGCGGCGTGGTCGGAGGAGCCGCGTGCAATGGTGACGATAACGGCCGGGTCACGGGCCTTCAGCCTGCCTCCGGCTTCGTGGAAGTCGGCATTGGCATTGTCCAGCAGGCGAGCGACTGCATCGGGAATCTCATCGATTTCCTGGCGCATCAGGGTTGTCATCGTTTCGTGTCCTTGATCAAGAGATTTGTCACTCGGGCCCCATCGTCAGTTCGGCGACGAGGTCATAGGCGTCGCTGCGGTACAGCGCGCGGGATATTTCCATGAGGCGCCCGCTTTCCAGATAGGCCATTCGCTGAACGGAAAGCGCTGCCGAGCCCGGCGGAACCCCAAGCAGCAATGTTTCCTCATCGGTGAGGTTACGGGCGGAGATGCGCTGAATGGCGCGCACCGGGCGAATGCCGTTTTTCTCAAGCTCCAGATAAAGCGAGTTTTCCACCAATTGTGGGTCAGGCAGAATATCGCCCGGCAGGCTTGTGACTTCGAGCGCGATAGGTTGGTCATTGGCAAGCCGCAGGCGCGTGAGCCGGGCCACCATGGCCGATTGGGAAAGGCCGAGCGTCATCATCTCGTCTCCGGTCGGGTGGAACAGGCCCCTGTCCAGCCAGCGGGTGCTTGCCGTCATGCCGCGCCGGCGCATGTCCTCGGTAAACGAGGTGAGCTTGGTCAGGGGCTGCTGCATGCGGGTGATGGGCTTGACGACGAAAGTACCCGAGCCGTGCCGGCGAACGAGAAGACCGTCGCGGACGAGATCGTCCACCGCCTTGCGCACCGTGACGCGGCTGACGCAGGCGCTTTCGGCGATATCCCGCTCCGGCGGCAAGGCGTCGCCGTGCTTCAGGCGGCCGCCATTGATGGCGTCTTCAATCGTCTGGCGCAGTTTCAGGTAAAGCGGGCCGCCGCCTGATTGCAGGTCGTCCAGATTAAGCGCTGCCCCGTTCATCCATAACCTCTGTCACGATCCATGTGGTCGGCGATATGGCCGGCTCTGGCTATATCATATGCCGCGCAATCGGCAATACCAAAATAGAACCATTGCTGTATTTGTACGATTAATCGGTGGTTTTTTCGATCTTTTGCCGAATAATGAGGCTTAATGCTTGATATTTTCGCATTAACCAAAAAAATTTTCTCGATAACGGAATTGCTCTGGACGATTGGCATTTTTTTGGTATTGTTTTTTGCGTCGGTGGTCGGCGGCGATCCGTCTCGCATCCGTCGCGCCGGAAAATCGGTTTCCAACTCGCGGCAGCGTTTGCGAAATCGAATTTAGCTTGACCGTTGTGAAAATTAATTTCATCGTGGCAAGAAATTATCGCAGATATCTGGACGACCAGCAGAGAAATGGTCGCGTTTGCGAAAATGAATTACGAATGAACAGGGAACAAAGTTCATGAAGGTGGGAATTATCGGACTCGGATTCCGTCTCGGTTATCTGGGCTACGTTTTTCATGAGATCGATAAGGATTTTGAGATCGTCGGTTACGTCGATCCCGCGCCGGCGGGCCTGCCGGGCCTGCAGGAAAAGGGCATTTCGGCCGGCAAGACTTACGATAGTCCCGAGGCGTTGATCGCAAACGAAAAATTCGATCTCTTGATGATCGGCTCGCCGAACCACATGCATCTGGAGCATATCCGTATCGGACTTGAGGCCGGCTGCACCATCTTCTCGGAAAAACCCATCGTCGTCAGCATCGAGGAAAGCCTCGAGCTTGCCCGGTTGCTCAACAAGCATGGTCACGAGCGGCTGCTCGTTGGTCTCGTTTTGCGTTATTCCCCGCTCTACCGCGATCTGCGCGCCGCACAGGCGGAAGGCAAGCTGGGCGATGTCGTTTCCATCGAGGCCTCGGAGCATATCCCGCCCTATCACGGCGCATTCTTCATGCGCGACTGGCGACGCTACGAAAATTACTCCGGCTCGTTCATGTTGGAAAAATGCTGCCACGACCTCGATCTCTATAATGGCGTGGTCGGTGCGCGGCCGCGTTTCGTGTCGAGCTTTGGCGGACGCAAGAGCTTCACGCCGGCAAACGCGCCGCAGAATGACGGCATCAACGACATGGAGGTCTACCATCGCAAGCCGAGCGGCTGGATGGGTTCCGACAAGGTTTTTGACAGCGACGGCGACATCATCGATTACCAGACGGCCATCGTCGAATATGAGAACGGCGCATCGCTTGCCTTCCATACCAATCTCAACGTTCCCGACGATTTCCGCCGTTTCTGCGTCATCGGCGCCAAGGGCATGGCAGAGGGCGATTTCGTGCGCGGCTTCCTGAACGTGCACAATGCCCGGACCAATGAAAAAACCGTCGCCAAGACCTATTCTGCGGCAACCGCGCTCTCACAGCATTATGGTGCGGACGAGCAGATGGCGGAGGACGTCATCGCCCATATCGTCAAGGGCGCGCCCTTGCCGGTTTCCGCGCTCGACGCGATTGAGGCCGGCATTCTGGCGCTTGCCATGGACGAAGCGCGCCATGGCCGCAAGGTGATCGATCTCAAGCCGGTATGGGAGGAGTACGATCTTGCACTGCACGGTCAGCTGAAATCCCCCGCCGCGAAATCTGCTTAAGGGGGGCGGCGCGATGGATGCGAAACGCAGCGCGGTCGTCTTCGCCTGGCTTCTTCTTCTGCCGGCGCTTTTATACATCACGGTTATCGTTGCTTATCCGCTCGTCGATACCTTCATCCTGTCCTTTACCGATGCGTCGCTTAGAAAAACGACGAACTGGGTCGGTTTCATCAACTACGAGAAGATTTTCAACGCGACTTTTGCCGATGTCATCACGCGGACCTTCATCTGGACGTTCTTTTCCGTCTCGATAAAGATGATTATCGGCACGCTGGGTGCGGTTTTGCTGAATTCGGCCGTGCCTGGCCGGGCGCTGTTCCGTCTCCTGACCATGCCGCCATGGATCGTGCCGATGGCTATCGGCATCTTCATGTGGGGCTGGATGTATAACGGCCAGTTCGGCATGATTTCCGGCGTGCTCCAGAACATCGGTCTGGTGGATGGGCCGGTCGCGTTCCTCGCCTACGGCAATACGGCCTTTTGGGCAACGATCATCACCGACGTCTGGATCGGTGTGCCAATGGTTACGCTCTATCTGCTGGCCGCCATTCAGGCCATCCCGCAGGATCTCTACGAGGCCGCGTGGACAGATGGGGCAAGCCGCCTCTACCGCTTCCGCCGCATCACGTTGCCACTCATGCTGCCTGCGATGATTACTATGTCGATGATCTCGCTGATTTCGACTTTCAATTCCTTCGATATCATCTGGATCCTGACGCAGGGCGGTCCGACTGGCCAGACCACGACCATGATCATCGACACGTACAAGACGGCGATCGGTTCTTACAAATACGGTGAAGGTGCTGCGCGCGCCGTGCTGATCTGCATCTTCCTGTCGATCTTTACCTATTTCTACTTCCGCATCACCAGCCGCATCTCGCAGGAGGCCAGCCGATGACCGACAAGAATGCGATGATCAACCGCTACAGGTGGTATGAAATCGTCGGGATTTATTGCGGCATCGCCGTATTCCTGACTTTCGTGCTGGCGCCCTTCGTGGAAGGATTTCTGGTTTCGCTGAAGCCGCTCAGTCTGCTTTTCTCATCGCCCTACACGTTCTGGCCGGAAAACGGTTCCTTCGAGGCCTACCGGACCATGTGGGTCAGCGTTCCCGGTTTTGCCCGCTACGTTTTCAACTCCTTCTTCATCTCCACCATTTCGACCATTATCGTCCTTATTCTGGTGGTGCCGGCCTCCTATGCTTTCGCCCGTTTCAAGTTTCGCGGACGAGGGCAATTGCTTGGCGCATTTCTCGCGATCAACATGTTCTCGGGCGCCGTGCTTCTGATCCCGCTTTTCCGGCTGATGCGCAACATGGGTGTGCTGAACACCTATCTGGCAATGATCATTCCCGGCGCGGCCTTCCTGATCCCCACCGCCATCTGGCTTTTGCGCACCTATATGCTGCGTATCCCGCGGGAACTGGAAGAAGCGGCCTATGTGGACGGTGCGAGCTATTTCTATACTTTCCGCCGGGTGATCCTGCCGCTGGCGATGCCGGGCATCGCAGTGGTTTCCATCACCACCTTCATCGGCGCCTATGCCCAGCAGTTCATCTTCGCGCTCACCTTCAATTCCAAGACCGAATATATGCCGCTGCCCATCGGCCTCTTCGCTTATTTCGGTCGTCAGGAAGTCATCTGGAATGAGTTGATGGCGGCCAGCTTCGTCGGCATTGCGCCGGCGATGGTCGTGATCTTCTTCATGCAACGATATCTCGTCAGCGGCCTTACCGCCGGCGCGGTGAAATAATCAACAACCGGAACGACCACCAAAACGGGAGACTACCTATGGCACTGAAACATTACGGATTGGCGCTCTGCGCTTTCGCATTTGCCGGTTCTACTGCCCTTACGACGGTGACGGCGCACGCCGCCGACAAGGAGATCAGCTGGATCTATTGCGGCGACAAGATGGACCCCATCCATGAGAAGTACATCAAGGAATGGGAAGGCAAAAACGAAGGCTGGAAGGTCGTGCCGGAAGTCGTCGGCTGGGCCCAGTGCCAGGATAAGGCGACCACGCTCGCCGCTGCCGGCACGCCGGTCGCCATGGCCTATGTCGGTTCGCGCACGCTGAAGCAGTTCGCGCAGAACGATCTCATCGTTCCGGTGCCGATGACGGAAGACGAAAAGAAAAGCTATTATCCCAACATCGTCGATACGGTCACTTTCGAAGACACGCAGTGGGGCGTGCCGGTCGCCTTCTCGACCAAGGCGCTCTACTGGAACAAGGACCTGTTCAAGCAGGCAGGTCTCGATCCTGAAACGCCGCCGAAGACCTGGGCCGAAGAAATCGCCTTTGCCAAGCAGATCAAGGAAAAGACCGGCGTTGCCGGTTACGGTCTGTCCGCCAAGACCTTTGACAACACCATGCACCAGTTCATGCACTGGGTTTATACCAATAATGGCAAGGTGATCGACGGCGACAAGATCACGGTCGACAGCCCGCAGGTTGTCGAGGCACTGAAAGCCTACAAGGACATCACGCCCTATTCCGTCGAAGGCCCGACGGCCTATGAGCAGAACGAAATTCGCGCCATCTTCCTCGACGGCAAGGTTGGCATGATCCAGGCAGGTTCTGGTGCGGCCACGCGCCTGCAGGAAACCAAGATCAACTGGGGCATCGCGACCTTGCCGCTCGGCCCGGAAGCCAAGGGTCCTGGCACGCTGCTCATCACGGACAGCCTTGCGATCTTCAAGGGAACGGGCGTGGAAGAAAAGGCGACCGAATTCGCCAAATTCATCACCTCGCCTGGTCCGCAGGGTGAATACGAATTGCAGGGCGGCGCCGGCCTCACCCCGCTGCGTCCGTCGCCGAAGGTCGATGAGTTCATCGCCAAGGATCCCTTCTGGAAGCCGCTGATCGACGGTATCGCCTATGGCGGTCCCGAGCCGCTCTTCACGGACTACAAGGGTTTCCAGGACACGATGATCGAGATGGTGCAGTCTGTCGTCACGGGCCAGGCAACACCGGAAGATGCCGCGAAGAAAGCGGCTTCGGCTCTCGAGCAGTATAAATAATCTTTCATGAGCACGGATGCGGGCGGGAGCCGTCCGCATCCGGCAAGTTTCGCCGAGGGAACGCCTGCGTCTTCCGGGATGCTTTTTCCCCCTGTTTTTCAACGGTCCCGATCCGGTGTGGCTTTGCCCCTGTTTCGGAACATCTCTGAACGCGGCCTGATGTCGGCCGCTGACGGGAGAGGCAAGTCTTGGGTCAGCTTTATCTCAACAACGTCCGCAAGAACTATGGACACTTCGAAGTCATCAAGGGCGTTCAGCTCGACATCAGGGATGGCGAGTTCGTCGTTTTTGTCGGCCCCTCGGGATGCGGCAAATCCACATTGCTGCGCATGATCGCCGGTCTTGAGGATATTTCCGGCGGCGACGTCGTCATCAATGGCGTGAAGGTCAATGACTTGCCGCCGGTCAAGCGCGGCATCGCCATGGTGTTCCAGTCCTATGCGCTTTATCCGCACATGACGGTGTTTGAAAACATTGCTTTTCCGCTGCGCGTCGAAAAGATGGAAGAGGACAAGATCAGGCAGAAGGTCGAGGGTGTGGCCAAGATCCTCCAGCTCGACCAGCGTCTGCAGCAGCGCCCCGGCATGTTGTCCGGCGGTCAGCGCCAGCGCGTGGCGATCGGCCGCGCCATCGTTCGCGAGCCGAAAATATTCCTGTTCGACGAGCCGCTTTCCAACCTCGACGCTGCCCTTCGCGCCGACATGCGCATCGAACTTACCAATCTTCACCGGACGCTGAAGGCAACGATGATCTATGTCACCCACGACCAGGTGGAAGCCATGACCATGGCCGACCGCATCGTGGTGCTGAACGCCGGTAAAATTGCCCAGGTCGGCGCACCGCTCGAGCTTTATCACAAGCCGGCTAACCTGTTCGTGGCCGGCTTCATCGGCAACCCGAAAATGAATTTCCTGAAGGTCACCTGCAAATCCGTCAGCGCCGAGGGTGTGACTGTGGACTATGATGGACAGACGGTCACCGTGCCGGTGGAACCCCGTGCCGGTCTTGAAGGCGCGCAGCTGACGCTCGGCATCCGCCCGGAACATACCGGTCTCGAACCGGCCGACCTCAATGTCACGGTCGCACCCAGCGTGATCGAGCGGCTCGGGGTCAATACCATTGCTTATGGTGTCGCGCCGACGGGTGAGAATTATTGCGCGTTGCTTTCCGGCTCCGCACCTGTGGTCGTGGATGAGCCCATCGTCACCGGTATCAAGGCTTCGGACTGCCATCTGTTTGATGAGAGCGGCGTTGCGCTGGAAAGGCGCGTCGATCTTTCAGTCCTCAAGCTGATCCAATAAGGCGCAGGAGCCGGGCCATGTTCTCTGTTTCCCCATGCCCGGCTGTTCCTGAGGCGATCCGTCTCCAGCAGCATTTTCCTGCTCATTCCAGACGAAAAAATAAAGCCGGGCTTTCGGCCCGGCATGCAAAGCTTGTCAAGATTTCTTCTGGATCACGGCATGGGGTTGGGCATGTAGCCGGTGAAACCGGTGATCTTCCAGCGTCCCTGATGCAGCCGGCAATAATAGAGCGTCTGCCATTTCATGACGTCGAAGCTGCCATCGGCCTTGCGAAGCCCACCGTCGAACTTCTTGCGCACCAGCGCGGTCTCACCTTCCACTTCGATTTCTTCCAGCGTGGTGGTCGCAAAGATAGCATCGCGCGGGTTCTCTGCGAATTGCTGGGTTTGAAAATCCTGCGCCTGCCGCAGCCACTCGTCACGATAGGCGCTGAGCGAAGGGAAGGACAAGCGCCAATTGTCCGGGTTCGCATCCCGGTTGGCGTTGATGCCGAGAAAGCCGTCCTCGACGAAATCATCCGCGACCTTCGACCAGTCGGCGGCCAGAAAAGCGTCGATGTCACGCGTTACCAGCATCTCCCAGATGGAATGGCGGGCGATGTCTGTTTCGGGAAAAGGGTTTTTGAAGGGATCACGCATGGTTTCGGTCCGGTGTTGAAATTATTTTCAAGATTTGGAGATTTCTCTGGTGTTGATTGTTGGCATATGCTCATCTCTCAATCAACAAAGAAAATAATTTTCAAATTAAAGGTGTGCGTGGTGTCGTCAGCAAGACGAAACATCCTTGACTCATGGATCTATGCGGTTGACGGGCGCGCTTTCTTAGGGTGCATCGGAAACGGGGCCAAGCCTTAAGTTTTGGCGGAACGGAGACCGGTGAACATGGATATTTTTGCAAGAATACAGGAAGACAGGGGACAATTCTCGCAGTCTGAGCGACGGATTGCCGATATTCTGGTTTCGGACTTCGAATTCGCCGTCAATGCCTCGATCATCGAGCTGGCGGCGCGCGCGGAAGTGTCTCCGCCGACCGTGACGCGGTTCTGCCGCCGGCTGGGGTGCCAGAGCTTTTCGGATTTCAAGGTCAGCCTCGCCAAGACGGCCTATGTGGGTATCCGATATCTCACCTCCGAACCCTCCAGCACGGGACCCTCCGATGTTGCGGAAGAGGTGCTCGCCAAGGCGCAGGAAGCGCTTTTCCTGCTGCACAGGACGCTCGATCCGGCCCTTGCCGATGAAGCGGCGATCAGGATCGCCAATAGCGGCATGATCTATGCCTTCGGCGCTGGCGGCAATTCCTCGATGATCGCTTCGGAAATCCAGAACCGGCTGTTCCGCCTGGGGTTGCGCGTTTCGACCAGCGCCGATCACAGCATGCAGCTGATGATGACCGCCGCTGCGCGCAAGGAAGATGTCGTCATCGGCTCGTCCTTTTCCGGCCGTAACATGGAACTAGTGAAGTGTTTCAAGCTGGCGCGGGAAATGGGGGTCACCACCATTGCGCTCACCCAGAGCGACACGCCTGTTGCCGCGGCCGCCGACATGGTGGTGGCCGTCAATGTGCCCGAGGGGAACAATATCTTCCGCCCCACTTCATCGCGCTACGCCTATCTGGCCGCCGTCGATGTTCTGGCAACGCTTGCTGCCTATCATCAACGGCAACGATCGATGGTGACGTTACGTCACATCAAGCAGCAGTTGGTGGAGCATCGCGATCCGGATGACAAACAATTGCTCGGTGACTGAGGCGGGCTGACAAACAACATAGGCTGCTTTGCCTGAGATCCGTTTTGTGGCGGGTCGGAAAGCTTCAAGGGAGTTTCAGGAGATGAAGGACAGGAAAGACCAGCTCGCCGTCGTTACCGGCGCGGCAGGTGATATTGGCCGGGCGATTGCCGCGGCGCTCGCTGAAAGCCATGCAAAGGTCGTGTTGGTCGATATCGACCGCGGCGCCCTTTCGAGCGCGCTATCGGCGCTTTCCGATCCCCGCTTCGTTGCGAAAACCTGCGATGTCACCGACCCGCAGGACCTTGCAAGGCTGGCCGCCGAGGTTGCGGCGCTGGGCGATGTTGTAACCCTCGTCAACAATGCGGGCGCCGCAAGGGCGGTCAGCCTGCATGACACGACCGCCGATATATGGCGCAAGGACAATGCGCTCAATCTGGAAGCGCCGTTTCTCTGCTTTATGGCTTTCGAAGAGGCGTTGAAGAAAACCCAGGGGGCGGTGGTTAATATCACCTCCGTCAATGGCATGGCGGTGTTCGGGCATCCTGCCTATAGCGCGGCAAAGGCCGGGCTGATCCATCTGACCAAGCTGATCGCCGTCGAATACGGCAAATTCGGCATTCGCGCCAACGCCGTGGCACCGGGCACCGTGCGCACGCAGGCGTGGGAAGCGCGGGCTGCAAGCAATCCTCAGGTCTTTGAGGAAGCAAAGCATTGGTATCCACTGCAGCGCATCGTGAAACCTGAAGACGTGGCCAATGCCGTCGCCTTTCTGGCCGGCCCGCAGGCCGCCGCCATCAGCGGCGTGTGCCTGCCGGTCGATTGTGGTCTCACGGCAGGGCAGGCGCCGCTGGCCCGGACATTTTCGCAATCCGAACATTACTGACCGAAACCCGCTGACGGGTTCAATGCGCAATAAAGGGGAGCATCATGGCGCTCGCACAGTATCGTCTTGAAAATTCGTGGCATCCGCTCGCAGACTCCGCATCCGGCGGCTTCACCTTCACGCTGGTCAATCTTTCCCGCGAGCCGCTGAAGGATTTTCGCATCGTCTACACGTCGTTGACGCGGACGGTAGACAAACCTACGTGCGACAATGCCGTTTATCTGCGCCGCAATGCCAATTTCCATGAATTTGCACCGCCGCCGGGTTTCGTGCTGGAGTCCGGAAAATCCTGGTGCTTCACCGTCGATGGCCTGCTGCGGCCCGCCCGACATCGCACAGACGGCGCGAAATCTGCCTATATCAGTCTTGCCGATGGCACACATCGCGCCGTCGATGTCGGTGACCTGATGATGGATGGACGCCACAGCGAGCCGGCGCCGGTGCTGCTTCCGGAGGGCAAGCTCGATCTGCCCTTTTCGATCCAGCCATGGCCCGCTGAAATCGATGCAGAACCGGGGGAGGGTTTTCCCGTCGCGCTCTTCCCGGCGGAAGATGCGGGCGCAGAAGAAGTGCTTGCGGTGGAAACCGTGCTTTCGCTGTTCCGCCGGCTTTTTGCCGTCGGCCACGTGCCTTTCAGCCTCGCGCCGGTTCACGAGGGAAAACCGCTGCGTTTCAAGCGGCATAGCGGACTGGAAGCGGAAGGTTATCGCCTCAGCTTTTCCAAAGAAGCCGTTGTCGTGGAATATTCGGCCGCTGCCGGCCTGCAATATGGTCTGACGGTTCTGGCGCAGCTGCTGCATGGTGCGCGCATCGATCCGAAATTCCGTTTCCCGGCCTCCGGCACCATCAGCGATGCGCCGCGTTACAGTTGGCGTGGCTGCCACCTCGATGTTTCGCGGCAATTCTATCCGACAGGCGATGTCCTGCGGCTTATCGATATTCTCGCATGGCTGCGCATGAACCGCTTCCATTGGCACCTGACGGATGACGAGGCATGGCGGCTCGAAATCAAGGCCTATCCGCTGCTGACCACCGTCGGCGCCACGCGCGGCCCGGATGCGCCGCTCCTGCCGCAGCTCGGTAACGGGGCTGAGCCGGTGTCGGGCTATTACACGCAGGATGAGGTGCGCATGGTTGTCGCGCATGCGGCGGCATTGAACGTCGAAATCGTGCCGGAAGTCGATATTCCCGGCCACAGCACGGCGGCTCTCGTGGCCTATCCGGAGCTGACGGATGGGCAGGAAGCGCCGGATAGCTACCGCTCTGTGCAGGGATATCCGAACAATGCACTCAACCCAGCGATAGAGCCGACCTATGAATTCCTCGGCAAGATATTCGACGAGATGGTGGAGCTGTTCCCGTCGCGGCTGATCCATATTGGCGGCGATGAGGTTGCGGATGGGTCGTGGCTGGCCTCGCCGCTTGCCAAGGCGCTGATGGAAAAGGAAGGGCTCGACGGCACCTTCGGCATTCAGTCCTATTTCATGAAGCGCATACAGGGCATGCTGCATGAGCGCGGCCGCCAGCTTGCCGGCTGGGACGAAGTTTCCCATGGTGGTGGCGTCGATCCGGCCGGAACATTGTTGATGGCATGGCAGAAGCCGGAAGTCGGCCTTGAGCTTGCAAAGCAGGGCTACGACGTGGTGATGACCCCGGGTCAGGCCTATTATCTCGACATGGTGCAGGATGAAGCCTGGCAGGAGCCGGGGGCAAGCTGGGCCGGCACCGTTCCGCCTTCGCATACTTATGCCTATGAAGCCGTTGGCGAATTTCCCGAGGAGTTGAAGGAGCGGATGAAGGGCGTTCAGGCTTGCATCTGGTCCGAACATTTCCTCAATCGCGCCTATTTCAACCATCTGGTTTTCCCCCGTCTGCCAGCGATTGCCGAGGCGGCGTGGACGCCAAGGGCGCAAAAGGACTGGCTGCGTTTTGCGGCCATCGTCCCCTTGAGCCCGGTTTATTGAGGGGAAACCGACATGCGTATTGCCGTTGGTGGAATTCATACCGAATGCAGCACCTACTCGCCGGTGCTGATGGGCGAGCAGGACTTCCGCGTCTTTCGCGGCGCCGAAATGCTGGAGGCCGAGTATTTCAGTTTCCTCGGTGAAGGCGGGGCGGACGTGTTGCCGCTTCTGCATGCGCGGGCGGTGCCGGGTGGTCCGGTGTCACGCGTGGCCTATGACGCTTTCAAGCGGGAGTTCCTCGAACGCCTGAAGGCGTCGTTGCCGCTGGACGGGCTTTATCTCGCCATGCACGGTGCGATGAATGTCGAAGGCATGGACGATGCGGAAGGTGACTGGATTTCAAGCGCCCGCGCCGTCGTCGGGCCGGATGTCCTGGTCTCTGCGAGTTATGATCTGCATGGCAATGTCAGCCAGACGATTATCGATCAGTTGGATATCTTTGCCGGCTACCGAACCGCGCCGCATATCGATGTGCGCGAGACGATGGTGCGGGCATGGACGATGTTGCTCAAGGCTCTGAAGTCGGGAGAAAGACCCGGCGTGACCTGGGCGAAAATCCCTGTTCTGCTGCCGGGTGAAAAAACCTCCACGGAGGATGAACCCGCCAAAAGCCTCTATGCCGTGCTGCCTGATTACGATGCGCGGTCCGGCATATGGGATGCGAATTTCATGATCGGCTACGTCTGGGCGGACGAACCCCGGGCGACGGCCTGCGCCGTGGTGACGGGAACGGACAAAGCGGCCGCACAGGCGGTCGCGGCCGAGATTGCGCAATCCTACTGGAATGCCCGGCAGGATTTTCGTTTCGGGCCTGTGACGGAGCCGCTCGAGGCCGTTCTGGATATCGCCGAAAACACGGCAACGCGGCCGATCATCTTGGCCGATTCCGGCGATAACCCAACCGGCGGTGGGGTTGG
The DNA here is from genome assembly GCF_027956555.1 of Agrobacterium sp. ST15.16.055. Taxonomy (NCBI): domain Bacteria; kingdom Pseudomonadati; phylum Pseudomonadota; class Alphaproteobacteria; order Hyphomicrobiales; family Rhizobiaceae; genus Agrobacterium; species Agrobacterium sp. ST15.16.055. The sequence continues at coordinate 93,993 of NZ_JAQKGN010000011.1, forward strand.
CGATCGCGCCGATGTTCTGGCCGCGCTGATTGCGCGCAACTGGCAGGGTGCGCTGCTGGGCGGCATCACCGACAGGCCGGCGGTCGAAGCCTGTTTTGCGGCCGGCGAAGGTGCGAGCCTTTCCCTGAAGATCGGTGGCAGTCTCGATCCGCAGAGCCCGTCCGTGACCGTCGAGGCCCGCGTTGTGAAACTGGACGATCCAGGTGCTGCTGACCAGCGGCAGGCAGTGGTCGCCATCGGCGGCGTCACGGTCATTCTGGCGGCGCGGCGCAGGCCTTATCACATGATCTCCGATTTCACCCGTCTCGGCTTTAATCCAAAGGAGGTGCGGTTACTGGTCGTCAAGTCCGGTTATCTTTCGCCGGAGCTTGCGCCTATCGCCAATCCCAACCTCATGGCGCTGACGGAAGGGGTCATCAATCAGGATATCGAAAATCTTCCCAATCGCCGCCGGGACGGCGATTTTTACCCATGGAAGCCGCATTTCGATTATACCCCTCAACCCATCCTTTCGGCCCGCTGGCGATGACAGCGGTCCGGTAGCTTTTACCCAGCGATCCGGCGGCGCCGGATCATCTCAGGCGAATATCCATGCCGTCGGCTCTTTCCATCGTCATCAACAATCCGTCGATCCGCATCGGGGCGCTCGCCATCCTGTTCTTCGGGTTTTCGAATGCGGCGACCGCCCCCTATCAGGCGGTCATCGGTATTCGCGAAATCGGGCTGAGCAACAGCGTCTATTCGCTGCTGATGCTATTTGCTGCCGTCATCAACGTCAGCGCCAGCGTGTTGATGGGTATTGTTGCAGACAGGCTGGGTGAATATCGCAAGCCAATGCTCTATATCGCGCTCTTCGGTGTCAGTGGTTATATGCTGGTCTATCTGGCCGGCAACGCCACCGCCTTCGTCGCTGCAAAGCTGGTGCTTCTGCCGATTTTCGGAGCGATGAATTCGTTGATCTTCGCCCATGTGCGTGCCGACGCGCGCAATCTTTCGACGGGTGAGATGATCGCGGTGAATTCGATCATGCGGGCAACCATCTCGCTTTCCTGGGTGCTGGTGCCGGGCATTGTCGGTGTTTTTCTGGTGAATTCCGGCAATATGCTGATGGCGTTCCTGTTTTCGGGCATCTGCGCGCTTGTCTGCTTTCTGCTTGTCGCCTTCTGCCTGCCGCGGGCCGCCACGCCTGCATCGGCAAATACCGAAGCGCGGTTCGGCTTGCGCGCCTCGCTTGCGGAAATCGGATCCCGGCGGGTGCTGCTCCGGATCATCGCCATCGCGCTCATCTGCTCGATGCTGCATCTCAACGATTCCGTGCGTTCGCTCATCATAACCGGACAGGCCAAGGGCACGGTGGCGGATATCGGCATTGTCGCGGGCATCGTCGCTGCGCTGGAAATCGTCTTCATTCTCCTGTGGGGCTGGATCGAGAAAAAGGTTCCGCAGACGCTGACACTTGCGGCGGGAGCGGGGCTCTACGCCATCTATCTCATTCTGCAGGGGCTTGCTTCAGCGCCGTGGCATATCTACGCCCAAACGGTCATCAGTGCGCTGGGCGCTGCCGCGATCATCAGCATTCCAATTACCTACCTGCAGGAGCTGATCGCGGACCGGCCGGGACTCGGAAGCTCGCTGATCGCCGTAAATATCTTCCTCGGTGCCGGTCTGGGTGCGTTGATTTTTGCCATTGGAACACTGGTTTCCAGCTATTCGGGGACTTCCATATTGGGTGCGATGGTGGGGCTGGGCGGCGTTTATATGCTTTACGCGCTTGATGGAAAGGGCCGCCGCAGGTAACGGCCACCCAAATGAAAGAGGTTACGATGATTCTCGAAATTTGCGTGGACGATGTCGCCGGTCTGGAAGCGGCGGTCAGCGGCGGGGCCGATCGCATCGAACTTTGTGCGGCTCTTTCCGGCGGCGGTGTGACGCCCTCGGCGGGTTTCATGCAGCGTGCGGCGTCCTGCGGGTTGCCGGTGAGCGTCATGATCAGGCCGCGCGCCGGTGATTTTGTCTTCACCCGCGACGAAGCGGATGTGATGAAACGCGATATCGACGCGGCGCGTGCCGCCGGCCTTTCCGGCGTGGTGCTCGGCGCGTCGCATGGCGATGGTTCGCTCGATATCGGCTTACTTGAAGAACTGCGTCGTCATGCCGACGGGCTGGATGTTACGCTGCACCGGGCTTTCGATGTCGTGCCTGACATGGAAGAGGCGCTGGAAGCCGCCATCGCATTGGGGTTCTCAAGAATTCTCACCTCAGGCGGGGCGCGTTCGGCGCTTGAAGGGATTGAGGCTCTGGCCCACCTGTCCGAGACGGCGGCAAGCCGGATCGTCATCATGCCCGGCGCCGGGGTGCGTCCGCAGAGCGTTCAGACATTGCTGGATCGCTTTCCGATAACGGAAATCCACGCATCCTGTTCCGCCGTTCCATCCTATGATCTAGACAGCAGGGTGGCGAAGCTCGGTTTCACCGGCGCAGGGCGCAAGATTACCGATGAGGCGGCGGTTCGCGAGTTGAAGACGATCCTCACCGCTCATCATAAAGGCGGCGCAGCGCTCTAGCTGTTCCGGCCGCGCCATCGAGATCGAGCGCGATCGTGCCGGGCGCCGGTAGGGAGAATGCCGTCTTGATGGCATCGGCCATCGCTTGCGCCGAAATATCCTTCTCCTCCAGCACATACGCCAGCCCCAGCCGCGCCAGCCGTTCGGCGCGGGCGCTCTGTTCGGTTTCGCCTCCGGCTGCGAAGGGGATCAGAAGCGAGCGGCATTTTGCCTGAAGAATATCGCAGACGGTGTTGTAGCCGGCCTGTGAAATCGAAAGCCGTGCGCCGGCGAGCAAACTTGCGAAATCCTTGCGGAAACGGAAGACGGACACATTGCCCGCCGCCTGCGCCGAGATTGCATCGAAATCCGCCTGCGGCATGTTGGGACCGGTCACGAGGCACCAGTTCTTGATGCCATCCAGTAGAGGGGCAGCCTCGAGAGCGGCCCGGATGAGTTCGGCGCCAACGGCGCCTCCGCCTGCGGAAACCACGATATCGAATTTTTCCGCCGGTTCCGGCGGCGGAAGAGGAGCGACGAGGCCGGTATAGACGATGCGCTGCCTGATCTCGCCTGCGAGGGGAAAAGTGTCTTCCAGCCGGGCAAAATCCGGATCGCCATGGACGAGCACCGCATCGAAATGTTTCTTAACCAGCGACACGGTCTCTTCATCCCGTCCCGGTTTCGTCTTTTCTTGCAAGATATCGCGCAGCGACGCCATGACGAGCGGGCGCGGTTCGCTGCCTTCTATCTCATCGAGAAGCGGCAGCAATTCGAAACGCACCTGCCTGCGGCCGAACGGGAAGGCTTCAATGATAACGATATCGGGTTTGGCGCCGTGATAGGCCCCGATCAGCATATCGGTTCTCAGCCTCTTGAAGTCGTCGTCCACCGGTTTGCCGGAGCTGTCGACCAGGCCAGCAAAGCTGCCGTCGCTGACGGCGATGGGCGGCAATTCGACATGGCGGATACCCTCGCCCGGAAAGCCCGGAACAGGCGTGCCGCCCGTGACCAGCACGACATCGAAACCGTTCGCCTGAAGGGCGTTGGCAATGCGGCTGGCGCGGGCGATATGGCCGATGCCGAGAAGGTGCTGGACGTAGAAGAAGACGCAGGGGCGTTTTTCCGTATCGGTCATGGCGTTTTTTCCCACTCTTTCTCGAACAGGGCCTTCAGCTCGATAATGCTGGTGCGATGGTCGAAGGCGGTGCGCACACGGTCTTCGGCGGCGCTGCCAAGACGCTGGCGCAATTGCGGATCGGTGATGGCCATGCGCAGCGCCTCTGCGAAAGCGGCCGGATTTTCCGGTTCCGTCAGCAGGCCGTTTTGACCGCTGACAAAAAACTCCGGTATCCCGGAAATATTGGTGGAGATGCAGGTCAGCGCCTGGCTCGCGGCCTCGACCAGCACATTTGGCAGGCCGTCGCGGTCGCCATCGCTGGTGATGCGGCAAGCTAGAGCGAAGAGGTCCGCTTCGCGATAGTTCTCCAGCACCTGTTTCTGGTCCATGGCCCCGGTCCAGACGATCCTGTCGGCGACGCCGAGTTCGTCTGCGAGTTTCTTCAGTCCGCCCAGTTCATCGCCGCCGCCGATATGGGTGAAGCGCCAATGCATATCCTGCGGCAGCGAGGCGAGCGCACGCAGGAGAATATCGATGCCCTTTTTCTTGACCGCCCGGCCGACGCTCAAAATCCTCACCGGATCTTTGGCGTCTGAACCGTCTCTTGCCGTTCGCGGCGTGTCGAAATGCGGGAAACGGGTGAGATCGAGGCCATGATAGCTCAGATGCACGTTCCGACGGGGCCCGGAAAGGGTTTGCAGATGCTGGAAGCCGCCAGCGGTGCAGGTCACCGCCCAGCGTGCGCTTTGCAGTTTGGCGGCAAGGTCGCGGTCGCTGGAGGTCCAGATGTCCTTGGCGTGGGCTGAAATCGTCCAGGGCGTGCCGGTGATGAGGTGAGTATAGGCGGCGACCGAGGCGGGGGTGTGGATGAAATGGACATGCAGCCATTCGGCATCTTCAGGCCATTCATGCGCGAGCACCGCAGCCTGCCCGAAACGGCGGAAGCGATTGCGGCTGAGATCATGCGGCAGATCGTTGAAAAAGCGGCGAAGCGCCTTGGTGAAGCCCGGCTTCCCGCGGCACGCCCAAAGCGCCTTCAAAACCCGTAGCGGCTCCTCATGCAGATATTCCGGCAAGTATGTCACGGCCGCGCGGATTTCATCGTGAACGGGGTGGCGCTTTTTATCCGTCGGACGGCGCATCGACATGAGTTCGAGCTTCAGCCCGGCCTTCTCCAGTCCCAGAAGTTCCTGGGCGATGAAAGTCTCGGACAGGCGCGGATAGCCCTTGAGGAGCACCACGATTTTTTTTGTATCGGTCACGTTGCGCGTGTCTCTTTTGAAGCCGTGTTTGTCGGGGAACCGGTCACGCGGAGAGCGTAATCGGTGCCTTATCGCTTTCGGGCGGCAGCCATTCGGCTATCCGGCGCGATATGTTTTCAAGACCGTCCAGCTTCAGCCCGCACGCATTGACGGAGGGCGGCGCGCGGTGCGGCAGGGCTTTCAGAGCCGCGGCCATTTTTGCCGGGTTTTCGGCATCTTCCGGCAGAAGCATGTCGAAAAGACCAAGCTCCGAGGCGCGACTGGCGCGGATAAGCTGCTCTTCGCGCGGCACCGTGCGCGGTACAACGAGGGCGGGTTTGTCGAAGGACAATATCTCGCAGACGGTGTTGTATCCGCCCATGGAGACGACGGCCTGTGCGCCGGCGACGAGATCTTCCATGCGATTGTCGAATTCGATGATCTCGATATGCGGAATGTCGGCAACACTGCTCATGAAGCGCTGGCGTTGATCCGCTGGCATATAGGGGCCGAGCACCACCAGCGCCTTGTGCGTCAGTTCGCTGTCATGGCGATAGGCGTTGATGACGTCGTCGATCAATTCGCTGCCATCGCCGCCCCCGCCCGTGGTGACGAGAAGATAATCGCCTTCCGGCCGATGCGATACGGTTTCGGCCTGGGTCTTGGACCTTTGCAGAAACCCGACGAAATCCATCTTGTCGCGAACGGTGTGCGGAACGTCGAGTCCCGTCAGCGGATCGTGGAAATCGGGTGGGCCATAAATCCAGACGTGGTCATAGAACTGGCCGATCTTTGTCATGACATTGTTGCGCTTCCACTCCGCCTCGAGCAACTGCGGCGCATCCATGACGTCGCGCAGGCCGATGACGAGCTTGGTGCCCTGTCCCTTGAGATAGGCAAGCGTTTCCTCCACCTCGCCGCGCAGGCCCATGGGCTCCTTGTCGACGATGAAGATATCCGGCTGGAAGCTTTCGGCGGTGTGGTAGATGATGGAGCGGCGCATCTTCAACGTTTCCTGAAGATCGATATGCCTGTCCATGGACGTATATTCGCCGTTGCGCAGCTTGATGACGCTCGGGATTTTCACGAAATCGACGCGGGCGCGGTAATCGAAAGCGCCGGCAATCGTCGCGCCGGAAATGATGAGGACGTTGAGGCCGCGATAATCCTCCACCAGCGCATGCGCGATGGTGCGACACCGCCGCAGATGCCCGAGCCCGAAGGAATCGTGGCTGTACATGAGAATACGCGCGTCATTCAAACGGGAGGTCATGGGCCACACCTCTTTTTGCCTTTCACAAAAAAGGCGATGGCGGAAGGGCAGTTTATCAAAGGGTGTTCCATTTTATCTGAAGGGATCCGCAGCATCACGTAGTCCGTCACCGAAGAAATTAAAGGCCAGAATGACGAGAACGACCGGGATCGTCGGGATGAGAAGCCATGGATATAGCGCAATGACGCTGACGCTGCGCGCCTCCGTGAGCAGAATTCCCCAACTTGTGATCGGTGGTCTGAGACCGAGGCCGAGGAAGCTCAGTGCGGTCTCGCCGAGAATCATGCCGGGTATCGTCAGAGTGGCCGATGCGATCAAGTGTGACATGAAGCCGGGAATAAGGTGTCTGCCGATGATGCGCGGCGTGCCGGCACCCATTAATTGTGCAGACAAAACATAGTCTTCTTCGCGAAGCGCCAGAAGTTTCGAGCGCACGGCGCGTGCAAGGCCCGTCCAGTCCAGCATGCCGAGAATGATGGTGATGCCGAGATAGACAAGGATCGGGCTCCAGGTCACCGGCATGATTGCGGCAAGCGCCAGCCACAGCGGAATGCTGGGAATGGATTGCAGCACTTCGATGATGCGCTGGACGATCAGGTCAAACGTGCCGCCGCGATAGCCCGCCAGACCGCCGATCACAATGCCGAGAACGAAGCTCATGGCGACGCCGAGAAGGCCGATGGTCAGCGAAATGCGCGCACCATAGATGATGCGCGACAGCACGTCACGCCCGAGACGATCCGTGCCGAGCAGGAACATTTCACCACCTTCGGCCGGGCAGACGAGATGGGTTCTGCCCTCGAACATGCCCCAGAAGCGATAGGTATCTCCCTTGCAGAAGAAGCGCAGCGGTTGAATATCCGTCGGCACATCCCGGTAGACGCGTCGCAGGTTCTCCATGTCGAGCGTCATTTCCCGGCCGTAAACGAAGGGGCCGACAAATTTTCCATCATTGAACAGGTGAATGGCCTGCGGAGGGGCGTAGATATTTTCAATATTGCGGGTGTGGAGATTATAGGGCGCCAGAAACTCGCAGATCAGGATCGAAAGATAAAGCACCACCAGAAAGACGCCGGACCACACGGCGATCTTGTGCTGACGGAACTGCCACCACATGAGGCGCAGCTGCGAGGCCTTGCTGAAGGCGGCCATTCCAGATGTGTTGGGTTCGATCAGCGAAGGATCGAAGGGTGCGGTCGAGACGTAATGGGGCAGCGTTTCGCCGGGTTTCGGAATGGACGAAGTCATTTGACGTTACCACCTCCGAAGCGGATTCTCGGGTCGAGTATGGCAAGGGCAATATCCGACACCAGAACGCCGATCACCGTCAGGAATGCCAGGAACATCAGAAACGAACCGGCCAGATACATATCCTGGCTCTGCAACGCCCTGATGAGCATGGGGCCAGTGGTTTCGAGTGATAGGACGACAGCGGTGATTTCCGCGCCTGATATGATAGCGGGCAGGATCGAACCGATATCTGAGATGAAGAAATTCAGCGCCATGCGCAGCGGATATTTGGTCAGCACCTTGAAGGGGTGCAGCCCCTTGGCGCGGGCGGTGACCACATATTGTTTCTGCAATTCGTCGAGCAGATTGGCGCGCAGGCGGCGAATCATGCCGGCGGTGCCCGCCGTTCCGATGATGAGGACGGGAATCCAGATATGTTCGAGGATCGATTTGAACTTCGCCCAGCTCATCGCCTGGTTCAGATATTCCCGGTCCATCAGATGGCCGATGGAGATGCCGAACCAGATATTGGCGAAATACATCAGGATCAGCGCCAGCATGAAGTTGGGAATGGCGATGCCGAGCAGGCCGAGGAAGGTGAGGCCATAATCGCCCCAGCTATATTTATGCGTGGCGGAGTAGATGCCGATCGGGAAGGCGATAAGCCAGGTGACGATGATGGTGACGAAGGAGACGAGCACCGTCAGCCACAGGCGGTCTCCCACCACATCGCTGACCGGCAGCTGATATTCGAAGGAATAACCGAAATCGCCGACCAGCATGCCGGTTGCCCAGCGGAAATAACGGATCGGGGCTGGCTGGTCGAAACCGTAACGGGTGCGCAGCTCCTCGATTTCGGCAAGGTTTGCCGTTTCGCCCATGGCGCGCAGCTCGGCGACATAGCTTTCGAAATAATCGCCCGGAGGCAGCTCGATGATGGTGAAAACCAGCATAGAGATCAGGATTAGCGTGGGGATCATGACGAGGACGCGCTTTAAAATATACCGCAGCATATCAGGCGTCTCCGTCGTACCAGAAGCTATCCGGCATATAGACGCCGAGATAGGATGTGGGCTCGTAACCGAAAAGCGCTTTTTCCGGCACGTTTCGCATGCGTTTGACGTGAACGACGGGTTGCAGCGCGCCGTTGACGATGCCGATGGAAAATACCTGCTGCGTATAAATCTCCAGCATTTCCAGCCAGATGGCCTCGCGCTCTTCCTCGGTGACGCTTCTGCGCCATTTTTTCAGCAGATCGAGCAGGTGCGCCGCCTCCGGCAGATCGGGCTCCTTGCCCTCGCGGCCGCCCGAAAGATAATGCACACCCCAGACCGGCCATTGCAGCTGGTCATCGCCGGTGGGGGCGAGGCCGGAAGGCAGCATGTCTGGTGTCGGAACACCGTTGTCCATGCCCATCCAAACGGACATCAGCACTTCGCCGCCCATGGCGCGCTTGCGGAAGACATCGCGCTGGGTGGGGCGGACGGAAACCGCAATACCGATATGTCGCCAGTGATCCGTCACCAGTTCCATCACGTCGGTTTCGAGCGTGCTTTCGCCTGTCGTCTCGACGATGATGTAAGCCGAGCGGCCATCGGGCAGAAGGCGCAAGCCCGCGTCATCGCGCTTGTCGAGACCGGCTTCATCTAGCAGCCGGTTGGCGGTTGCGCGGTCAAATGCGCTCCAGGCATCGGCAAATTCCTGCCGGTAAAGCGAGCTTTCCGGGAGCACGGTATCGGCACTTTCCTTGGCCAATCCGTAAAAGCAGACCATATTGATTTCATGCCGGTTGATCGCGAGCGACAGGGCACGGCGTACCCGCACATCCTGGAAAGCGCTGCGCCAGACCGCGTCGGCGCAATTGAGATTGGGCAAAAGCGCGATGCGTGAACCCTGGGAGCGCTTGTAGAGATTGACTTTCAGGGGAAAGCGCTTTTCGGCATCCTTCAGGAAGGTGTAGTCGGCAAAATCGAGGCCGAAATATTGCAGGTCGCTATCGCCCGATGCCGTCTTGGCCGAGATGATATCGGAGGAGGTGACGTTGAGCAGGAAACGGTCGAGATAGGGCAGCTGCAGGCCGTTTTCGTCGACCCGGTGATAATAGGGGTTGCGTTCGAACACGAACTGCTCAGAGGGCGGCGCGGTGGTGTTGCGCCAGGCATCCAGGGTCGGCAGATCGGGATTTTCGGGCCGCACCTGCCGCGACATCTTGATATGCAGCCCGCTCCAGTCATCCGTCTTGTTTTTCTTGATCAGCTTGGCGAGCTTTTCCGCCGTCTGATATTTGATGTGGAACTGTTTCATATAGGCGGCGGGCAGGAACAGCCGCGCCGGTGAGGCCGCTGCGAGTTTCGCCAGAAAATCCGGATTGGGGCCATCCCAGGTGTAGCGCACCGTCTGCCGGTCGATGACTTCGATAAGCGGCGGCTTCTCGTTGACCAGAAGTTCGATCGGCGGGCCGCCCTTGTGGATTTCCCTGTTGAGGGCGACGTCCTCCCAGAAATAGCGGAAATCCTCGGAGGTGAAATCGCTGCCGTCGGACCATTTGTGGCCCTCGCGCAGCTTGAAGGTGAAGATGCGCTCTTCCTGAACCTCGTAACTTTCGAGGATATCCGGATGCAGTTCGAATTTTTCGTCATAACCGACAAGACGGGCATAGCTGCTGATCGGCATCAGGCGAATGTCGCGCTGGCCGCCAATGAGCATACGCACCGAGCCGCCATGTTTTCCCGGCTCGCGGCCAAGCGCTTTCATGTCAATGACGCGCGGGTTTTTCGGCAGGCGCTCGGCCACGTCGGGCAATTCACCCTTTTCCCGTTTTTCCTTGAAATAGCTGGGGTCGGTGTAGGCGGCCCGCGCGTAGGCCGGCAGGAAGACGGAAGCCAAGAGGGCAAGGGTGGTGCGACGCGTGATCAAGGGCGAAGCTCCCGGATATCGGCATTGCCGTTTGCAAGGACGAAATGGCCTTCGCCGAGATCGGCGGAAATCATGTCGCCATCACCCTCGTCCCGGAATTGCTTGCCCCAGTCGAATTTGCCCGTCGCGCTGATCTTGCCGATGGTGCGGAAATCGAGCGGGCGGTCGAGATCGGGGAAAGGCACGGCCGCCAGCAGGGATTTGGTATAGGGATGGACTGGAGAGCGCATCAGGATTTCGCGCGGCGCCAGTTCCACGATACGGCCTTCGCACATCACGGCCACGCGGTCGGCCATATAGTCCACCACCGCGAGATTGTGCGAAATGAAGAGATAGGTCAGCCCGAGATCCTGCTGCAAATCCTTAAGAAGATTGAGGATTTGCGCCTGTACGGAGACATCGAGGGCGGAAACGGGTTCGTCGCAGATGAGAAGTTCGGGGCCGAGCGCCAATGCCCTGGCGATGCCGATACGCTGCCTCTGTCCGCCCGAGAAGCTGTGGGGATAACGGTTGAGCGCACTTTCTCCAAGCCCGATGGCCCTGACGAGACCGCGAACTTTCTCCGCGCGGTATTTCGCGTCACCCCGCCCGTGGATTTCCAGGGGTTCGCTCAGGATGTTGCCCACGGTCATGCGCGGAGACAGCGAGGATATCGGGTCCTGAAAGACCATCTGTATCTTCGACCGCAGCTCTTTCAGGTCTCCATCCCTGGCATTGAGGACATCGATGTCGCCTTCAGGCCGGTGAAAGGTCACCGAACCCTCATCCGGGCGTACGGCGCGCATGAGGATTTTGCTGACTGTGGTTTTGCCGCTGCCGCTTTCGCCGACCAGTCCGAGGCATTCGCCACGTCGGATTTCGAAGCTGACGCTGTCGACAGCCTTGGTGGCGTTGGCGGCGCTTTTGCTGAACCAGCTCGATTTCCGGGTAGTGAAGGTCTTGCTGATATTGTTCACGGTCAGGAGGGGGCCGGGTGTTTTATTGAATGCGGCCGTCTTCTTGCCGACGAGGCTTTCGTGGTCGATGTTGATTTCGCGCAGCGCCTTCAGCCTTTCGCCGGGCTTCATGTCGAAATGGGGCACGGCCGCCATGAGGCCCTTGAGATAGGGATGGGCTGGGGCCCTGAAAATATCGTCGACGGTTCCGGCCTCCATGATCTCGCCCTGATAGATTACGGCGACCTCATCGGCGATGTTCGCCACCACGCCGAGATCGTGGGTGATGAGCAGCATGCTCATGTTCAGCCGGCTCTGGAGATCGCGCAGCAGCTTGAGGATTTGCGCCTGTATCGTCACATCCAGCGCCGTCGTCGGCTCATCGGCAATCAAAAGTGCAGGCCGACAGATGAGCGCCATGGCGATCATGGCGCGCTGGCGCATGCCGCCCGACAGCTCGAAGGGATACATGTTCACGACCTTCTTGGGGTTGGAAAACCCCACAAGGTCGAGCGTTTCATGCATTTTTTCCGCGCGTTCGGCCGGTGACAGGATGCTGTGAATCCTGAGCGCCTCGTCGATCTGGTTGCCGATGGTGTGCAGCGGCGAAAAAGATGTCATCGGCTCCTGAAAGATCAGGCCGATGCGATTTCCGCGTATCGAACGGATTTCTCGGCCGTCCTTCGGCAATTGCAGCAGATCGACAGGGCCGGCCGCGCCATTTTCCGGATCGGTGAATAGCACGCGTCCATTCACACGCGCCGTCTTGGGATGGATGCCCATGATGGTCTGGCCGATGACGGATTTTCCCGAACCGGACTCGCCGACGAGCGCTGTGACTTTCCCCGGAAGAATGCGAAGGCTTGTGCCCCTGACGGCATTGATGGTGCCGCCCATGAGAGAAAACGAGACCTGCAGATTTTCAATACGGAGCAAATCTGCGCCTGCGCTCATGCCAAAGGGTTCCTTGCCGTCTCTTTATCGTTGCGTTGTGACAATTTGCTTAGGAGGGCTTAAATCAACGTTATCGCAGGGTTTGTTGTCTGTCTATGCCTCTGAAACATCGAATTGTTTAGCAAATTCGAAGCCGGCTTCCGAAACACGACGGCTTGCCTGACGCCTTTTGTTTGGCGATATGTTAACGTGCGTTTCTGGATGAGGGTCCATGTCCGACAAGAAATATTACGACGCCCAGCTGGATAAAGCCCGGCAGTTGCAAAATGGCGGCCAGTATGTAGAAGCCAATGCGCTTCTCTTATCGCTGGTTGCAGCAAAGGACAGCCACCTGATGGGTGAGCGGACGGTGCTCGGCCTGCCGCGCCGCTTGCATGCGGCGAGGCTGCGCCTCGCCAAGGCCGAGGGCGATGTGATCGCCAAGATCGGTTATCAATATACGCTGGTTCCACCGCCGCAGGTGCTGGAGAAATATGTGCGGTTTTCCACGCAAGACCGTCGCGCGATCAGTGTCAAAAGCCGTGAAGATGTGCCAAGGCTCATCCACCAGATATGGATCGGGGAGAAAGCTCCGCCAGTGTCGGTTGAGGCATGGGCCGCCCACGCTTCGAACCACGGTTACGGCTATCGGCTCTGGCGGGAGGCCGATCTTGAGCGGCAAGGCGTGTTTTCCAACGGCGTCTTCAAAATCATGCTGGAAAAGGGCGATTATCCGGGCGCGGTGGATGTGGCCCGTTATATGCTGCTGGAGCGGTTTGGCGGAATCTATCTCGATTGCGACTGGTATCCGGCACGGGACGACGCGAGTTTCGATACATTCCTGCCTCTGACGGGGCTGACGGCGTTTGACGAAAAAACCCCGCGGGACACGGGGCAGGGTAGCATGCTGCTTGCCAATTCCTTCATAGCAGCGCCTGCCGGACATCCTGTTTTCAGCAGGATGCTGGAAGCCTTCCCCGGAATTATCGAAGACATGCCGCGCGCGCCCGCCTGGTGGTCGACCGGCCCCTTGATCTTCACCGTCATCGCCCGGGCAGGGAGCATCAGCCTCGCGCCGGCGGGGTTCGTTGCCGCGTCCCTTCCCGATCGCGCGCCTTTTGAGGCGGTGGAAGCGGTCAGGCGGGAACTTTCTACCGAGGCGAGCGGGTTGCTGATTGCCTGGAAATCATGGTGAGATTTCGTCGATGAGGTCTCTTGAAGAGCGCCAGCGGGCGGCGGGATGATCGGTGGTCACCTTGAAAAACCGTCTCAGAAAGCGCCAGACATTGTCATCATGGACGAGATGGTGGGTGAGGATGCCGGTCGTGCCGCCGTTTTCGGCGGTCATCAGGATGCGGGCGGCGGTTTCCGCAAAGAGCACGTCGTCGTCGCGGCCACCGCGGCTGCCGTGCCAGTCGATCACATCGACATGGGTGTTCAGGCAGGGCGGCAAGGTGCTTTTCTCCGGCCCGAAAACGGATAGGGCGCGATATCCGAGGCCCGCGAGTGCCTTCACGATACCGGGATCTATGCGGTTCCACGGCGGCACGAGCATCGGCACCAAACGCCCGCCATGCAGGTCGTGGAGTTTATCCAGTCCGGATTGCAATTCATCGAGAACGACAGCGGGATCGCGATGCGATCCGAGTTCCTGTTTCTTTTCCTTCTCGCTGGCATAATTCGTATGGGACCAGCCATGCACGGCGACCTGGGCAATGTCCGACACATCCAGATGCCGTGCGAGCTTATCGGTCGTCATCTCGGGAATGACCGCGAGCGTGACCGGAGCGGAAAAGCCGCCGCAAAGATCGAGCAACGTGTCGAGCGCGGGCGTCGGCTCCACCGCATCGTCGTCGCGGAGCCAGAGATCGGCGGATATGCCGCGCCGCCCGCATTCGTCGAGTGCCGCAACGAGTTTTTCCAGACTCATGATGTTCGCGCCTTTGCTTGCAGCAGTATATGGTTCAGTTCTTTTGCGGCGTTTTCCAGAGACCGTTCATTCCTGACGAACTGCCGGGCCGTCTGCGCCAGTTCTTTGCGCTGTGTGTCGTCGCCGAGCAGGGTTTTAATCGCTTCGGCATAGGCGGCTCTATCATTTTCTGGTGTCAGTAATCCTGTGGCGCCGGATTTTACCACTTCGGGGACGCCAGCCACTTCTTCGGCCACAACGGGCAGGCCGGCAGCCTGCGCCTCGAGATAGGCGAGACCATAGGCCTCGCCATGGCCCGGCCAGACATAGAGAGAGGCTTTTGAAAGAAGCATGGCGATCTCGGTCGCGGTTTTTTCCCCGTGCCAGACGAGACGGCGATTGGGAAACGCGCTGAATATGGCCTGCACGGCCGTGCGTTCCGGTCCGTCGCCGACGATATCCAGCGTCCAGTCGAGATCCTGCGGCAACAGGGCGAGCGCTTCGGAAAGGGCGCGGTAGCTGTCGAGCTTGTCACCCGCCCGCATCATGGCGACGGTGATGAGCCTTGCAGGTGTCGGCTGGGGTGAGTTTCTGAGAAAGGCCTCGGCATCGATGAAAGGTGGCAGCATGGCCCAGCGAAGGGCGGGCGAGGCCCGCAAGAGGCCTTCACGATCCCGTGCGGTGAAGCAGATATTGATGGCGGCGGCGTTCCATGCGGCCAGCAACCCATCCTGGACCGCCTGCCATCCCATCCCATTTCGCTTCGGCGAGTAGGACGCTTCGGCAGTGACATAGGGGATGCTGAAACGTCTGCCCAGTTCCGGTCCAAGCAAGTCCGGTGCCTTGTAATAGGGGTGGTAACAAAACCAGAGATCCGGCACGCCCTCCCGCTCCCAGCGTCGCGTGATGACCTCGATTTCCCGCTCGGCCTCATCGGCGAGCAAGACTCTTGCCGGGGCATCCGCCTGTTTCAGAAAACTGCGCAATTCCGAGGCAACGGAAACATCGTGACCGCCAATCGTCATCGCTTTCATCAACAGGCGAGCCATCAGCCGGTCGCCGGAGGGAACCGGATGGTTGGGAGATTTGAGCGGCGCATAAAAGGCGATCTTCATGGCGAAGGTTGTGCGTTGCCGGCGGCTCGCGCGTCAACCGGAATTTGAAAGGCCCGAGCCTTGACAGGTCCGTCATTCTTGCCCAACTGAGAGGCATCTTTTGCACATGCGCGGAGCGTGACACGCTTTGACTTCCCCAGACATCTCCCGGAACCTGCTTTCCAGTATTGAAAACAAAAGCGCCAAAGCGGGGGTGATCGGCCTCGGCTATGTCGGTCTGCCGCTTGCCATGACGATCGCCAGGGGCGGTTTCAAGGTTGTCGGTTTCGATATCGATCCCGGCAAAATTACCGCGATCGAGGCCGGGCGCAGCTATATCGAGGCCGTTTCCGATGAGGTGCTGGCGAGTGTGAGACAGGATGAAGGTTTTGTCGCCACCTCGGATTTCTCCAAGCTGGCCGAATGCGATGTCATCGCCATCTGCGTGCCCACGCCCCTGACGAAATATCGCGAGCCGGACCTTTCTTATGTCGAAAAGACTTGCCGCGATATTGCCGCCCATCTGCGCAAGGGGCAGCTCGTGGTTCTGGAATCGACCACCTATCCCGGTACGACTGACGGGGTGGTAAAGACCATTCTGGAAAGTGCCGGGCTTGTCTCCGGCGTCGATTTCTTCATCGGCTTTTCACCTGAACGGGAAGATCCCGGCAATCGCGATTTCGAGACCTCGACAATTCCGAAGGTTGTCGCTGGCGATGGCGAGGCGGCCGGAAAGCTGATGGCGGCATTTTACGGTTCGGTGGTCAAAAAGATCGTCCCCGTCTCGACAAACGCCACGGCCGAGGCGGTAAAAATTACCGAAAACGTCTTCCGTGCCGTGAATATCGCGCTGGTCAACGAACTCAAGGTCGTCTACGAGGCAATGGGCATCGACATATGGGAAGTGATCGATGCGGCGAAGACCAAGCCGTTCGGTTTCATGCCGTTTTATCCCGGTCCGGGTCTCGGCGGCCATTGCATACCGATCGACCCGTTCTATCTCACCTGGAAATCGCGTGAATATGAATTGCCGACGCGATTCATCGAGCTGGCCGGAGAGATCAATACCGGCATGCCGCGTCATGTCATCGGGCGGGTCGCGGAGGCGCTCGATATTCATTCCGGCAAGGCGCTCAGCCGCTCGAAGGTGCTGGTCGTCGGGCTCGCCTATAAAAAGAATGTGCCTGACATTCGCGAAAGCCCCTCGCTGAAGCTCATCGAGATTATTCAGGAGCGTGGCGGCGAAGCGGCCTACTTCGATCCCTTTGTTGCAGAAATCCCGAAAACCCGGGAGTATAGCCATCTGATGGGCATGAAATCCGTGCCGTGGGAAAGGGAGGCGATCGGCGCTTTCGACGCCGTTCTCGTTGCGACCGACCATGACAACGTCGATTATGCCGCTCTAAGCGAATGGGCGCCGCTTATCATTGACACGCGAAATGTTTTCGCGCGTCGGGATATGGCTGCAAAACACATCATCAAGGCCTGATAATATGAGCAGACTCGATAGTTTCATCCGCCGACTGACCGCGCAGCGGGATATTCTCAACCATGTTGCAGCTGATCTTGATCTGCCGGGTGAAGGCGCGCTTATGGAAATTGGCCTTGGCAACGGGCGCACTTTCAATCATCTGCGGGAGCTGTTTCCCAACCGCCGCATTGTCGCTTTCGACAGGGCCATGGGTGCGCACGCTTCCTCCGTTCCGGTGCAGGAAGATCTGGTGATCGGTGAAATATCGCAAACCGCTCCAGCTTTCATTGGCAAGGAAGCGGCGTTCGTGCATGCCGATATCGGCACGGGTTATCCGGAAAAGGATGCTGTCACCCTCACATGGTTGCCCGATCTTGCGGCGGGCATGCTGGCGAAAGGCGGCATCGCGGTCAGCGGCTTGCCTCTGGATCATCCCATGCTGAAGCCTTTGCCGGTGCCGGCAAGCGTACCGACGGACCGCTATTTTCTGTATCGCAAGATTTGAGATTGGACGCTCCGACACTCGTGTCTGGGCTATCTCATAAATAGCGCTCGCTCTCTTCTTTCGAGAGCAGGAAGACCTTCATTTGCGAGTTGCGGCCGCGGATGGCGATTTCTTCGCTTCTGAGATCGGCAATCTCCTGTCCCGCCTGAATGATGGCCGGTTCGGAAACAACGATGGCGGCGCCGAATTCCTTGGCCTTGGATTCGAGCCTGCTTGCCACGTTGACGGTATCGCCGATGGCCGTGAGGGTTTTGGCCGCGCCATATCCCATGACGCCGACGATGCTCGGACCGGAATGAATTCCTACGACGACTTCCAGGCGGACGGTGAATTGTTTCTCCAGCCCCTCGTTCAGGATTGCGATATCCCGCAATATGGTTGCGGCCGCCTTCATGGCTTTGCGGCAGGCATGTTCCGCGTCCTCGCCAAGTCCGAAAAGCGCCATGGCGCCATCGCCGATGAATTTGTCGAGATGGCCTCCCGCCTGCTCTACCGCCTGCCCGACGATGGTGAAATAGCGATTCAGAAGGAAGACGACATCATAGGGCAGCTTCGCTTCGGAAAGCGTGGTGAAGTTGCGCAAATCGCAAAAAAGTATGGCTATTTCTTCTTCCCGGCCGGGGCGGGCCGGTTGTGCATCGGCTGGCAGGTCGCTCTGCTGGGGCGGCGAAACGAGAAGCGCGATATCAATATCGCTGGTGGGGCGTAGCTGGCAGCCGAGCCGGACATCGGAATCGGCATGGATGCGCCTCAATGTGGTTTGCTCAATGTCTCCCGGTGGCGGCAGCGGGCCTTTGCTGTTCAGAACCTTGACACGACAGGTTGAGCAGCGCCCTTTGCCGCCGCAGACGGAATAATGCGGAATTCCGGCAAGGCGGCTCGCTTCCAGAATGCTGAGACCGGCCGGTACATGCGCCTGCGCGCCGTGTTCATAGCGGATTTCTATCGCCGTCAATCGTTGCCGAAAGCTGCGTACGCCACGCATGGCGAAGACCAGCATCACCGCGCCGACGAACAGCGTCTCCGCTGTGCCGGTGATGAAACGGATCCGTGTTTCCATTTCCCGCTGCAGTGGCAGCTCGTCCTTTTGAATCGTATTGTCGACAAGTCCGGGCGGAAGCGCGTATTTTTTGTCTATTTCCGCCAGCCATCGACCGGCATCGCTGAAGCCCAGCAGCGCCAGAAGCGGCAGCATCACGGCCACCGTCATGAACAGCCCGGCTATTCGCGGATACCAGTCTCGATAACGCAGCCAGAAATAGAGGCCAATGCATCCGTGGACCCAGATCACGATCAAGGCGAGGCTTTGCCAGGCGCCCTGTATCGGGTTGTTGATCCACAGCCTGCGGATGACCGAATAATAGCCGACATCAATGCCATAAAGCATATGCGACACACGGATATTGACGGCGTGGCCGATGATCAGGAACGGGATAGACAGACCGAAGATGACCTGAAGTGCTTCGCGGAGCGGCATTCGCAGTGTTCTGCGCAAATAAAGCGAGCGTAGAACAAGACAGACATGCAGCACGACCGAACCGTAAAAAAGCAGGCTGCTGACGGGATTGAGCCAGATCAGGCTGAACCATTTTCGCGCCCGTTCGGCGGTATCGATGGAGATGAGTGCGAGGGAGTGATTGAAAAGGTGGGAAAATACGAAAGCAAATATGATGAGGCCGGATAAAATCCGGGCGCGTCTCAAATTGGTCTCCGAAAAGAAACGGATCATGCAAATCCCATCATGTGGTCATTCGGCGCAGAATCATCATGTCGTAAGTGGTGGCACCCTTATTGCAGGCCGTCTCGTGGCAATATCGTGGAGCAATCGATCGGGAACGGTCAATTGTGCGTGTTCGAATGCCCGCGTCGCATAGGATATTGAAATCAGGATTTCGAGAAGGCGGTCTCGCAAGTTGACTTCGCCGGAGCCAGATTGCGTCAAAGCACTATGATCTGCCCGTCCATGGCCGCGAACGCACCGCTGAACTCGGCTTTCGCCTGTTTTTCGATATTATCCAGTTCTTCGTCGCTGCGGCTTGGGGCGTGATGGATGAAGCCGACATTTTTTGCACCTGCAAGCTTGGCGAGGCGGATCGCCTGTTGCCAGGAGGAATGGCCGTAACCACGGTATAGGCCCATTTCCTCATCGGTGAACATGGCATCATAAAGGAAAAGGTCGACGTCCCTGATCAGATCGAGCACAGTTTCGTCGATGCTGCCCGGCTCATGTTCGGTATCGGTGATGATGGCGAGGGACTTTCCTTCCCAGTCCAACCGGTATCCGATGGCGTTGCCTGGATGATTGAGCATTCCGGTCCTGATCGAAAGGCCGGGATGCACATCGAGCACGTCACCCGGCATGAAGTCCCGCGTGTCGATTTTTGCGCAGCAAATTTCCAGCGGCACGGGGAACCAAGGCGGGCTCATGAAGTCCTTGAGCATTTCCCGGGTGGTCATGGTGCCAGCGAGGTGACCAGACCAGATGGCGACATCGTTGGAGCTGTTATAAAAGGGCTTGAAATAGGGGAAGCCGACAATGTGGTCGTAATGGCAATGCGAGAAAAACAGGTTGACGTCAGTAATGCCTTCCGCCCGCAGAGCAAGGCCGGCAGGATGCAAGCCCGAACCCGCATCGAACAAAAGAACGTGATCGCCGCATCTCACCTCGATGCAGATGGTATTCCCGCCGTATTTTCGGAAGTTTTCACCTGAAACAGGAAGCGTTCCCCGCGCACCCCAGATCTTTACCCGAAAATTTCTATTACTTTCCCGACGTGTTGTGTCGGAATCCAACGCCATAGCACACCCCAATAACAACGGAATCTTGCACGCTTCCTCCCATGAAGCCCGTTGTCTCTATAGATTCTTATTATCCGCCCTCGTAGGAGCGGCTGCCTTTACCCCTTATTCAGTCAGCATTTCATTTATATTGCAATAGTACGACATTTATTTTTCCAATATCGCCATTCACGGTAGCAAGGAATTGTTGGTTATGTTTTGGCGCCCGCCCGTGCTTTGGTCAGTTCGGTCGTCGTCTGGGTGAGGCGTTCCGCCAGAACGCGCATGACCTTGATTGTGATGTCGGGGAAATCTGACATGAGCTTGAAAAACTGCTCTTTTCCGATGCGCAGAGCCTCGACATTGGTGGAGGCGCGAACGGTTGCGGTTCTGACGCTGTCGCAGAGGATGGCGATTTCGCCGACAATGGCGTTACCGGTCATTTCAGCTACTTTCAGTGTGCCCGATGGGGAATCGACCAGAACATCCACTTTTCCGGTCAGGAGAACATAGGCCGCATCGCCGACATCCCCCTGGCGGAAGAGTATATCCCCGGCGTGATAGGACACCCGGTCGGATGCGAATGCGAGCAGCTTGAGTTTCGACGGTTCCATTTCCGAAAAAAACGGGACCCTCTTCAACATCTGAATTTCGTCTTTAAACAGCATTGCCTTACCCTGTTCTTGTTCCACCTCGGTCAC
The DNA here is from genome assembly GCF_027956555.1 of Agrobacterium sp. ST15.16.055. NCBI lineage: Bacteria > Pseudomonadati > Pseudomonadota > Alphaproteobacteria > Hyphomicrobiales > Rhizobiaceae > Agrobacterium > Agrobacterium sp. ST15.16.055. Next base: position 114,642 of record NZ_JAQKGN010000011.1, read on the forward strand.
ATTCTTGGATTTATGTCGCGACCATGTCCTTGAATGTACCGTTTTCCTCGGCGAGAGTCTCGTAACTTCCGTCAGCCGTGATCAGGCCCTGGTGAACAACGATCACCCGCTCGAACATGCGTGAAAGATGTGCATTCGAGAGAACCCACATGATCGAGGGGTTATTGTTGTTCTGTTTCAGGAGTGTGATGACCCGTTCGACAATTTCTTCCTGCTGTCGGGGGTCGAGGCCGGGGAGGGGGCGGTTGAAGACGTAATAATCGGATTTGCGGATCAATGCGCGGGCAAGGTTGAGTTTCTGGCGTTGCAGCGGGCCAAGGCGCTTGCCGCCGGCGCCGAGGTTAAAGTCCAGCCCCACGGCCAGCACACGTTCATAGACACCCTGCTTGCGCATGACATCTGCGACAATGCGGGTGATGCGCCGCGAGGCGTCAGTATAGCGGTGACTGACCTTGCCGAAGAGAATATTATCCAGCAGGCTGGTGGCGCTCATATATTTGGTCGGATCGTAGATTTCGATTACGTTTTTCAGGCTGTCGGGCAGGTTCTCGTGGAACATGTGCCGGACTTCGACGATCCGCTCCATGATTTCCGGTGACAGCAGGCCGAAACGCTGGCGAGGTTCTATGTAGAAAAAGCTCAACCGCAACATTGCGCGCTTTTCACTTTCATTGGCCTCGTCGAAACCCTTTCCCTGAAGTCGTTGCAGCATCTGCTGATAGACCGGAATGTCGTCTGGCGTCATGAAGGTGAGCTGTTGGAAGAAGGGGTGGTCTCCCGGCAGGTCGGCGAAGATTTCCACGATGTTCTCGGCAATCGTGTAGCCCATTTCGAACAGGGTTTTGACGAGGCCGGTTTCGCGCATCAGCGAACGGAAATAGTCGCTCTCGATGACGGTTCTGATTGTCTGGGAGGAGTCCCGCATGGTGCCGAACAGCAGGTTTTCGCCGACCGTCGCCTCGCTGTTATAGCTCTCCAGTTCAAAAGGTGCGATGAGACCGCTCAGATTTTCCTTTTCCAGCTCGGTGCGCAGGACATGCCTGAGTTCCACCATGCGGGCGGCAAGATGCAGGTCGGTCAAAGGATCGATAGACGAACGCAGCGCAAATTCGAGAATATCCTGCGACAGTTCCACGCTGTCGAGGACGGCCAGAATGGCCTGGATGAGATTCTCCGGCTTGCCATCACCTGCAGGACTTGAGGCGTAGTCGATCCATTCGCTGTTAATATCGATCAGCAGATTGCCCGCCATCCTGGCTTCACGGATTTCCCACTTGCGGTGTTCCAACGCGGCGCCCTCATAGTTCTTGTCCGCAAGGGGGGCGTGTTTGAGGCCGTAAAGCAGATTGTCCTTCAGGCTGGCGTGGAAGAAATAGCTGTCCGAGGAGACATAGGAAATGCGTCTTCCGGTCAGCGATTCCGGCAGTTCCAATATATCGACGTCGTTGATGCTGATCTTGCCCGAGGTCGGCCAGAGCGTGCGGCCGATTGCATCCGCCAGCGCTTCGGCGCCTGAGCCGCCGACGATGGCGATAACCTCGCCCGGCTCGACCTTCAGCGATGCCTGTTCCAGAAGCCGGCTGCCGCTATCGTCCTCGAGCGTCAGATTGGCGACGACGATAGGGGCGGTGATCGCCGCGACTGCGCCGGGAGACAGTTTCTGCACCTTTTCGTCGATCATGTTCGGGGCGTCGAATTGCTCGAAGACCTGCTCGTATTTCACCTGCACGTCCTGACGCGCCTGATCCCAGTCAATCAGTTCTTTCAGGGGCCCCGGCAATTCCTTGTAGGCATTGATGACGGCGACCAGCTGCCCGACATCAAGGCTGCCTTTGAGGGTCAGATAACCGCCAAGCGCATAAAAGAAGAAGGGCGTGAGCTGGGCGAGGAAGTTGTTGATGAATTTGACCAGGAACTTCCACTGATAGAGATCGTAGCGGATCTTGAAAATGTCACCGAGCCGGTGCGCAGCATCCGCGCGCTCGTAATTGGACGTGTCATAGGCGTGGATGGTGCCGATACCGTCAACCATTTCGCCGATGCGTCCGGCAAGCTGGCGGGCGCTCAGCTGTCGCTGGCGGCCGAGTTCGATGAGGCGGCGGCGCATTTTGGGAATGATACCCACCTGGATCGCCGCCATGAAAGCCGCGATCAGGCCCAGCCAGAAATTCTGAACGAGAATGAAGAAGAGCGCAGAGAGCGCCTGGCCGCCGAGAAGGGCCGGCTGCACGAAGGCGTCACCGGTAAATCCACCGAGCGGCTCCACCTCGTCCTTCACCATGCTGGAGATTTCAGCGCCCTTGACCCGCTTGAAATGCGAGGGCGGGAAACGCAAAATCTTGTCTATGAGCTCGAAGCGGATACGTCGCAGGAGCCGTTCGCCAAGGCGGCCCTTATATGTGTTGATGTAATATTTGAAGAGCCCGTTGACGATAACAAGCGCAAGAAACGTCAGGCTTAGCGCCATCAGCATCGACATGCGGTCGAGTTCGAGCCCGGGGAATAATGTCACAGTGCCCCAATAGGGAATATCGACCGTGAGATGCATGAAAAGCTGTGTCGCATTCGCCCCTTCGAAACCATCCCCCTGAATTGGGCCGTTGACGATTTGCTTGGGCAGATCGAAGGCGAGGAAATAGGGAATCATCGACAGAGCCACGATCAGCAGAATGAAAAGCTGCTGCCGCCTCGTGTGCGACCAGATATAACGCGTAAGGCTTTGTTCCATATAAAACTTCTATGACCTGTCGGGCGTGGCCCGGGGTGTTGGTTTGCGCGGTGTCTAGACGATCCTGCGGCTGGGTGGCGCAACCTCCTCCTGCAAATAGGTATGGGACTCGCTATTTATCAGTATATTCAAGCGGTTTCGAGCGAAATAGCGGCCCCGTCGCGACTAGCCCGCCATCCCGGCGTTCGGTTTTACAACGGGTGGGCGGCAATGGATATAAATGCGACTATATTTTTAGACTTCTCTAATGTTGTTGTTTTTATTGTAGATCAGGCGGTAAGACGTTTCGATATAAGGATCCCGTAATGGTTGAGCCAGACACTGGCGCAATGATGGCAAGGTCGATGGCGATAGATATTTCAGAGCGTACAGCAAGCGATCCGTCTCTTGATGCATTGTCGCTTTCCGGCATTGCCTCGAACGGGGCGGTTGCGCATCCGGTCTCTTTTGATGGGCTTACAGGGATTTTCCATCCGGCGCGCAAGGACGTCAGACAGCGCCATGCCGTTCTTTTCGTCAGCCCGTGGGGCATGGAGGAGCTGTGCAGCCGCAAGTTTCAACGGCTGCTGGCCGAGCGGTTGGCCGCTTGCGGTGTCGCCAGCCTGCGATTCGATTATTTGGGCGCGGGCGACGCTTTCGATCCTGATGATGCGGGCCGTGCAGCGGACTGGATTTCCGACGCGCGCGCGGCGTTCAACTGTCTGAAGCGTCTTTCCGGCTGCGCCGAAGTGGTCGTTGTCGCTCAGGGCCTCGGCTGCCTTATCGCTGCGCAGGCGTTTGCCGATGTCCCCGTTGTGAGTTCCATGGCGCTTCTGGCGCCGGTCGTTTCCGGCCGCGCCTATCTGCGTGAGTTGGCGATGTGGTCCTCCATGATCGATGACGGCCTCGGTCTTCTGCCTACGCAACGCATGGCGGAGGCGGGATCGATTGCCGGCATGGCCATGCCCGCCGGTGTTGCGGATGCGATCAGGAAGGCCAATCTTTCAAGTCTGACCGCTGCTCCGGCGCGCACCATTCTGGTGCTCTCCCGGCCAGGCCGCGTAACGGATGCCGATTTCGCCAGGCATCTCGTTGCGATTGGCGGTTCGGTGGAGGAGGCGGAGTTTTCAGGTTACGACGATCTCGTCTCCAGCCCCACGCTCTCGAAAATATCCGACGATGTGGTCAACCGGCTCGTCGTTTGGATCCTCTCCCAGACCCATGCCGAGAGTGCGGTGACCCCCGAGGAGGATTTCACCGTCAATGCTCCGCAGCGTGGGCGCGGTTTTATCGAGCAGCCGGTGCAATTTGGAGAAGGCGGGCGGCTTTTCGGTGTTTTTTGCGGGCCGGATGGTCGGGAGGTGGTTTCTTCGGTTCTTCTGCTTGGCGCTGCTTATGACCGGCATGCGGGCTGGGGCAGGCTTTCGGTGCAGATGGCCCGTGCATTGGCGCGCGAGGGGGTGGCATCTCTTCGCTTCGACGCCGCCAATATTGCCGACAGCCCTCCGGTCAAAAACGTGCCCGAGCAGGTTCTTTACGATACCGCGCAAAATGACGACGTGGCCGCCGCACTCGATTTTCTCGGCAAGCGTGGTAAGGGACCTTTCATTGCGGCGGGCCGGTGCAGCGGCGCTTATCTTGCCTTGAACAGCGCAATCGCCGATGAGCGGATCGGCGCCGTGGTCGCGGTCAATCCGGTTGTCTTCCATTGGCGCAAAGGCCGCTCGGTGGATGAGGCCCTGCATAAACGCCCGCGTTCCTTCGGGGAATACAGCCAGCGCTTTCGACAGGGCGCGACATTCAGGCGTCTCATCAGCGGTGATGTCGATGTGGCAAGTGCGGGGCTGAATATCGTCAAGGCGACGATCAAGAGGCTTTCGACAAAAACGGCGAGGCTGTTCCGCAGGGGCAGCGAGGAAGGGCGTGCCGTCTATGGCGCATTCGACAAATTGAAAGCGAATGATACCGCCGTTCATCTGCTCTACAGCGACAACGACGATGGTCTGGAGCACTTCCAATATTACTTCGACGCCAATGGCGAAGGACTGGCGGCCTATAAGAACGTGTCGCTGACCATTATTCCCGATGCCGATCACAATCTTTCAACGCCGGAAGCCAGACAAGTCTATATCGACGCGGTGAAGCGGCTGGCTCTCGAGCATTTGCAGTAAAATGCCTGGCCGTCATCCCCTAGAAGGAAAATCGCCGGCTGGAACCCAGTGAGACGACCTCTCCGGAAGGAGGAGCTTCCGTCGCCGGGGTCTCCGGCAGGAGGCTGATTTTTCTGGTTTCGCCGGGGCCGAGGTGGAACCAGTTTTCCGAGGCGTAATAACCCTGCACTTCGACATGGACGGATTGCGCCAGTCGGTCCGTGCCGATTTCAAGAGACCAGTTGCCGCTCGTTTCACTGATCGCGGCCTGAAGGTTTGCGGCGTGCAGCGCCTTTTTACGGCCGAGAGGGAAATGGAATGCGTCGGCGATCACATGTCCTGTCGCAACGTCGCGAAGCCGGGCGACGGTAACGTCATGGGATGGAGGGCCGAAACGATAGGCATAGGTCGTGTCGAAAAAGGCGCCGAACAAATCTGTTGCGGCAATGGTCTGGCTCTGTCGGGGTAAAAGCGTGAGCGGTCGTTTGGCGTGGACAACGGGTTGCACACCTTCGCGCAGGCAGCTCAGTTCCAGCATGGCTTCGAGGCCGCCGCCGGTCTCGTTGATGAGGTGTATATCCAGCCCGTTCGTGCCCTCATCGGAAAAAGTAACCTGAATGGGGCGGAACGCCCTTTTTAACGCGTGCCAGACAGATTTGGGCCGGCCGGTGGCATCGATGACACCCCAGCCTGCGCCGGGAACGAGATCTTGCAGGGTCCAGACCAGAGCGCCCTGACAGGAGGAGCCGCTGCGCCGCCATTCGGCGAAAGTCGCCTCCATGACCTCGGCTGTGGCGGCCCGGGACATGTCGAGATAAAGGCCGCCGTCTTCGCGACGCAGAACATCTGGTTCGACGCCGTAGAGCAGGTTCAGATAATGGCCGCGAACATCCTCGAAGTCCCAGGATGCCCCACGATCCCGCGGTGCACGCGCCTTCCATCGCGGATCGTGCACGGCCACGCCGGGTAGATATTTGTCCAGTGTTTCCTGTTCGGGAATATTGGCGAAGGCGAGGCATTCGGCGGCGAAGCGCAGATCGGCGCGGCGCGCATCTTCCAGCGGGCGGCAATAGGCGCCCACGCCGTAATAGTGGCCGACCCCGGCGTTGGGAAAGAAGGGCAATGCACCGCCGGAGGGGGAATTGGCGACATAGGCTGCATCCGGCCGTTTCTCGGCAAGGAGTTCCGGCAGAACCTCCTCGGTGAGCGTTCCCTTCCATATCTGTTCCGGCAGACCGAGCATCGCGCCCTGCTGGTACATTTCACTGCCGCCACAAAAGACGGTGAGCGATGGAGAAAGCGCGGTGGCTTCGAGGAACTGCGAGATTTCCGTGACGATATGCTGGCGCAGGCTCTCGTCCTTTGCCGGGTAATCGAAATTGGCGAGCATGGCGTCCTGCCAGACCATAATGCCCAATTCGTCGCAAAGCGCGAAAAATTCCGGCGTCTCATAAGCCATGGTGCCGCCGATGCGGATCATGTTCATGCCGGCTTCCGCGGCTTTTCTAAGCCATGGCTCGTAGTCGGCCCCTGTTCCCGGCAGGCGCACGATATCGGCTGTCGTCCAGACCGCACCGCGGCTGAAGACCGGCTGACCGTTCACCTTGAGGCCGAAACCGTTACCGTCTTCGCCGTGATCGATCTCAACCCTGCGGAAACCGGTGCGTCCCAGCCTGTGCTGCGAGCCGTCCAGTTCCAGAACTACGGCGTGCAGCGCAGGCCTTCCATGGGTGTGCGGCCACCATGTTTCGACATCGGGTATGTGGAGCTCGCCGGAAAACTTGCCGTTCTCATCCTTGGAAAGATCGGCGCTATAACCCGCGCAGCCAAGCCGTGCCGATTGTATGGGCCGGCTGGTTTCCAGCGAGATGGCGACAATTCCCGTTCCTGCCTCGTCCAGTGAAGATCGGAGCGTGCAAAGTACAGCTTCCTGTCTGATCAGACTGATGGGCCGCCATGGGCCAGCGGCGTGGATTTCCGGGCACCAGCCGGGCATGTAACCGAGTGCGGTGGTGCGGATCAGACGCAAACCCTGGGTATTCATCATCTGCGGCCGCCAGCGGGCGCGGGGGCCGGTTTTTTCAAGTCTCGGCGCAAGCGCCCGGAAGCAGATGCAAAGCTCGTCCGCGCCCGTGAGTTCGACCGGCACTTCCAGCCTTTCGAACATGCTCTGGCTCGCGGCGATCAGCTCGCCATTGAAGAAGATTTCAGCAATGGTGGAGAGACCATCGAAGCGCAGGGCGGCACGCTCCCGGGCATCGGAAATCATTGTCAGCCGGTACCAGGCATCCCTGTCATTGAGGGGGCGCGGAGCGAGACGGTCGAATTTTCCGGCCGCCTCCAGAGCCTGCGCCACGGTGCCGGGAACGGAAACGTGAAGGCTTTCGAGCGATGCGGGAATATCGGCCGGCGTCTCATAGGCATCGGCCGGTGTCAGCGTCAGCGTCCAGCCTTCACTCAGCGATTCCTCGCTTTCGCCGGGAAGATAAGTCCTCACGCGGCCTCGCTGGCATCAGTGAGTTTAATCGAAAGCGCTTCCATTACGCCGTCCCATGCATCCGCTGCTGGATCGAGCACGGTGGCCAGCGCATCAAATTTGCGGCGGGTGACGGCGCGGGCAAGCTGGAACTGCACGGTCTTGGCAACCTCGGAAATCTTGAGCGCGTGGTCTCTTGCTTCAGAAAAACCGTCCGCGTCCAGCCATTCGAAGTGGCTTGCCGCCAGTTCGAAATTGGCGCCGAGCTGGCGCAGCGTGTTGAACGCGTATTTGTGAAAAAAACCGAAGGGTCGGTCGGCGACCTTTTCCACCTGCGTCGGAAAAACGCCGGCAAAAGCGCGGACCGGATTGGTGGAGGGCCGTCTGGAAAAATGGAACTTCAGGAGCCGTTCGGCCGTCTTGCGAATATGTGCGGGCGAGGGGCTGCTATCCGCGAATTTTGCAAATTCGGTATAGGGCAGGAAGGGTGGGTCGGTCTCGGCGAGATGATGCTGGAACAGACCGTCAAAATCTTCGCCTGCAAGATGGAAGAAGCCGGCATTGTGGAAATAGTCGAGTTCGCGGTTTTCGAGGTCGAGCCGGTTGATGGCGATGGTGGTCTTGCCATGTTCTTTCCGATAGCCCACCCCATGGGTATCAGGCATATAGAAGCTGTCCATCTCGATCAGGCAGATGCGGCCGCGTGCGAGCTGCGCGTCGATGTGATTTTCCACCCTGTCGAAGATCGCAAGCTCGGTGGTGCGAACGCCATAAAGCGCCTCGAGGTCTTCCAGCGGCACCTTGAAGAAGGTGAACTGGTCGCCTTCGAAATCCTGCGTCAGCGTGAAACCGAACATGGCCTCTGGCGGCAGGCCCTTCGAGGCCAGCACTTCGATCCACAAATCGATGTAGCAATTGGTCTCCGGCCACATTCTCTCGGAGGAATGGAGCGGATGCTGCACATAATTTTGGGGATCGAGACCGGGAAAAATCTGCCGCATGAATGATCAGCCCCAGAGCGTTTCCACGACCTTCGCAGGCCATTTCTTCACATCGAGACCATGATGCGCAAACAGCGCCAGCGCGATGCGCTCAAGGCCGAAACCGACGCAGGCGGTATGGGCAACATCGCCATTATCGAGGTTCAGGCCCCACTTCTGGCCGAAGGCATCCTGGTGGTAGTTGAAACTCATGCAGGCTGTTGGGTTCGTCGTCGATGTGACCGGGATCAAGAGTTCGAATTTCAGGTTCTGGTCGCGCTGGTTGTTGGCGAGCATTTTTCCGGCGCGGCCGAAGAAGGGATCGTTGGCGATATCGATGGTGACGTCGAGCCCGACCGCTTTCATCATTTCCACGCCGCGATCCATCCAGGTCTGGCGGAATTCGGTGACGTTCGCCTCGGTGCCCATGCAGACATATTCACGCATGCGGAAAAGCTGCTGGCGCGCCGGGTCCTTGGAAGGCTCATGGCGGAAGCAATAGGACTGGATGTCATAGAGGCCGCCGCCGGCAGGTAGCGCGCCGCGCTTGGCAATCGTCGGATAAAGGGGGTAGCAGGCCGCCGGCGTCAGCACGATGTCGGTGGCTTTCTGGTCCTTGGTCCAGTCGCCGCCCTCATCCATCGTCTTCAGCAGGCTGACATGGTCGAGTTCACAGCCGCAGAAGGAATGGACCGTGCCGGCGAGCTGCGGGAAGCTCTTCATGTAACCGCTCTTTTCGAAATAGGCGCGGTTGATGCCGGGCGGGAAGCGGATCGCTTCGGCGCCGTCAGCGCCACCGGTGCGGTCGATCAGCCGCTCGAAGGCGGCAATGACATCCTCGAACTGGCCGCTGCGTCCATAAAGACCGTCCACACCGGTTTCAATCAGCAGGCCTTCTTCGAACAGTCGATCGAGAAACGATGTTTGCATGTCCATGGTCTTATCCCAAGAGGCTGGTGTCCTGCTTGTGAACCAGCAGGAGATTGGCGGAATTGCCGAGAATGCGGTCGTTGGAAATCATCAATCGGGCGGAATGCGCATCACGCAGGTGTCGGCCGAGACTGTAGGGTGTGCCGTTCTTGTAGCCCATGATGCCGCAGACCAGCATGGCGTGGTCGATGATCTCGAGAATGGTTTCCGAAGAGCAGATCTTCACATTGTTCATGGCGACGGCAAAGGCCATGGACATCAGTTTTTCGGGGTCGCTCTTGGTGTCCTCGTAAGCCTTGATGCCGGCGATGATGTTGGATTTCACGACCTGCAGCTTGGTGGAAACTTCAGCAAGGCGGATTGCGCCGGGAGGAGCGGTGCCCGGCGATTTGCGCGCCGCGGCTCTGACGAAAGACTGGGCGCGCAGCACGGCGTCCGAGGCGATGCCATACCAGACGGCGCTCCACAGGAGATGCGAGCTTGCAAGCATGGATTGTGCGGCGATTTCGGCAAAGGGTTTCGGGAATATCTGCGCCGCCGGCGCTTCGCCGCGGAACAGGAAGCCGTCCGAACAGGTGCCACGCATGCCGAGCGTATCCCAGACATGGGTCTTTTCGAGCGTGTACTGATTTTTCAGGAAGACGGTCATCACCTGGTCGGCGGGCGCGGCATCCTTGTGAGCGCGCGAGGTGATGAGGATCGCATCGGCATTGCTGCCATAGGAAATGACGGTGGCATCCTTTTCCAGCCGGCAGCTATCGCCTTCGACTTCGATCGCACAGATGGAGTTGCGCAGATTGCCGCCGATGCCGCCTTCCGTGGTGGCGGAGCCGAGCAGGAGCTGTTCGTTGGCAACGCGACGCATGAAGCCCGGATGCCAGTTGCTCTCGACGCCATGTTCCACAAGGCTTGACAGCTTGATGTGGTGCATGGCGAAAATCATCGCGGTTGCCGAACATGCCTGCCCGAGCCGGGCGCAGATATCGGCGATTTCCTGTAAGGAAGCGCTTTCGCCGCCCAGCGAAGAGGGGACCTGAATGCCGAGCAGACGTTCCTGTCGCAGCGCATCAACAGCTTCCTGCGGAAAGCGGCCGGTGACATCTACCGCATCCGCATGTCTGGCGGCAATTGCCGCGACACGGCCCGCGCGCGCGGACAGCGTTTCATCCTGCGGCGCTACGGTGACGTTCATCAGGCTGCCTCTTTACCATCCAGAATGAGCTTAACGGTGTCTTCAATCGCCCTGATGCTCGCAAAGGATTTGCGGTTCAGGAGATTGTCGGGGAATTCGATGTCGAATGCCTCTTCGATGCCGAGCATCAATTGTACCGACGCAAAGGAAGAAAGGCCCGCTGCATAAAGATCGGCTTCGTCTGCAATCGTATCGACGGGGGTTGGAAGCTGGCCGAATTTTGCCAGTATTTCACGAATAGTCGCATTCATTCCGACGTATCTCCAATGAAATCAACATTAGGTAGGTTTGTGCTTATCGTTATGCCGCAAACGATAATATTCGCCTAAACCGTTAGGTTAATTACAACTAACGGCAGCATGCGACATTCCCGCACCTTTGCCAAGTACGGATCGTCGGCCTTGACAAATGCCGGGCGGTGTTTTTTGCTGGGACCATTCACCAGGGGTGTCCCGTCAAGGGGCTGAGATTCTGCTTTCATGCGCAGTGACCCGTTGAACCTGATCCAGTTCATACTGGCGTAGGGACGGTGCAAAGACCTGATGTCGGGCGGGCGCATGACGTTGCGTTTCGGCAATTCGGTATTTTCCATCATTCCGGCTCGAACTGGGTCTCCACTGTCAAACTTTGGAGCCTCAAGATGAATATCGCTGCCAAGACTATCCCGCTTACTGTCACCACCGGGCCGCATGCCGCCTCCACGAAAATCCACAAAGCCGGCATTCTACATCCCCATATCCGCGTGCCGATGCGCGAGATCGCCGTTCATCCCACAGCCGGCGAACCGCCGGTGACGGTCTATGATTCTTCCGGCCCCTATACCGATCCTGCCCATGCCGTTTTGATTGAAAAGGGTCTGCCGCGCCTGCGTCAAGACTGGGTCGTGGCCCGCGGTGATGTCGAGGCTTATGAGGGGCGACACGTCAAGCCGGAGGATAACGGCTTTGCCACAGGCGAGCGCCTGACGCCTGAATTCGGTGTGCGTCACCAGCCGCTGAAAGCGACGGCGGGCAAGGCGGTGACGCAACTTGCCTATGCCAGGGCGGGCATTATCACGCCGGAAATGGAATTCATCGCCATCCGCGAAAATCTCGGGCGCGAGGCCGTGAAAGAAAAGCTCGCGCGTGACGGCGAAAGCTTTGGCGCGCATATTCCTGATTATGTCACGGCGGAATTCGTGCGTCAGGAAGTGGCGTCGGGCCGCGCCATCATTCCGGCCAATATCAACCACCCGGAACTTGAGCCGATGATCATCGGCCGCAATTTTCTCGTCAAGATCAACGCCAATATCGGCAATTCCGCCGTCACCTCCTCCATGGCTGAAGAGGTGGAGAAGATGGTTTGGGCCATCCGCTGGGGTGCGGATACCGTCATGGACCTGTCGACCGGCCGCAACATCCACAATATCCGCGAATGGATCATCCGCAACTCGCCGGTGCCGATCGGCACGGTGCCGCTTTATCAGGCGCTTGAGAAGGTCAACGGCATTGCCGAAGATCTGAGCTGGGAAGTGTTCCGCGACACGCTGATCGAGCAGGCGGAACAGGGCGTGGATTATTTCACCATCCATGCCGGCGTGCGGCTGCATTACATCCCGCTCACCGTCAACCGCGTCACCGGCATCGTTTCGCGCGGCGGCTCGATCATGGCCAAATGGTGTCTGCATCACCACAAGGAAAGTTTCCTTTATGAGCATTTCGACGAGATTTGCGACATTTGCCGCGCCTATGACGTCTCCTTCTCGCTTGGTGATGGCCTGCGTCCCGGGTCGATTGCCGATGCCAATGACGCGGCTCAGTTTGCCGAGCTGGAGACGCTCGGCGAGTTGACGCAGATCGCCTGGGCGAAGGATTGCCAGGTGATGATCGAAGGCCCCGGCCATGTGCCGATGCACAAGACCAAGGAAAACATGGACAAGCAGTTGAAGACCTGCGGCGAGGCGCCCTTCTATACGCTCGGGCCGCTCACCACCGATATTGCGCCCGGTTACGATCACATCACGTCGGGCATCGGTGCTGCGATGATCGGCTGGTTCGGAACGGCGATGCTCTGCTACGTCACGCCCAAGGAACATCTCGGCCTGCCTGACCGTAACGACGTGAAGGTCGGCGTCATCACCTACAAGATCGCTGCCCACGCCGCCGATCTCGCCAAGGGCCATCCGGCAGCACAGGTGCGGGACGATGCGCTGTCGCGCGCGCGGTTCGAGTTCCGCTGGGAGGACCAGTTCAACCTGTCGCTGGACCCGGATACGGCGCGCTCCTTCCATGACGAGACGTTGCCAAAGGAAGCGCACAAGGTCGCGCATTTCTGCTCCATGTGCGGGCCGAAATTCTGCTCGATGCGGATTTCCCACGATATCCGCGCCGAGGCGCAGAAGGAGGGGCTGGAGGCCATGGCCGCACGCTTCAAGGAAGGCGGTGAACTCTATATGCCGCTCGCAACGCCTGCGAATACCGAATAGCATGCGCATTCTGGTCAAGGGAACGGGGGTCGCCGGTTTGACGGCGGCCTTCGAACTGGCGCGGAGCGGCATTACTGTCGAGGTCTGCGAGCGCAATGCCGAACCCTCTCGCGGTGCATCCTGGTATGCGGGCGGCATGTTGGCGCCCTGGTGCGAGCGTGAAAGTGCTGAAGCGGCGGTTCTGACGCTCGGTCAGGCGGCGCTCGACTGGTGGGATGAAGCGACACCCGGCCTTGTCGTGCGGCACGGTACGCTGGTCGTTGCGCCAGCCCGCGACAAGGTGGAGCTTTCGCGTTTCGCATCGCGGACCGCTGGCTATCGCTGGGTGGATGAGGGCGAAATCGCCGCGCTGGAGCCAGATCTTGCCGGGCGATTTCGTTCCGGGCTTTATTTCCCGGGCGAGGGGCACCTCGATCCGCGTCTTGCACTGAAATCGCTGCATGAGCGGCTCTGCACCATGGGTGTACGGTTCCATATGGGTATCCCGTTGGATGAAGAGCCGTTCGACCGCGTGGTGGATTGCACTGGCTCTGCGGCAATCGGCGGGATTTCCGATCTTCGCGGTGTGCGGGGAGAAATGCTCTATCTCGCCACGCCGGAGGTTTCCCTGTCTCGTCCTGTCCGGCTGCTGCATCCGCGCATTCCGCTTTATATCGTGCCGCGCGAGCCGGGTCGTTTCATGGTGGGCGCAACGATGATCGAGACGGAAGATGCGGGCGCCATTTCCGCCCGCTCGATGATGGAGTTCCTGAATGCCGCCTACGCCGTGCATCCGGCTTTCGCGGAGGCGGAAATCATCGAGACGGGCACCGGCGTGCGCCCCGCCTATCCTGACAATCTGCCTGATGTCACGCAGGATGGCCGGACCATTTTCATCAACGGCGCGCACCGGCACGGCTTTCTGCTGTCGCCGGCGATGGCGCGGCAGGCGGCTGAAGTCGTTTGCCAAACTCTCTCTCAAAAGGAACGGGATCATGAAACTTCTGGTGAATGGCGACGAGCTTGATCTCGCCGCCGAGACGCTGGCCGGCCTGCTTGCCAGCCTCGAATACGAGGGTGAGTGGCTGGCGACGGCGGTGAACGGTGACCTGGTGCATTCGGAAGAGCGCGCCGATTATAGGTTGAAGGCCTTTGACCGTATCGAAATCCTCTCGCCGATGCAGGGAGGCTGAAACCATGCTGACGCTCTATGGCCGCGAGGTCTCATCCCGTCTCCTGCTCGGCACAGCGCGCTATCCGTCTCCTGCCGTGCTTGCCGACGCCGTGCGGGCGAGCAACACGAATATTCTGACAATTTCGCTGCGCCGGGAAACGGCGGGCGGCAAGAAGGGCGGTCAGTTTTTCGAGCTTATCCGCGAGCTGGATCGCCACATTCTGCCCAATACCGCCGGCTGCCACACGGTCAAGGAAGCGGTGCTGACGGCAAAGATGGCCCGCGATGTGTTCCGCACTAACTGGATCAAGCTGGAGGTTATCGGCCATCACGATACGTTGCAGCCCGATGTCTTCGCACTTGTCGAGGCGGCGAAAATCCTCTGCGACGATGGTTTCGAGGTCTTTCCTTATACGACGGACGATCTGGTCGTCGCCGAAAAGCTGCTGGAGGCGGGTTGCAGGGTACTGATGCCCTGGTGCGCGCCGATCGGCAGCGCCATGGGACCGCTCAATCTAACGGCGCTGAAATCCATGCGGGCGCGTTTTTCGGATGTGCCGATGATTGTCGATGCCGGTATCGGCCGCCCGTCCCATGCGGTCACGGTGATGGAGCTTGGTTACGATGCCGTTCTGCTCAACACGGCGGTTGCGGGCGCGGGTGATCCGGTCGGCATGGCGGAGGCTTTCGCTCGCGCCATAGAAGCCGGCCATCAGGCATATCTCTCCGGGCCGCTGGAGCCGAGGGACATGGCCGTTCCCTCGACGCCGGTGATCGGAACGGCTGTCTTTTCCTGATCGCGGCTTGTCGTAGACATCAGGCACGTCACGTTTTGCGTTGACAGTGCCTGATGGTGGCGGGATACCGGGAGAAAAGGGAAACGGCATGGCGGCACTCACAAATCTTCTGACTGACATAGGCGGCGTTTCGGTCGGTAATGTCACCGATCTTGCCCTTGGCTCCGGTGTTACGGCGATTGTTTTCGAAAAGCCCGTCATCGCTTCCGGTTCTGTTTTGGGTGGTGCGCCGGGCGGGCGCGATACCGGCCTGCTCGACCCCGCGATGACGGTGGAAACGGTGGACGCCTTCGTGCTGTCGGGCGGTTCTGCCTTCGGACTGGATGCGGCGGGCGGCGTTCAGGCCGGGCTGCGCGAAATCGGGCGTGGCCTGCAGGTGGGGTCCACCCGCGTTCCCATCGTGCCGCAGGCGATCCTGATGGATCTGCTGAATGGCGGTGATAAGGGCTGGGGTCTGCATTCACCCTATCGCGAGATGGGATATGCGGCCTTCAAGGCGGCGCGTGCGACGCCCTTCGAACTCGGAACAGCCGGGGCTGGAACGGGTGCGACGACCGCCACCTTCAAGGGCGGGCTCGGCTCCGCAAGCACCGTCAGTTCCGGCGGTTATAAGGTGGCGGCCATCGTTGCCGTCAATGCGCTCGGCTCCGCAACGGTTGGAACGAGCCGCCATTTCTGGTCCGCGCCGTTTGAAGTGCGGAGTGAATATGGCGATTGCGGTTTTCCTGATCGTTTCGAGCGGGATCATACCGCGCTGCGCCTCAAGGGGGTCAATCTCACGGCAACGACCATCGGTGCGGTGGTGACGGATGCCGTGCTCACCAAAGCGCAGGCGCATCGCCTTTCCATCATGGCGCATGACGGTTTGGCGCGCGCCGTTCTGCCCGCCCATCTGCCAAGCGACGGCGACACCATGTTCGCGGCCGCGACCGGTGAAAAGCCGCTTGAGGGCGGCGTTCATTTCGCCGAACTTTGCCATCTTGCCACCATCGTGATGGCGCGCGCGGTGGCGCGTGGCGTCTATGAGGCGACGGCCTTGCCGGTGGATGGAGCGCAAAAGGCCTATCGCGATCTTCATGGACGGAGCCTTTGAACGATGAGTGAGGCCCTCGCTCCACTGAAACCTGTTCTTCGTATCGATTTTCCGCCCGGAGAGCGATTGGGGCACGGCAAGATCGAATTGATGGAGCGGATTGTCGAGACCGGCTCCATCTCTGCCGCCGGGCGGGCGATGGACATGTCCTATCGTCGCGCATGGCTGCTGGTGGATGCGCTGAACCATATGTTCCGGCAACCGGTTATTGAATCGCAGCGTGGCGGCAAACAGGGCGGCGGTGCGGCGCTGACCGCTTTCGGCACTGAGGTTCTGGAGCGTTACCGCGGCATGGAAAAGCGGATGAACGAGGCCTTGCGCGCCGATATCGACTGGCTGGAGGCCAATCGTAATCCCGACGCGGCCCTCAATAGGGATCAAGAGCCGCCGACTTTATGATCGCATGCACTGGTCTTCCGGGTTCCAGCTGCAGCCTCTCGCGTGACAGATCGGTGATGCGCGACTGGATGATGTCGCCGCCGCAATCCACCTGAACCGTGACCATGCCGTCTTCGCTGGCTGAGACAGTTGCGACACGACCCTCGAGAATGTTGAGGGCGCTCAAGCCTTCGGGTTTTACGGTTGCCAGCATCACGTCACGCGCCGGTATAAGCACGCGCGCCGGGCTGCCGGATGTTCCCCTTTTGGCCGGAACATGGAGCAGCATGGTCTTTAGCCGCACGGCGGCAAGTCCGTGCCGCGCATCAAAGCTTTCAATGTGCCCGGAAAGAATGCTGCCTGCCTCGCGCCGTTCGAGATGCGTGCTGAAATCCGGTCTCGCCAGCACCTCGGCTGCTTTTCCCTGCGCCTCCACCTTGCCGTCCTTCATCACCACGATGCGGTCTGCGAGGCGGGCGACCTCCTGAATAGAGTGGCTGACATAGACAACAGGGATTTTCGTCTCGTCGCGCAGCCGTTCGAGATAAGGAATGATCTCGGCTTTCCGCTGCTCGTCCAGCGAGGCGAGCGGTTCGTCCATCAGCAGCAGTCTGGGGGAAGAAAGCAGTGCGCGGCCGATGGCAACGCGCTGTTTTTCGCCGCCCGAGAGTTTGTTGGGACGCCGCTGCAAGAGATGGCCGATGCCGAGCATGTCGATGATATGGTCTTCCTGCGCGACCTTCGTTTTGTCTGCGGTGAACCAGCTACCGTAGTGTAGATTTTGCGCCACGCTGAGATGCGGGAAAAGCCGCGCCTCCTGAAAGACATAACCGAAACGGCGTTTATGGGCCGGCACGAACAGTCGCTTTTCGCTATCGGCCAGCACTTCGCCGTCCAGCAAAACCTGTCCCTCATCCGGCCGCAGCAGGCCGGCGATGATGCGGATCATCGAGGTCTTGCCGGAACCGGAGCGTCCAAACAGCGCGGTGACGCCGCCTTGCGAGGTGAATGACGCATCGAGTTCGAAGGAGCCGAGGCGATGGCGGGTGGTGACCGAAAGCGTCATTCCATGCTCACCCGTTTGCCGATGATGCGGGCCAGAAACTCCGAGACGAGCAAAGCGAGCATGGAAATCACGACGGAGACAATGGTTAGCCGCAACGCACCGGCATCGCCGCCCGGAACCTGGGTGAAGGTATAGATGGCGGCGGACAAAGTCTGGGTCTCGCCGGGAATATTGGACACGAAGGTGATGGTCGCGCCGAACTCGCCCATGGCCTTGGCGAAAGCCAGGATCATGCCGGCGATGATGCCAGGCAATGTCAGGGGAAGCGTGACAGTGAGGAACACCCAGAACGGGCTTGCCCCCAATGTGCCCGCCGCTTCCTCCAGCTTTCGGTCCACCGCTTCGATGGAGAGCCGGATGGAACGCACCATCAGCGGAAAGGCCATCACGGCGCAGGCGAGCGCCGCCCCGGTCCAGCGGAAGGAAAAGACGATGCCGAACCAGCTATCGAGAAATTGCCCGATTGCGCCCCGGCGGCCGAACAGGACGAGTAGCAGAAAGCCGGTGACGACGGGCGGCAGGATGAGCGGCAGGTGGACGATGCCGTTAAGAAGCGATTTGCCCCAGAAGCGGCCGCGCGCCAGCGCCACGGCAACCGCAATGCCGAAAGGCAGGCTGGCGAGCATGGCGATGGAGGACACCCACAGGCTGAGCCTGATTGCCGTCCATTCTTCAGGGCTGAGTGTCCACCAAGGCAATGCCATATCCTGCAATCGTCATCTCTCGCGGCCAATAGGCTGGGCTCACGAAAGGCAGTTTATTTCAAAACGGTAAAGCCTTGCTTTTCGAAGAAGGGCGTTGCCTTGGCCGATTTCAGGAAATCCAGATAGGCTTTTGCTGCCGGGGACTTGGCTTCCGAAAGAATGGCGACCGGGTAGATGATCGGCGGATGGCTGTCTTCCGGGAAGGCGCCGACGATCTTCACACCCGGATCGGCGGCGGCATCGGTCTGGTAGACGATGCCATAGGGTGCTTCGCCGCGCGAGACGAGCAGCAGCGCGGCACGCACGCTTTCCGCGCCGGCGACCTTTTGTTCGACCGAGGACCAGACCCCGAGTTTTTCCAGAGCGGCCTTGCCGTATTTGCCCGCCGGTACGGAATCGACTGCGCCCATGGCCAGACGGCCGTCGCCCACCAGAGCAGCAAGATCGAAGCCCTGCTTGATCTCGACCGGCTTTGCCTTGTCAGCCGGAGCGACGAGAACGATGCGGTTGCCGAGAAGATTGGAGCGGCTGTCAGCGTTGATCAGCTTCTTTTCGGCAACATAGTCCATCCATGCAAGGTCGGCGGAAATGAAGATATCCGCCGGTGCGCCCTGCTCGATCTGCTTGGCCAGCGCCGAGCTTGCTGCATAAGAAACGGTTGCTTCGTTACCGCTTTCCTTTGCCCATTCGGCATTGATGGCGTCGAGGGCGTTTTTCATGCTCGCGGCGGCAAACACCGTGACTTTTTCGGCTGCATGGGCCGGAACGGCCGCGAGTGAGGCCGCCATCCAGAAGGATGTGGCTGCGGCAATGGTTTTGAGAAAGCTGCGACGCAAAAGTCTCATGGTGTGTTACCCCGTTTCAAAATATTCCTATGAATATATCGATAGGCCTATAGGGCATTCATTATATTTTCAAGGATATATCGCTGGGGTGGAAAAAAGCCCTTAGCGGGCTGGCTGAATCCTGGTGAGAAGCATAGGGATGAGGGATGGTGAGCGCATCCGATAACGGCGAACGTCGTAATGAAGCATCGGCCCGAACGTTCGTGTCGTGCGTTGGAAGTCCGATCAAAAACGCTCGCCAGCGAAATGGGCGATCTGTGCGCCTGCCTCGTAATAGGCTTCCTTCAATGCCCGGACAGGCCGCGCTTTCGGCTCCGTCAAAGGCAGCGGCAATTCTGCCTCGGCGATGTCACCGAGAATATGCTGTGCAATGACCTTGCCGAAGGCCGTGCCCGGCGCAATGCCGCGGCCGTTATAGCCCGAGAAGCCGACGACGTTCTCCGCAAATTTGTGAAACCGTGGAACGGCATTGTCCGTCATGCCGATCTGGCCATACCATTCACATTCGAATTCCGTGTCTCCAAGCTGCGGGAAAAGCCGCTTCAGCGATCGTTTTGCCCAGGCACGATGAATGGCGGCGCCGGTGCCGCGTAGCGCACCGACACTGCCGAAAACCAACTGGCCGGCTTTGTCCATGCGGAAGGATGAGAGAATCTCCTTCGTATCCCAGCAACCTTCACGGCCGGGCAGGATGCTCTTTTGCAGGTTGTCGCCGAGCGGTCTCGTCGCGAAATTGAAATAGGGTAGGTAGATCTGTTCATCGCGAACGATCTGCCATGGGCCGGTGCTATAGGCTTCGGTGGCCACAACGATCCAGTTGGCGGTTACAGACCCTTGCGGCGTCTTCACCACCCATTTTCCGTTGCTGCGTTCGGTCGCTACCACGGGGCTTTCGGTGTGCAGACGTGCACCCGCTTTCCGGGCGGCTGCGGCAAGGCCTCGAACATAAGCGAGCGGCTGTATCGTACCGGCGCGTGTATCCAGAAGCGCACCGGAATAGGCCGTGCTGCCGGTACGTCTCGCTGTCTCCTCGGCATCAAGAATGCGGACAGGTGCGCCTCTCGCAGCCCATTGTTCGCAGCGCTCGCGGATTTCGGCGAGCCCTTTGTCGCCGACGGCACAATGCAGCGTGCCGTTTTTTTCGATTTCGCAGGGAATCGCGTGTTTCTCCACCAACTCGCGAACGAGGAGGGGCGCATTGCCCAGAAGATCGAGAAGCCGTTCGCCGTAAGTCGAACCCAGCACGCCGGGCAGTTCTTTCGGCATGACCCACATGCCGCCATTGATGAGACCGACATTGCGGCCGGCGCCGCCGAAGCCGATTTCCCTTGCTTCGAGAAGAACGACATCCACACCGCATTCGGCAAGATGAAGGGCGGCGGACTGGCCGGTGAAGCCACCTCCGACAATGACGACATCAGCAACCGTTGCGCCCTCCCAGGCGGGCGTTACGGGCGGCTGTGGCGCGGTCTTTTCCCAGAGGCCATGCGAGCGGGGGTCATTATACATCGTTCCACCATGTTCCGGGCCAGTTCATTTGTTCTTCGTATGAGTGACAAGCCCTTGTTTATAGGACTTTACAAGCGGTCTTGCCTGTTGAATATCGACATATCGTCAAGAGTTCATTCCGTGAGGGAATATGGTGCTGCCGCCACGCCGTTTTCTGCCGTCGCTTTCGCTGCTGGCGGCTTTCGAAGCTGCGTCTCGCACGGGCAGCGTCACCGCCGCTGCGAGGGAACTGGGGCTGACGCAGGGTGCGGTCAGCCGCCAAATTCTGGCGCTTGAAGAGCAGCTTGGCGCGGCGCTATTCCTGCGCGAGAGGCAGACGATCCGGCTGACAAGGGCCGGGGAGGGTTATGCAAGGGAAATCCGCGAGGCGCTGCGGCGAATATCGACGGCTTCACTCAACCTGCGCGCCAATCCGGATGGCGGCACGCTCAATCTCGGCGTCCTGCCGAGCTTCGGCACGCGCTGGCTGGTGCCGCGTCTTCCCGATTTCATTGCCAGACACCCGGGCGTTTCGGTCAATCTTCTGACGCGATCATCGCTATTCGATTTCCGCACGGACACTGTTGATGCGGCGATCCATTTCGGATTGCCGCATTGGCCGGGCACCGAGCTGGTTTTCCTGATGCATGAAAAGGTCATTCCGGTCTGCAGCCCGGCCTTCAAGGAGCGACACGGACTTTCAAAGCCGGACGATCTGCTGCATGTCCCGTTGCTGCACATGACGACCCGGCCGGACGCCTGGGAACAATGGTTTCGCAGTCATTGCGTCAGTTTCGACAATGTGCATGGCATGCTTTTTGATCAGTTCACGACGATTGCCGAGGCGGCGAGCGCCGGTGTCGGGGCGTCGCTCATTCCGTCCTTCATGATCGAGGAAGAGTTGCGAAGCGGTCGTCTGGTTGCGGCTGTCGCGGGGGAAGTGGAGAGCGAGGAAGCCTATTATCTCGCTTGTATGCCGGATCGCGCTGGTTATGCTCCGCTTGAGAGTTTTCGGCGATGGATCGTTTCCGAGGCCGCAATTGGGGCGAACGGCATGCCGGGCCAGTTTTCGGCGTAATCCGGTAACCGGCCTTGCAAGACGGACGCAGCTCAGCCAATAGTGCGCCATGACGCGTGGCACGAGCAGCCATGCACCGAAAGTTCAAATACGGGAGATGTCCGTGAAGCCCATTTTTGTTCAGCTTCAATGTGAGCCCGGCAAGACCTATGATGTCGCCGACGCTATCTACAAAACGGAACTGGTTTCCGAGCTTTATTCCACCAGCGGTGAATATGATCTGTTGCTGAAAATCTATCTGCCGCAGGAAGAGGATATCGGCAAGTTCATCAACCAGAACATCGTCAATATTCCGGGAATCGTGCGCTCGCTGACGACGCTGACGTTTACCGCGTTTTGATGCAGCCTATCTGACGATACATGCGGGCCGCGGGGTAGAGCCCCAGGAGTGCCATTTTGCACGGGGGCCATGCGCCACTTTGATTTTGCTGGAATGTTTTCTGCCTGAGGATGGGAAGCAGGTGGGGTGCCTCTATGCTCTATTCTTCAGGGCAGATTTGGCGATCTGCGGTCAGCGAAATGCAGGCAGCCGGATTATCGCGCAAGACATGCAAGAGAAGAGGCATGCAAGAGAAGAGCGCGCCATCGGACCGCTGTTCGGGGTCCGATATTTGGCGCGGCCTAATTTTGACGGTTCTGTGAGCGGGCGAAAGTTTTCCCGCATCAGGCGACTGCGGCCAGATTCCGGTTGCGCACGAGATCGCGGATGGCAATCCGCACGTCGTCGGCGCTGTCGAACTTCTGTTCGTCCAGATCGTGAACGTGGAACTTCACCGCGATGAACTTCAGCCGGTCGTTGTCCGGTATGACGATGCCGACGGGTTCGCCAGCGAATTCAATAACTTGCTTTTGCATAGGTATACTCCCGCTGTGGCTTATTTACACAGCATGTTGTCGAACTGATTTTTAGGAAATTGAGACCGTCAGGTCACATTCGACAGCAGCGGGAACACGTGGATTTAAATCCAGCATTCCAGGACTCAAGACCAAGGATTGCGTTGATGTTGATATGTTTTGACATGACACACTCCCTGTATTGGTGTTGGCCCAGAATCAGGAGACTCGTTCTCCAGTTCCACACTGATAATCCAGACCAGCACTAAAATCAATGCTGATTGTTATAGGTAGAATATTTTTCTTTATGATGACAGGAGAGGGGCGGAATTGTGAAATTTTTGTTTTCGGCCGAGGCCGCCACGAAAAGCCCGGTGCAGCGGGCTTTTTATGTTTGTTTTAATTGCCGCCGGTAGCGGGCGGTGGGTAAATATGATCGTTTCCGTTGAAATCGGAAACGGAGTAACAGCCATCGCGGGTCTTTTCGGCCGCATTTCGGCTGATAGCGGCCTTGCCGTGACCGCCGGGAATGTCGAGAACATAGGTCGGCTGGCAGAGCCCGGAGACGTTTCCGCGTAACGCCGAAACGATTCGCTGGCCCTCGTCGATCGTTGGCCGGAAATGGCTGGTGCCGGGCGCAAGATCGGGATGATGCAGATAATAGGGCTTGATACGGGTCTCGACAAAGGCGCGCATCAACTCGGCAAGAACCGCCGGGTCGTCATTGACGCCTTTCAAAAGGACGGTCTGGCTGACCATCGCGATGCCGGCGTCGATCAGGCGCGCCGAGGCGCGCCTTGCGGTTTCGCTGAGTTCACGGGCATGATTCGCGTGCAGGGCCACATAGGTGGTTTTGCCGCTGGCCTTCAGCGCATCGATCAGTGCCACGTCGATACGGTCGGGATCGACCACCGGCACGCGGGTATGGAATCGGACGATCTTCACATGCGGTATGTTTTTCAGGCGCGTCATCAGGTCAGACAGGCGCCGGGGGGAAAGCACCAGCGGATCGCCACCGGTCAGGATGACCTCCCAGATGGCGGGGTTCGCATTTATATAGTCGAATGCGGCGTCAAGCTCAGCCGGGCTCATCATGCCATTGCCCTGCGGTCCGACCATTTCCCGGCGGAAACAGAAGCGGCAATAGACGGGGCAGACGTGCACCGCCTTTAAAAGAACCCGGTCGGGATAACGGTGGACGATGCCGTGGACGGGGCTGTGTGCGTCGTCGCCAATCGGGTCGTCGCGCTCTTCGGGAAGGTGAACGAGTTCGGCCGCGTCCGGTACGAATTGCCGGGCAATGGGATCCTGCGGGTCGCGGCTGTCGATCAGCCCGGCAATCGATGGCGTGATGGCGAGTGCGTAACGCTGCGTCACCGCGCGCAGGTTCTCCAGCGCTTCGGCTTCAATCAGCCCCGCTTCGAGAAGCGCTTCGGGTGTCTTGATGATCTCAAGCCCTGTCATCGTCCATATTCCGCGACTGGGGCCCACATGACGAGATCGATACGGGGGGCGCCCGTCGCCAGCATCACCAGCCGATCGAACCCGAGCGCTATGCCGCTTGCAGGCGGCATGATGGCGAGTGCGGCCAGAAAATCCTCGTCCAGCGGATAGGTCTCGCCGTAAATGCGCTGCTTCTCGACCATTTCCATTTCGAAACGCCGTCTCTGCTCAGTCGCGTCGGTCAATTCACCAAAGGCGTTGGCGAGTTCAACGCCGCAGGCATATAGCTCGAAACGCTCCGCCACCCGCGCATCCCCAAGGGACTTGCGGGCAAGGGCCGCTTCTGCGGTCGGATATTCGTCAAGAATGGTCGCTCTGCCGAAACCCAGTTCCGGTTCCACCCGTTCCACGATGACACGGCTGAACATATCCGCCCAGGTATCGTCATCGGCCACGCGAATGCCGGCATTGGTGAGGCTCGCGGCAAGATGGCGACTGTCGGTTTCGCCGTTTCGGCTGATGGTGGCCAGCAGGTCCACACCGGCATATCGCTCGAAGGCTTCGGCGACGCTTACCCGCTCAGGTTCGAGAAACGGATCGACGCTGCGACCACGATAGGTGAAACTCTTCGCCTTTGCGGTTTCAGCTGCCAGCGCCAGAAGATTGGCGCTGTCCTTCATTAGGCTCTCATAGTTTTCGCCGACCCGATACCACTCCAGCATGGTGAATTCCGGATGGTGCAGAGGGCCTCTTTCCCGGTTTCTGTAAACATGGGCAAAACAGGTGATGCGTTTTTCACCGGCGGCGAGCAGCTTCTTGCAGGCAAATTCGGGAGAAGTGTGAAGATAAAGCGGCGCGGCGTCGCCGGCCGGCGTCAGGCCTTGCGTAGCGAAAGCATGCAGATGAGCCTCGTTGCCGGGGGAAACCTGCAGTGTCGCGGTATCGACCTCAAGAAAATCGGCGCTGGCGAAATAGCCGCGAAAGGCCGACTGGATCGCATTGCGCTCAATGAGAAACGCGCGTCGATCCGCGTGGACATCAGGCGTCCACCATGGCGACATTGTGTCTTTGCTTGCGCGCATTCTCAGTTCTTTTCCGTCTTCTCTGCGGCGCTCAATTGCGGATAAATGGCCCGCAAAACGCCTGATCGCATCATTTAAAGCATTTCCGGGCGGAAAACCGCTAGGCACTCTTCCGCGAATTGCTGTAGAAGGCTGGCAATTCGTGCGGATTTAAGGTAGTTGCGCCCCAGAAAAAAGACAAAACGTCTGCCGGGGCCGGTGCTGCCACGCAGTCCTTTACGACGCATTTCATCGAGTTACAAGGAAGTCATATGGTCAAGGTTATCGCCTCATCCGTCCGCAAGGGCAATGTTCTCGACGTGGACGGCAAGCTTTACGTCGTTCTCACTGCGCAGAACTTTCACCCCGGCAAAGGCACGCCGGTCACGCAGGTGGACATGCGCCGCATCGTTGACGGCGTGAAGGTCTCCGAACGCTGGCGCACCACCGAGCAGGTCGAGCGGGCTTTCGTCGAAGACCTGAACTTCCAGTTCCTTTATGAAGACGGCGAAGGCTTCCACTTCATGAACCCGGAAAACTACGATCAGGTCGTGGTCGATGTCGAGACGATGGGTGACCAGAAGGCCTATCTTCAGGAAGGCATGACCTGCGTTCTTTCCATCCACGAAGGCAATCCGCTGGCCGTTGAACTACCGCGTCACGTCACGTTGGAAATCACGGAAACCGAACCGGTCGTCAAGGGCCAGACGGCGTCTTCTTCCTACAAGCCGGCAATTCTCTCCAATGGCATCCGCACCATGGTGCCACCGCATATCGATGCCGGTATCCGCGTGGTCATCGCGACCGAAGACAATTCCTACGTCGAGCGCGCCAAGAACTGAGCCTGACGGCCAGTTAAAAAAGCACCGGGCGACCGGTGTTTTTTGTATCACGAACAATAAAAAGCCCGCGTCGAGACGCGGGCTTTTTCTTTGCCTTGCGGCGTGTCTTACATGGCCTTGGCCGCGGTCCGGGTCGGGCCGGGCGCCTTCTTCGGAGCCGTGGTCTGGCCAACGGCGTAACCGCCGCCGAGCGCTACGTTGAGCGAGACGTAGTCCTGCGCGGTCGTTTGGATCGCCGTGGCAAGGTTTGCCTGTGCATCTGAGACCGAGCGCTGAGCATCCAGAACATCGAGCAGAGACGATGCACCGTCACGATAGCTGGCAGTGGAGAGTTGTAGCGCTTCCTGGTAGGAGGCGACGGTCTTTCTCAGAGCGTTGACGGTACGCTGGTCGCGATTGATAGCGGCCAGGGCGTTTTCGACTTCTTCCACCGCATTGAGAACAGTTGCCTTCCAGACGAGATATTGCTCTCGCGCCTGTGAGTTGGCGATGTCGACATTGGCGCGCAGTCTGCCGCCGTCGAGAATCGGAAGAGTTAGGCTCGGACCGAAGGACCAGCTATTGGCCGTTCCTCTAGCGCCGCCGCTCAGGAAATTATAGCTCGGGGTGATCGCACCACCAAGCTCTATGCTTGGATAAAGTTGCGCCTCGGTCACGCCGATCGTGGCGACCGCAGCGGCGAGATTACGTTCGGCGACGCGGATGTCCGGGCGGTTGCGTATCAGGTCGGCCGGAATACCGGTGGGGGGAACTGCCCGCGCAACAGGCTGGCGTGCGCCCTTCTGCAGTTCAGCGATGAGCGACGAGGCCGGCATGCCGAGCAGGGTCGCGATGCGGTGCGCGGCCTTGCGGAAGCTGGTTTCGAGGCCGGGGATCTGCGACAGCGTCGAATTGACCAGACCTTCGGACTGGACGACATCGAGGCGCGAGGCCGCACCGGCTTCGAGCTGCAACTTGGTCAGATCGAGCGTTTCGCGGCGCGAGCCCAGGTTCTGGCGAGCGATCTCCAGACGTTCCTGATAGTAGCGCACGTCGATATAGGCGGCGGCGACGGCTGAAATCAGCGTCAGGCGCTGAACGTCGACCGTGGAGTAAGCGGCATCGAGCGATGCATTGGCGCTTTCGGTGGCGCGGCGGTAACGGCCGAAGAGGTCTAGGAACCAGGAAACGCTGAGGCCGCCCGACGACACGTTCGTGACGGGAACATCTCGATAGCTGCCCTTGGTCTCGCTGGTCGAGTGGCTGCCGCTTGCCGTCAGGCTTGGCAGGCCGCCAGCGCCGTCCACGATCACCTGTGCCTGCGCCTGATTGATGCGCTCGATCGCCTGCATCACGGTCAGGTTCTGACTGAGGCCCGTGGAAACGTAACCATTGAGGCGGCTATCGTTAAAGGCCGTCCACCACGCAACGCTGCTGATGTCGCCATTACTGGTTTTTCCGGCTTCCGCAAACTTTCCCGGCAATTGAATTTCCGGCGTTTTGTGGTCGGGCCCGACGACGCAGCCTGAGAGCAGCAGCATTGTCAGGGGAAGAGTAGCGCGAATAGACAGCATGTAATTTTCCCAATTCTTAGGTTGGCTTACCGAGCGCGGCTTGCTGACAAACGGGCTGCGCGGTCGATATGCCCTAGAAACGTGCATTAGCCAAATCGGCAACATTTCTAGCAGCGTATTAACGGTTGGCACAGCCCATTTTTGTTTTGTTAACGCCTTGAAAGGCGGCGAATGATGACGAAAAAGGACGGAACGAAGAAAATTCCGAGCAGTGTTGCAGAAAGCATACCACCCAGAACCCCGATTCCGATTGCATTTTGCGCGGCAGAACCCGCTCCAGTTGCGATTGCCAGAGGCACGACACCCAGGATGAAAGCCAGCGACGTCATGATGATCGGACGCAGGCGCAGCTTGGCTGCCTCCAGCGCCGCTTCCACAAGACTTAACCCGTGCTCCTGCCTCTCCTTGGCGAACTCGACGATCAGGATCGCGTTTTTCGCCGCGAGACCGATAGTCGTCAGCAGGCCCACCTTGAAGTAAACGTCATTCGTCTGGCCGAAGAAATGGGCCGCAGTCAAAGCGCCGAGGACACCCACCGGAACGGCCAGAATGACCGAGAAGGGGATCGACCAGCTTTCATAGAGAGCGGCAAGGCAAAGGAACACGATCAGTACCGACAACGCATAGAGCATCGGCGCCTGAGAGCCGGAAAGGCGTTCCTGATAGGAAATGCCCTGCCACGCCACCGTGTAGCCGCCCGGCAGGCTCGCCGTCAGCCGTTCCATCTCGTCCATGGCGTCACCGGACGCAACGCCTGCACCGGCGGTGCCTTCGAGCGAGATGGCGCCCGTGCCGTTGAAGCGGGCGAGAGACGGAGGCGCATTGATCCATTTCACTTCGCTGAAGGAAGAGAAAGGCACCATTTCGCCATTGGTATTGCGGGCGTACCAGAACTTGAGGTCGTCCGGCTGCATGCGATAGGGCGCATCACCCTGAACATAGACCGGCTTCAGCTCGCCGTTGAGCGTGAAGTCGTTGACATCCCGGCCGGCAAAGATCGTCGACAGCATGAGGTTCACTGAGGACAGATCGACCCCCATGGCTCCCATCTTTTCCTGATCGAGAACGATCTTCATCTGCGTTTCATTGTCCTGGTTGCCGCTTCTGAGCGAGCTGACCTTCGGATTGCTGGTCGCCAGCGCGATCAGTTCCTTGGACGTGGCGGTCAGGGCATCGGTGCCGTTGCGGCCGCTATCCACGAGATACATCGAGAAACCGCTCGATGTGCCCATGCCCTGAATGGCCGGAGGCAGAAGCGGGAAGACCTGCGCGTCGCGGAAACCGAAGAAGGTGCCCATGGCGCGCTGAACGATGGCACCGGCATGTTGATCCGGCGCCGTGCGTTCTTCGAAATCCTTGAGCTTGGTGAAAACGATGGCGTTGTTCTGGCCAGAACCGCTGAAGCTGAAGCCGAGCACGCCGAAGACCGATTCGACATTGGCGGCTTCCTTTTCGCGGAAGTAGTTTTCAACCTGCTTCACCACCTCGTTGGTGCGTTCGATGTTCGAACCGGTCGGCGTCTGGATGATCGTCAGAAGAACACCCTGGTCTTCCTGCGGCAGGAACGAGCTAGGCAGCTTGCTGAAGAACCAGACGCAGCCTCCGATAACGACCGCGAAAATGATCATCACGCGCAGCGGACGCTTCAGCAGATAGCCGATGGAGGACACATAACCGTCCGTCGTTTTGCCGAAGCCGCGGTTGAACCAGGCGCCCGGTCCGCGCTGCTTCTTGTGATGGTCGATCGGTTTCAGCATCGTGGCGCAAAGCGCCGGTGTCAGAACGATGGCGACCACAGCCGACAGCAGCATAGCTGACACGATGGTGATCGAGAACTGGCGATAGATGATGCCGGTCGATCCGCCGAAAAAGGCCATCGGAATGAACACGGCGGTCAGCACGAGTGCGATACCAACGATAGCACCGGTGATCTCGCCCATCGACTTTTCCGTCGCCTCAACCGGCGACAGGCCTTCTTCCGACATGATACGTTCGACGTTTTCGACGACGACGATGGCGTCGTCCACGAGAAGGCCGATGGCAAGCACCATGGCGAACATGGTCAGCGTGTTGATCGAATAACCTGTCAACGCAAGCACGCCGAATGTGCCCAAGAGAACCACCGGCACGGCGATCATCGGGATGAAGGTGGCTCTGAGGTTTTGCAGGAATACCAGAAGTACCACGAAGACGAGAATGATCGCCTCGATCAGCGTGTGCACCACTTTCTCGATCGACAGTTTCACGAAGGGCGTGGTGTCATAGGGATATTCAATCGAAACCCCCTCGGGCAACGAACCCTCGACATTCGTCAGGGCCGCTTTCACGCGGGCCGCCGTATCGAGCGCGTTGGCGCCCGTGGCGAGGTTGACTGCGAAACCGGCGGACGGACGGCCGTTGGAGCGGGAATCGCCGCCATAGGTTTCCTGGCCGATTTCGATGCGCGCCACGTCGCTGAGGCGGACCGTTGCGCCGTCTTTTTCGACTTTGAGGATGACCTTCTCGAAATCGGCGACGGTGGTGAGCTGGCTCTGCGCCGTTACCGTCACGTTGAGCTGCTGGCCCTTGACGGCCGGTACCGCGCCGAGCGAGCCGACCGAAACCTGGGTGTTCTGGCTCTGGATGGCGCTGGTCACGTCGGCGGTCGTCAGCTGGTATTTGTTGAGCTTGAACGGATCCAGCCAGATGCGCATCGCATATTCAGAACCGAAGACGTTGATGCTGCCCACACCCTCAAGACGCTTGATCTGGTCCTCGACACGCGAGGAGAACACGTCGCCGAGATCGGCCGAGTTGCGTTTGCCGTCGGTCGAGATCAGCGCCCCGACCATCAGAATGCTCGATGTCGAGCGGCTGACCTGGATACCCTGCTGCTGCACGGTATCGGGCAATTGCGACTGGACAAGCTGCAATTTGTTCTGCACCTGAACCTGCGCAATGTCAGGCAGAATACTGTTGCCGAAGGTCAGCGTCACTTCGGCGCTGCCCGTTGAGGACGACGATGTCATATAGGTGAGGTCATCGAGGCCGGTCATGCCGTCCTCAATGATGGTCGTCACCGATTTTTCGACGGTTTCGGCGCTGGCTCCGTTATAAGTCGCGCTGACGCGAACCGTCGTCGGCGCAATATCCGGGTACTGCGAAATGGACAATGTCCAGATCGCGAGGGCGCCGCCCAGCATGATGACGATGGCGATAACCCATGCAAACACGGGGCGCCGGATGAAGAAATGGGCCATGGCAGTCCTGCCTTACCTTTTACGAGCTTCGACCGAGGGTTTCGTGCTCATGCTTATTTCGTGGGGGCGGCGGCAGGCGGAGCTTGCTGCGGCAGAACGACGATACCGCGATCGTCGATGGTCACTTCAACCGGTGCGACAGTCGCGCCTTCGGCAATCCACTGGAAGCCATCAACGATCAGCTTGTCGCCATCCTTGACGTTTTCCGTCACCAGCCAGGCGTTGCCCGACTGCTGACTGGACGGGAAGGTGCGGGTTTCCACCTTGTTTTCCGCCGTCACGAATTTCGCCGTCAGTTCGCCACTGGCGTTGCGGCTCGCGGCGCGCTGCGGAATGCGGAAGCCCTTTTCCTTGCCGATGGTCAGCGTGGCGCGGACATAGGTGCCGGGAAGCAGGAGATCGTCCGGGTTCTCGAACAGGGCGCGGATGGAGAAGGTGCCGGTGGTTTCGCTCACCGCCATGTCGGACATGTCGATCTTGCCGTCATGCTTGTATTCGGTGCCGTCTTCCAGCGTCAGGTGAATACCGGTCTCCTTCGTGTCGCCGCCGAGCTGGCCCGACGAGATCGCCTTTTTCAGACGCAGAAGATTGATGCTGGATTCCATCAGGTCGATATAGATCGGATCGATGCGGCGCAGCGTCGTCAAAGCCGTCGTCTGGTTGGCCGTCACCACGTTGCCGATGCTGAAGGCTGTTGCGCTGGTGATGCCGTCGAAGGGGGCGCGGACCTTGGTGAGATCGAGGTTGATTTCCGCCGTTTCCAGCGCAGCCTTGGTCTGCGCCACATCGGCTTGCGCCTGCAGCAGCGTCACCTTGGCGTTTTCATATTCGATCTGCGTCGCGCCGCTGTTGACCAGACGTTCGTAACGGGCAAGGTTCGCCTCGGCGCTCGGAACGCTTGCTTCCGCCTTCGCCACGCTCGCCTTGGCCTGCGCCACTTCTGCCAGATAGGTATTGTCCTCGATCTGGTAGAGAACATCGCCCTGCTTGACCTCGCTGCCTTCCTTGAAGGGAATTTCGCGGATGATGCCGGTGACGCGCGGGCGGATTTCCGCTGTCTGGAACGCGCTGGCGCGACCGGGCAGGACCGTGGTCAACGGGTATTCCCCGGTCTTCATCAGGATGACGCTGACCGGAGACGGCGGACGCTCCGTATTCTGGGCGGCGTTCTGGCTGCTCTCGCCGCCATCGCTGCAACCCGCCAGAAGGGCGGTTACACACAGAGAAGCAAATAGGGGCAAAATACGTCGGCTCATTGTTCTTCCCTGCGTATCGATCGCATTCAACTATAAGCGCAATGTCGCTCGGCGGATGCGCGTCCGGAAACAGACACGAAGGGCGAAGGCCTTGGAAGTGACCCTTTTCGCTCATTCTGCCCGGACCGCCACGCCCATAGAAGCGCAGGCTTATGCGCTTCGCAAGCAATTGCGAGAAGGTGACGTAAATTGGGAATCGTCACTTAGCAAGCGGATTGCGTAATGCCGCATCGATTAAATCGACGAGTTGATCGCAACGTGTTGCTAAATTGCCGATGTCTTCGCGTGCCAGGAGGACGGGATGGATTACGCTTGTAAGCGCGTGGAGCACGGTGTTCGCAAGGGGCGGAATGTCGGCGGGGGCATAGATTCCCGCAGCGACACCGTCACGGATAATGTCGGCCAGAAGGTTTGCAATGACGGATTTGTAATAGTCGCCGCATTTCATGTCCTGCTTTGCCGTCATCAGGATCATTTCGAATATGTAGGGATTGTCGTTTAAATCCCGGTGGTGCTGTTCCATCAGGGTGCGTGTTAGATGGCGCAGTCTCGAAAGCGGCGCGTGGCTTTTATCCAGCGGCTTGATGTCCCGTTCGAACGCGCCGATCTGCTCGAAAGCGATCGCATCAACGAGTGCGTTCTTGGAACTGAAATTCTTGAAGACATTCGCAGGCGACATGCCGAGCGCCGCGGCGATATCCGCAATCGCCACCGCATTGAAACCGCGCTGGCGGAAAAGCTCCTCGGCTTTGGCGAGAATGTCCCGCCGGGTTTCCTCAGCGGAACGACGAGGCCGGCGCCGCACGGGAAGGTCATTCTTCCTGTCGCCCTTTCTCGCCTGTTCGATCGTTTTGCTCACGGGTCAGACTCCGGGGAAGAACGGCTCCAGATTCCGGCGTACCCTTGCAAGCGGCGTTTCGCCGCTATCGTCGGGAACGAAGCGCTGTCCGGTGATGCGTTCATAAGCATCAATATAAACCTTGGATGTCTGCAGGACGAGATCCTGCGGAATTTCGGGAACGTCGTCCTTATAAGGGTCGCAGCGTTCGGCGACCCAGGCTCTTACGAAATCCTTGTCGAAGCTTGCCGGCCGCGTTCCGTTGCGGAAACTTTCCTCGTAGCTGTCAGCCATCCAATAGCGGCTGCTGTCCGGCGTATGGATTTCGTCAGCCAGGATGATCGTACCGTTCTCGTCCGTCCCAAATTCATATTTTGTGTCGACGAGAATGAGCCCCTGCTTTGCGGCAATTTCCTGCCCACGCTGGAACAGCGCCAAGGCGTAACGGGAAAGCGTGTCCCATTGCTCCTGCGTCAACAGTTTCTTCCCGACGATCTCTGCGGGCGTCAGCGGTTCGTCGTGGCCGCCATCGAATGCTTTGCTCGTTGGTGTGATCACCGGTTCGGGCAAAATCTGGTTGTCCTTCATTCCATCAGGCAGGCTCATGCCATACATCTGCCTTTCACCCTTCTTATAAAGGGTAAGGATTGAGGTGCCCGTCGTGCCGGCCAGATATCCTCGAACCACGACTTCGACCGGCAATATGTCGAGCCTCTTGCCGATAACGACATTCGGATCGGGATAGCTGACCACATGGTTGGGGCAGATATCCTTGGTATGCTCGAACCAGTAGCGCGCCGTCTGGGTGAGCACCTGTCCCTTATAAGGGATGCATGTGAGGATACGGTCGAAGGCGCTCAGGCGGTCGGTGGATATGATGATGCGGTTACCGTCGGGCAGGTCGTAGTTTTCCCGGACCTTGCCGCGGTAGTAATTCGGCAGCTCGGGAATGACGGCTTCATCAAGAATGCGCACGGGCTCTCCAATTCTTGGCTTTATAGGGACGTTGGACGCCCCGATCTGACTGAAACTCCTGTCCGTTCCTATTGCATGTTTCCCGAAGCAGGGCCAGTCGGCAGGTAAAGGAGGCCGCTGGACCCTGTTTATTAGATGAAACTCAAAACTCTCATTAAATAACAATAACTTACGAAAAATGTCAGTTTTTTGACGATAGGTGTGTTGACTTGTTTGAGGGTGATCTCTTATAAGTCCGCTCACTGAACGAGGGCGGCGGCGCTGCTGGCGACGAAGTCTTTCGTTCTAAGAAAATCAAGAAGATGAGCTGAATGCTTGTTTGTTTCCGGGGTTTTGAGCCTTGGGGGATT